>CAIMMQ010000058.1 GCA_903842675.1 uncultured Actinomycetes bacterium
CCCTGAACTGATATTTTGCTGGTCTCTTGAATCTTAAGCGCTGCCTCGCGAGCATTTGGGTATGAGAAGCCACGTCCCAAAACAACGATCTCACCATCACGACTTGCCGCCGCAACTGCGTTGGTAACTAAAGTTTCATCTGCAACTAGTCGTTTGGCTTCAGAAATAATCGATGTCGGCGTGGAACCCTCTGCGGCCCAGGCACGTACTAATAAAAGAGAGCACAACAGTTGGGCGGCATAACTCTTTGTTGCAGCAACTGCTAACTCTTTTCCGGCAAGAAGTGAGATGTGGAAGTTTGCACCTCGAGCGAGTGGGGATGTGTCATCGTTAGTCATAGCAACAAGTAGCGCCCCTGCAGCTTGTGCCGCCTTGGCATATTCAACAAGATCAGTTGACTGTCCGCTCTGCGAAATTGCAACAACCAAAGTATTTTTGAAGTGCAATTTTGTCTTGTAGATAGTCACCGATGAGGGCGAGGTAAGTCCTACCGGCAAGCCCAGTTTGGTTTCGATTAGATACTTTAGAAAATGCGCCGCATTATCTGAAGTTCCACGGGCCAATACGAGAACGGATTGGATTGAACTCTTATTCAGAAGATTTTGTAGATCGCTAAATTGGGCCGGATTTTCAAGGAGAGTTTGAAAAACCGCAGGAATCTCGGCAATTTCTGATTCCATCACATTTCCAATTTTGGACACGTCATATTTTCGCACGAAATCGTTATACGAGGTAACAAAATATGCGTTGGCTCTGGCGTACTTATGCGTGCGTTGATAGCGTTAGGTCGTGGCCAGCGGCGAAATAAACTCGGAATTCAAGGGATTTCCACTGGCAGCCCATGGCACCACCGTTGCCCAATTCTTAGCAACCAAACCCAATCTCTTTACCGCTGATTTTCAATTTCCGATTATGGTCCTTCGCGAGAGCGCACTAGCTCATAACATAGATCGAATGGCGAAGTACTGCGGCGGACTCGGAGTTTCACTCGCGCCACATGTTAAAACACCAATGTCGCCACAAATCGCAAAACGGCAGATGGATGCGGGTGCTTGGGCAATTACCGTTGCAAACTTTGCACAAGCAAATGTCTTTCTTGATGCTGGATTTAAGAAAATAATTATTGGTAATGAAGTTCTAGAGCCAACCTCAATTCGTGAAATCGCAAAGCGCAATCATGAAGGTACGGCTGAGATAATTTTCTATATTGATTCACTCGCTGCGTTAAAGATTGTTCAAAGCGCTATTTCACAGCAGAGTGGCGCCAAACTCAATATCTTCATGGAGATCGGTGCACTTGGTGGTCGCGCAGGTATCCGAGACCTTGGATTGCTCAAAGAATTAATGGTTGAAATTGTGAAAGATCCAAAGATTAAAGTACGTGGCGTTTCTGGTTTTGAAGGTGCTGTACCGGGCGGCGATCGCGAGGCAGGCATTGAGAAATTACGGGCTTTCCTGCGACATATTGTTTCGGCTGCCGAAATCGTGGCTCCGTATTTAGATGAGAAAATTATTATCTCTGCCGGTGGAAGTTCATTCTTCGATTACGTTGCCGAAGAGTTTGCCAAATACCAAGGCGATGCTCACATCATTCTTAGAAGTGGTGGTTACGTAAGCCACGACCACATTCATTACGAGGAGCTTTACCCCTTTATGGGCGCAGATGAAGCTGATCGATTTGTACCAGCCCTGGAACTTTGGTCAAGAGTTCTCAGCATCCCAGAACCCAACCTAGCTATTTTGAATTACGGAAAGCGCGATGCTGGAAATGATCTAGATAATCCGTTACCTATTAAGAAGGTAGGCAGCAAGGTTGAGGCGTTCAGTGCCAAAATTGAGAAGCTAAATGACCAACATGCCTTTGCCGAGATCACTCCGGGCAGCGTGGAGGTCGGCCAGATCGTTGGATGTGGTATTTCTCATCCGTGTACTAACTTTGATAAATGGCGTTTGATTCCAGTCGTTGATGATAATTATGATGTTGTAGATTGTATTCAGACCCACTTTTAGCCCAATAAAGATCAAGATAACTAACCCGAAGGAGACTCGAATGGCCGTACGTCACATAACAGCAAAGGGCGCACCAGCACCTGGTGGTTCATATTCACATGGTGTTGTAGCCAATGGCTTTCTTTACACATGTGGCATGGGTCCAGTAGATCCAGCAACAGGCAAGATTGTTTCCGGTGGAGTTGGCGAGCAAACTCGACAGACCCTAAAGAATTTGCAGATGGTCTTGGCTGAAGTTGGCTGCGATTTCACGGATGTTGTTAAGACAACCGCACATTTACAAGATGTTAATCGCGACTTCAAAGAGTATGACGGTGTCTATCAAGAGTTCTTTAAAGCACCGAATTATCCAGTTCGCACAACCGTTGGCTCAGATCTAATCGCAATCTTGGTTGAGATCGACTTAGTAGTAGCTCTGCGATAACAGAGTTAATAATGGCTTACTTCAGCGCACCTGAGCTCGTTGGTCGCACCATCCTTATTACTGGTGGTGCCCGTGGCATTGGCCTTGAAATGGCGCGCGCCGCGATCGGCGCCAAGATGCGAGTTGCACTGATTGATATTCTCGAAGTAGAACTGAACGCAGCGATCAAGGAATTAAAAGCTGCGGGCGGTGATGCAAACGGTTATGTCCTAGATTTAACAATCGAAGCCGATGTAATTAAAACAATCGCGCAGATCGAAAAAGATTTGGGCAAGATCGAAGTATTAGTTAACAATGCGATGTTCCACGATCCAAAGAATCTCCTCGAAACCTCACTTGACGTTTGGAATAAGACGTTGGCGATCAACCTAACAGCGCCATTTTTATGCATCCGCCAAGTTCTTCCCGGAATGATCAAAAATAACTTCGGCAGCATTATTAACATCAGCACCGTTAACTCAAAGACTATGGTCGGCAGCGATTCATACTCAGCCTCTAAAGGTGGTTTAAATACTCTTACCCGCACCGTTGCGGTTCGTTACGGAAAGAATGGAATTCGCTGCAACACCGTCCTTCCAGGCACCGTTGTAACAGAACCTTGGAAAGAGCGCATTGAACGCAATCCAAATGTTTTCAACGATTTAGAACCTTGGTATCCACTGCATCGCGTTGGCCAACCAGCTGACATTGCAGCAGCGGTTCTGTTCCTGGCATCTGATCAATCAAGTTGGATGACCGGCAGCGAATTTCTAGTTGATGGCGGACTCCTTGCAGGTCTTGCCCCGATGTATCCAGTGGTTGAGGGTTCGGATTAATAATTGGCCGATAACACTTTTACGATTCGTGGCGCATCAATAATTGATGGCAGCGAAACACCTGCCGTAAAAGCCGATGTAATAGTTGTTGACGGCGTCATTGCAGAAGTTGGAAAGTTGATCAAAGGCAATGAACGTGGCCGAATTATTGACGCAACTGATTTAACACTCGCACCAGGTTTTATTGATATGCATGCGCACTCTGATCTTGCGGTTCTCTCTGATCCAGAGCATCTGGCAAAGGTGACTCAAGGGGTAACACTTGATGTTGTTGGCCAAGATGGTTTGAGCTATGTACCGACGGATGATTCCACGATGGCCGTTCTGCGTGATCAATTATTTGGATGGAACGGTGAACCCAAGAACATTGATTGGAAGTTTCGTTCAGTTGCAGATTATTTGGGACTTGTAGATCGCGGCGCGGCAGTAAATGTGGCTTACTTAATCCCGCACGGAAATGTTCGCATGCTGGCATGTGGCAACGAGCCAGGGGATGCAACACCAGAACAGATGAAGCACCAATTAGCTTTGGTTGACGAAGGTATGCGCCAAGGCGCAGTTGGGCTTTCAGCTGGTCTGACTTATACCCCTGCGATGTATGCCAGTGATTTAGAGATTGCGAAACTATGCGAGGTAATCGCAAAACACGGTGGCTACTACGCACCACATCACCGAAATTATGGCGCCGGCTTTCTGGATGCAATTGATGCTTGCATCGATATTTCCAAGATGTCCAAGTGCCCCCTTCATTTAACGCACTGCCACATGAGTAATCCGAAATATCATGACAAGGTTGATGAACTATTCGAGCGAATTGATCGAGCAAATGCCAGCGGTACAGAAGTATCCCTTGATACCTATCCTTACTTAGCGGGTATGACTTACTTGCATGCGCTGCTCCCATCATGGTGCCAAGCTGGAACTAAGCAAGATCTGATCAATCGAATCGGTAATCCACAGGATCGCTTGAAGATCATTAACAACCTAAATGTAAGTGGCTCAGATGGTAATCAAGGTGGCGTAGTGAACTGGCCAAGCATCGTAGTTGCAGGTGTTACTAAGGAAGCAAACATTAAATATGTTGGCCAAAAGTTAATTGATATGGCCGAGCGCGAAGGCAAGTCGCCGGTTGATTTCTACCTAGATCTAATTGTTGATGAAGATTTCAAAGTTAACTGCATACTCTTTGCGGGATACGAACCAAATGTTCGCGCAATCATGCAGCATGCAAAACATATGGTTGGAACTGATGGAATTTTGACCGGCAACCGTCCACACCCACGGGCCTATGGAACATTCGCAAGATACCTCGGTGTTTATGCCAGAGAAGAAGGCGTGATCACTATGGAAGGAGCAGTTGCTCGCATGACGGGTCGTCCAGCAAAACGACTTGGTCTAAAAGATCGTGGCCTAATTAGAACTGGCTTAGTTGCAGATATGACGCTCTTTGATGCCAGCACGGTAAAAGATCGCGCAACTTATGATGAACCAAGGCTATTTGCCCAAGGTTTTGAAAGCGTTTGGATTTCTGGAATTGAAACTCTAAAAAGTGGCAAGCGGACTAGCAATGTTCCTGGTCAGGCGATTCGCTCCAACGCCGCCGCAACTCGCTGAAGATCTCGCGGCCGCCAAGTATCAAGTAAATAGAAATCAATATTAGAGATACCTAGCGCGCTTAACGTTTCAACTTTCTCAATTAAATTCTCGCTGCTCTCGCTATCTGGATAAGTTGGCCGCAAAATCGCATCGATCTCTCCGCCAATTTCATTCTTATAGTTATGCGCGATGCCAGCAATGTCATCGGCAAGCTTGCGATACATCAGCGGCAAGAAGGCATCGATTTGGGCACGGACAGCCTTGTTATCAATTCCAACCTGCCAACTTAGACCCAGAGGCTTAGCGCTC
Source organism: uncultured Actinomycetes bacterium (assembly GCA_903842675.1). GTDB lineage: Bacteria > Actinomycetota > Actinomycetes > Nanopelagicales > Nanopelagicaceae > AAA044-D11. The sequence continues at coordinate 5,155 of CAIMMQ010000058.1, forward strand.
TCCATATCAAGCAGCGTGGATTGATCAACATAAGAAAATTTGGCGCCAGAAGCGCGAGTTAACTTAGAGATATCGGCGTATAACTCACTTACGGTTCGTTCTCGAGATACCAAATAATCAAATAATTCAGTACCGATAAGTTCAACTAGGAAAAGTTGGGAAAGTGCCTTACCAAGCCATGGATCGTTATCTTCCAAGAATGGCTTAAGGGCAAGTGCGACCTTTGCTTTTAAGCGATTACCATCACCACCGCGCTGCTCAAATTTAGCGATACAAGATGGGCAGAAGCAGAGTGCGAAGAGAAACTCTGTTGTGGGGGAGAGTTCCATGAAGAAACGTTCGTGATGCTCACCGTGTCTGGCGCCATGGAAGTGCAGTGATTCGGCGGCGATTCCGTTAACGCCGCGTGAGAGCAAATCCTTAACCATGCCTTTGAAATATCGTTGCACTCGTAGATTAGATGGGCAGAGTTCGGAGAGAAAGTGATTACCTAAAGCGTTAGTAACGGTTGCCGATGGTTCTTGAATTCCGACTGCAGAGTTATGAGCAAAGACGCACCAAGCATTCACTTTCATACCTTCGGCACTTGCTGCTGCAAGTACGCCATCTAAAACCTTGTTATCAACTAAATGATCCTTCCCGTGCGGCAAGATGGAATCTGATTCATACTTAGTTGAGTCTGGCAGGTAATAATGAAAACCATCAGCCAAATATTCAAGTTGCGGACCTTGGCGAAGTAGGAAGTCGCGACTACCGTGATAATTAAGTGCCAGGTTAATGCCAGTTAAATGGGCGCTCTTTAACTCACGAAATACTTCGGTGGCATCCTGCCTGAAGAATGTGTAGGGAAAGGTAAATGCGTTATTTAACCGAGCGGGCATGGCTTACTTAACGCTACCTGCAGTTAAGCCGCCCACTAGATACTTTTCAATTGAGATGAAGAGAATTACTACTGGGATGATGGCGATCGTGGTTGTAGCAAATAAGTATTCCCAAGCCACGTCATATTCGCCGATAAATGTGGTAATACCAACCGAAATTGGTTCTTTAGGAAGTGAGCTCATAACAGTTAACGCAACGGTGAATTCATTCCAAGTAGATACGAAGGTGAAAATAACTGCTGTAACAATTCCAGGAAGCGCAACCGGCAAGGTAATTTTGGTCAGCGCCTTGAATTTAGAACACCCATCAACCATCGCTGCTTCTTCAATTTCAACCGGAACAGATGCGAAGAAGCCAGAAAGCAACCAGACCGCAAATGCCAAGTTGAATCCCGCATTAACCACGATCAAAGCAGGGTAGCCATTTAGACCATGGAAGAATTTAACTTCACGGAAAATTCCGATGATAAGCGCGGTTGGTGAGAACATCTGCGTTGCAAGCACAAGTAGAAGGAAGAAACCACGACCACGAAAGCGATTACGAGCCACGTAGTAAGCGGCTGGAATTGAAACAAGTAGAACAAGGATTGTGGCGCAGATCGAAACAATTAATGATGATTTTAAGAAGCCAGCAATCGGAGCATGTTTCCAAACCTCGATGTAGTTAGTGAATTTCCAGTGAATTGGAACGTGATGAGTTGGAGCGGTATACAGCTCGCCATGTGGCTTGAGCGATGTCATCAACATATTTATATATGGATAGACAAAGAACCAAGCTATCAAGTACGCCGAAGCCATAATTGCAATCTTCTTTGGCGTGAATTCCCGCTTCTTCTTCAACACTTTAACTTCACTAGATTTCAAGGCGCTCATGCTTCGATCCTCGCCGCTCTTGTAACCCGAAGATAAATTCCCACAATGATCAAGATGAAGAAGAAGTTCACGGCGCCGAGTGCGGTTGATGGCCCCATGTTGTATTCAATAAAGGCCATCTTGTAGGCAAAAGTGGTGGTTGTATCAGTGTCATAACCTGGACCGCCGTGCGTCATGGCCCAAATAATCGGGAACGAGTTAAAGACGTTAATCAAATTGATAATTGTTGCGATGGCGAGTGAGTTGCGAAGAAGTGGGAACTTTATTCTGCGGTAGATCTGCCACGGAGTTGCGCCATCGACTGACGCCGCTTCAGATAAGTCGGCCGGAATCGATTGCAATCCCGCGAGCAATACAAAGGATGTGAACGGAATCGAGACGAATACGGCTACAAAAACTAGGACATAAAAACTAAATCGTGGATCGTGAAGCCAGTCCACGTCATCATGAATGATTCCAAGTTGGGTCAGAGTTAAGTTGAGTTCACCAGAACTTAGATCGAGAATCCATTTCCAGATAATCGAAGTCATAACAACTGAAGCCGCCCAAGGCACGATCATCGCCCAGCGGACGAATTTACGCCCGGGGAATTTTTGGTTAATTAATTGTGCTATCGGCAGTGAGATTATTACGGTTAAGAAAACCACTAGGAATACCCAAATTACTGTGCGCAGCGCAATTACTGACAAGTTGGGGTTTGCAAATAAATCACGGAAATTTTGTAGTCCGTTAAAGCCACCGAGTGCGCCAGCCAGCGAAATCTTTGTGAATGATATTTTTACTAATTCTATTGCGGGCCAAATAACAACTAACAAAATCAACGCTACTGCGGGTCCGATCCAGGGCAGAGCGGATATTAGGGAATTCTTCTTGCGATGCTTACGAGCAGTTGCGACCGTGATAGTCAACGCAATTTCCTCTCCAACTGATCTAACTAATCCAATTAATCCAGCTAAATTTCTTTGAAAGAAGCAGGGCCTCGGTGGTCTTTAACCTACCAAAGCCCTGCTCTTTTTACTGCTACTTACAAGTTAGTACTTATTGCTAAGCGAACTAGATTTACTTAGTTCCAGCAGCTTCTGCGATCTTCTGAATCGCATCAAGTACCTTCTGTGGATCCTTGTTAACACCAGTTCCAACTTGGGTGGTGATAGCTCCTACAACCTTTGGCCAAGCAGCAAGATCTCCTGGGTAGAAGATTGCGTTTGGTAGCTGGTTGATGAATGGAAGCAAGGATGAGTCAACTGTTGCAGATGCAGACTTTGTTGCTGGGATGAAGCCACCAGCAGCGCGTAGGAATCCAGCGTAGTTGTCGGCAGCGAAGAGGAAGTTTAGATACTTACTAACTGCATCTTGGTTTCCTGGCTTCTTGAATGCCATGAAGTAATCCTGTACACCCAAAGTAATTGAGTGACCGGTTGCTGAGTGAGGGAATGGTGCAACACCATAGTCAACTGTGCTCTTGTAATCCTTCAAAGTTGAAGGGAAGAAGACAGATGCGTTGATCATTGCAACTTTGCCTTGGCTAAATAGCTTGAAAGCATCAGTACGGTTTGTTGAAGCAGGGTTTGGCTGAGTCAACTTAGCCTTTACAAGTCCGGTTAGGAACTTAAGGGTGTCAACGTTTGCCTTTGAGTTAATAACCCACTTGCCTGCAGCGCTATCGAAGTAGCGTCCACCGTTTCCGCCAGCCCAGATCTGGAATTCGCCTTGTGCCTCTTCAGGTCCAAGTGGAACTGCGATTGGGTAAACCTTTGGATACTTAGCCTTGATCTTCTTTGCAGCAGCAGTTACTTCATCCCAAGTTGTTGGAACTTTTGTAACTCCTGATGAGTAAAGAAGTTGCTTGTTGTAGAAGAACATACGAGCAGAAGCAAGGTCTGGTACTGCATAAGCAGTTCCGTTGTACTTTGAGTTATCAATGAACGCAGGTACGAAGTCAGCAAGTTTCTTTGCATCGTAAAGATCTGATGTCTTATAGAGCAAATCTGCTGCTGCGTAGTCTGAGAAGGTATTTAGGTTCAAGATATCCGGGGTTGAGTCTGTTGCAACCAAAGTACGGCCCTTAACGAGAATGTCATCCCATGAAAGGTTTGTGTGAGTCACAGTGATGTCTGGATTAGCAGCCATGAAGCGTTGTTCTAGGTCTGCATAATATGGAGGCATTGCATCTGTGTAGTTTGGAGTCATCACTGTAATAGTGATCTTTGCTGCATGTGCTGGTGCAGCAGCGAACGCTGTACCAACCAAGCTGATTGCTGCAAGTGCAGCAAGGCGACGTAGGCCGACCTTCTTCATCTATTTTCTCCTTATGCTCGGCGTTAGCCAAGAGTTAGTTGATTTGGATGCCCAGGGCAGGAGGGTGCCAGCCCCGGTCATTGGGATTACTCCACCATGTATGCACACTTCGGTCAAGATAATGGCGATAACAAATTGGTAACAACGAGGTTCCAAGGGTGATAAATCCCGCATAAAGTGGGCATATGTCCGAAAAAGGTAAAACAGAAATCACCCGACAACTGGCCTACGATTTTTTTGAACAAATTTGGAACCAGGGCGATGAATCAGCGATCGATCGATTTATTTCCGTCAATACAGTTGGCAACGATCCGCGATTTGGAACTGGGCGCGAAAGTTTTCGCAAACAATGGCGCGCTTGGCAAGAAGCATTTTCAGATATTCATTTTGAAGTTGAAGAAGTAATTGTTGAAGGTGACACTGTTGTTTCTAGATGGCATTTAACTGGAACTCAAGATGGACCTCTTGAAGGCAAGCCTGCATCTAATAAGAAGGTATCTGTTGATGGCGTGAGCATCGATCATTTCAAAGATGGCCAAATCATTTCAGGCTTTGACGCGTGGGATGCCCTTGGTTTCCGGCAGCAGTTAGATCTGGATCGTTAAGGGTGCTTAGATAAGCACTATGACGCAGCCACCTGCAGATCCAAAGCGCGGCAAAGAGGTCTTCGATCTCGATAGGGCTCACGTATTTCATTCTTGGTCGGCCCAAGCACAAATTACGCCACTGCCAATTGCTGGGGGCGAAGGAAGTTACTTCTGGGATTTCGATGGCAATAAGTTTTTAGATTTCTCTGGTCAATTAGTTTTTACAAACATCGGATTTCAACATCCTAAAGTTGTAAAAGCAATTCAAGATCAGGCAGCGGTCCTAACAACAATAGCGCCTCAAGCTGCCAACAGCGCTCGCGGTGAGGCTGCAAAGCGAATCACCGATCGCGCCGGCGGATATTTCCATAAAGTCTTCTTCACAAATGGTGGCGCCGATGCCGTGGAGAACGCAATACGTATGGCACGTCTGCACACCGGTCGAAATAAAGTCCTCTCTTTTTATCGTAGCTATCACGGCAACACCAATGCTGCGATTGCATCAACTGGTGACCCACGTCGTTGGCCAAATGAGTACGCAACTGGCCATGTTCATTTCTTTGGACCGTATCTTTACCGCACAGCGTTCTGGGCAAAAGATGAAGCCGAGGAATGCAAGCGCGCTCTCGAACATCTAGAACAAGTAATTAATTTTGAAGGTCCAGCAACTATTGCTGCGATATTGATTGAAAGCGTTGTCGGAACCGCCGGGGTTCTTGTTCCGCCAAAAGGTTATCTCGAAGGTGTTCGCGCACTTTGTGACAAGCACGGAATTAAGTGGATTGCCGATGAAGTTATGTCTGGCTTTGGCCGCACTGGTAAATGGTTCGCCTTCCAAAACTGGGGCGCCCAGCCTGATTTAATTGTTTTTGCCAAGGGCGTTAACAGTGGTTATGTCCCACTTGGTGGCGTAATTATCAGCGATGAAATTGCGGCAACATTTAACGATCGGGTATTCCCAGGCGGACTTACCTATAGCGGCCACCCACTTGCCACTGCGGCAGCCGTTGCAACTCTTGATGCGATGAGCGATGAGAAGATGCTCGAGAACGCAACCAACATCGGTGAGAAAGTTATCAAGCCACTTCTTGAAGAGATGAAGGAAAAACATAAAGTTGTTGGCGAAGTTCGTGGCCTTGGCGTTTTTTGGGCGATGGATCTTGTTAAAGATCGTGCAACCCGCGAACCACTTGCGCCGTATGGTGCCAGCAGTCCAGCAATGAATGAACTCGTTGCCGCTTGCAAGAAAATGGGACTACAACCATTTAATAATTACAATCGAATTCATATCTGCCCACCGTGCAATGTCAGCGAAGCCGAGGTACGCGCAGGTTTCGCCATCTTGGATCAAGCCCTTTCATCTATAGCCCACCACTACACCGGAAGTGATAAGTGATCCCAAGTGAGTAAAAAAATTAGCCATTTCATTAACGGCAAGGTATACAGCGGCGCATCTGATCGCAGCGCAGAGATATTTAACCCAGCCACAGGTGAAGTCACTGC
>CAIMMQ010000059.1 GCA_903842675.1 uncultured Actinomycetes bacterium
CTTCGAGATGAACTGCAAGGCAAAGTGGATCACGCTTTGGGATTCGGTAAATTCGCCCTCGTATCAGCTGCTTTTTTTGCAGTGGCACGAGAAGGTTTAGAGACCGCACTCTTTGTCTTCACTAATTTCAAAACTGTTTCGAAAGATAGCGCACCTTCAATCGGCCTAACCTTAGGCTTGATCGCAGCGATCGCACTTGGTGTTGGTATTTATCGCAGAAGTATTAAATTAAATTTAGGAAAATTTTTCACTATTACCGGTTCAGCACTTTTGGTAGTTGCTGGCGGCGTGCTCTCCCACGGAATATCTGAGTTCCAGAAATTTGGCGCTCTCCCAGGGGCTAACACTTACATTTGGAATTGGCGCGGCGCGAATTCAATTTTGACTACCGTCCTAGAAGGAACTATCGGTATCGGAACCAGCCTAACTTGGCTTCAAATTCTGGTTTGGGGCGTCTACCTCTCTGTTGCACTTCGCTTCTACTTGGCGAAGGCTGCCACCAAGCCGGTTGAAAAACTAATAAACGCCTAGCGTTCCTTTTTAATCTACTCACTAGTAACCTAAGGTTATGAGCGAGCGAGTCGTACTTGTAGATGCCGTTAGATCCCCTTTTGGCAAAGCTGGAAGTCTTTATTCTGGCACTAGAGCCGATGACATCATGGTGCGCACGCTGCGCGGCCTACTTGAGCGAAATCCAAAAGTACTACCAAACCAGATAGACGATGTTGCAATTGCTGCAGCAACCCAAACTGGTGATCAAGGAATGAATATCGGTCGCAGCGTTTCACTTCTCGCCGGTATCCCCGACAGCGTCCCTGGTTATTCAATCGATCGTTGGTGCGCGGGTGCACTAACTGCGGTAACAACAGTTTCTGGTGCAATCGCGATGGGGCAATATGACATTGCAATTGCTGGCGGCGTCGAACATATGGGAAACCACCCAATGGGCGATGGTATGGATCCCAATCCCCGTTACTTGGCCGAGAAATTAGTTGATACCGATGCACTTCAAATGGGTGCTACCGCCGAAAGATTGCATGACAAATTTCCGCATTTAACAAAAGAGCGTGCTGATAGATATGCGGTGGCTTCCCAAAATAAAACAGCAGCGGCATACGCTGCAGGAAAAATACAGCGAGATTTAATTCCAGTTGCGGTTCGTTCCGAAGAACTCGGGTGGGGCATCGCAACGGTTGATGAACCGCCAAGGCCTGGCACAACGCTAGAAGCACTCGCCGCACTTAAAACACCATTTCGTGCTGCCGGTCGGGTCACTGCGGGAAATGCCGCTGGGTTAAATGATGGTGCCACCGCCGCAATACTTGCAAGTGAATCAAAAGCGCTCGAATTAGGTTTAACAATTAAGGCCAATTTGGTTTCTTTCGCATTTGCAGGTGTCGCACCAGAGATTATGGGATATGGACCAGTGCCGAGCACAATAAAAGCGCTGGCAAAGGCTGGGTTAAAGATCGAAGATATTGGACTCTTTGAAGTTAATGAGGCGTTCGCTATTCAAGTTCTATCATTCTTAGATCACTTTGGAATTAGTGATGACGATCCCAGAGTTAATCCAGTAGGTGGCGCTATTGCAGTTGGCCATCCGCTCGCCTCATCCGGTATCCGCTTGATGCTTAATCTTGCACGTAGTTTCGAGGAGCATCCAGAAGTTCGTTACGGCCTAACCACAATGTGCATCGGACTTGGTATGGGCGGTACTGTCATTTGGGAGAATCCACACTTCACCGGCAAAGGCGCCAGCAAATGAGTGAAGTAAAACTTCCAGAAGGCGCACCTGAAGAAGTAATTACAAAGGCCATCTTGCGTGAAATCGACCTGACAGCATTTGGCGCCACTGGCACACTTTCATTAATTACTCTGGATAACGGGATGGATCACAACCGTCCAAATACTTTTGGCCCCGCTTCACTTAAAGCGCTAGATGAAGCGATAACTGCGGCGCAAAATAGTTCTTCAGTTGCAATAGGTATAACCGGTAAGCCGTTTATCTTTGCCGCTGGCGCCGATCTATCAGCCCTAGCGTTTCTAACTGAGAAATCTCAAGCACTTGCGATTGGAAAACTTGGCCACGATGTATTTAAACGCCTGGGCAATGGTCCAAAACCAACCTTTGCTTTTGTTAACGGCTTGGCACTTGGTGGTGGCTTAGAAGTAGCGCTGCATTCTAATTATCGAACCTTGGCGACAACAGCTTTTACTGGTCTGCCAGAAGTTTTCCTCGGACTGGTACCGGGCTGGGGTGGGGCAACTATTTTGCCAAAGTTAATCGGCCCAGAAAAAGCAGTTCAAGTTATTATTTTGAACGCGCTAAATAACAACACTATGTTGAAGGCAAAAGATGCTTTGGCACTCGGCGTTACCGATGCCGTATTCGAGCCAGCAGATTTTCTCGAGAACTCCATAAAATTCGCGGCGCAAATTCTCAATGGTTCCAAGAAAATTACGCGCACCGATCACACTTCCGATGTTGCGCAATGGGAGAGCGCGCTCGCAACTGGAAGCGCTGCTGCTGCCAAGAAATATGGTGGTGCACCTATCGCCTCCCCCGCGATGGCACTTGAATTAATTGCAGCAGCCCGAACTAATTCACTGACTCAGGGATTTGATGCAGAGGATCAAGCACTTGCAACCTTGACCATGAGCGATCCATTGCGCGCTTCGCTATATGCATTTAACTTAATTCAAAAGAAGCGCAAGAAGGTAGAAGGCGCTCCAAAACCGGCGCTAGCTCGAAAAATTTCAAAAGTTGGCGTAGTGGGAGCCGGTCTAATGGCATCCCAATTAGCGCTAATCATTCTTCGAAACCTTAAAGTCCCAGTTGTAATCACAGATCTTGACCAAGAGCGAGTAGATAAAGGTCTGGCATATATCAAGAGCGAAATATCCAAATTAGTTGAGAAGAAGCGTATGAGCCCAGAAACTGCGCTGCGGATCTCGGGGCTAATTTCTGGCTCGGTTGATAAATCAATTTTTGCGGATTGCTCATTCATAATTGAAGCGATCTTTGAAGAGATCGATCTTAAGAAAAAGCTCTTTAAGGAACTTGAGGCGATCATCTCCCCCGAATGCATTTTGGCAACAAACACCTCTTCACTTTCTGTAACCGCCATGGCGCAAGGCTTAACCAATCCAGAGCGAGTTATCGGTTTCCACTTCTTTAATCCTGTCGCGGTTATGCCGCTTTTGGAGATTGCTCGTACTGAAGCAACTGATGATGTAACCACAGCAACTGCTGTATCAATTGGAAAAGAATTGAAAAAGACGATGGTGATTGTTAGAGACTCACCGGCATTTGTTGTAAACCGCCTGCTCACCCGCTTTATGGGCGAAATTACGGATTGCATCGATGAAGGTACCAACCCTGCCATTGCAGACGCTGCGATGAAACCTCTTGGTCTACCAATGACTTCCCTTGAACTACTTGGTCTGGTTGGTCCAGGAATTGCGTTGCATGTTGCGCAAACTTTAAATAAGAGTTTGGGCGATCGCTATCGAATATCACCAAGCATGGAACGTTTTGTTAGTGAAGGAGTTCGCACCTTCTATTTAAAGAGCGATGACGGTTCAATTTCTGCCAACCCCGCCGCCCTGGCAATAATTAAAGAGACGACCCAAGGCAAACCAAAGTGCACTACCGAAGATGAAGTTCGAGTTGGTGCGCTATCTGCACTTGCCCAAGAGGCTCGCATGATGCTGGAAGAAGGCGTGGTTTCAAGTGCAGCCGAGATTGATTTATGTATGTTGCTTGGTTGTGGCTGGCCATTGCACTTAGGCGGAATCCTGCCTTACCTAGACCGCGAAGGTATTAGTGATTTGGTTTGTGGTCAACGTTTTCATCCACCGGGAGTTGCATCGCTGCCGGCGTAAGACCATCTTTAACCGAACTGCTCCAGGCAACCAATTGATGGCTGATGTTCTTGGCAGTAATTCCTAGATCGCTGAGAATCTCTGCTCGCTTTGAATGTTCGATAAATTCCAATGGGACGCCAATCGAATGAATCGGAACTCCGAGATTTGCATCGCGAAACATTTCAGAGATGGTACTTGCGATTCCGCCATGGCGGATTCCATCTTCCACAACAACAACGCTCTTGTATCGTCTGGCCATCGTTATCAAACTTGATGGAAGTGGTTTAACCCAACGTGGATCTATTACCGTGACTCCGACTCCTTCGCGATAAGCCTGGGCAGCCGCTTCAACGCAAAGGTGGGCCATTGCGCCAATACTTATTAACAAAATATCTGCACTTTCACCGCGGTACAACACATCAATGCCATCACGTCGCTCAAAGGCCGGAATATCTGGACCAACTGCGCCTTTAGGGAATCTAATTAAAGAGGGTGCGTCGGAAATATCAATCGCTTCTCGCAAGGTTTCACGAACTCGCTCGCCATCTCTTGGCGCAGCAACATGAAGAGTCGGAACAATTCCAGTTAGCGCCAAATCCCAAATTCCATGGTGTGAAGGACCATCATCCCCCGTCACGCCAGCGCGATCTAATACAAATGTGACACCGGCCTTATGCAGGGCAACATCTAGCAATAGTTGATCAAATGCCCGATTCAGGAATGTTGAGTAGACCGCAACCACAGGATGTAAACCTGTGAACGCTAGGCCAGCCGCGCTTGTAGTTGCATGTTGTTCTGCAATACCAACATCTATCGTGCGTTCTGGGAATTGCGCTTGAAATTTATCAAGGCCAGTTGGCCCGAGCATAGCTGCTGTTATTGCTACAAGATCTTTTCGTTTGGACCCAAGTGAAACTAGCTCTTCGGCAAAAACGCTGGTCCAACTTGTATTTGATTTGGATACTGGCACACCTGTAGTCGGATCCACGATTCCTACCGCATGGAATTTTTCGGCTTCATCATTTACGGCTGGCACATGGCCACGACCCTTTTCGGTAATGACGTGAACAATAACTGGTGCACCAAAGTGCTTGGCGCTCTGCAAACTCTTCTCAACTGCGGCAATGTCATGTCCATCAATTGGCCCTAAATACTTTAAGCCAAGATCTTCAAACATACCTTGTGGCGCAATAATGTCTTTGATTCCCTTTTTTACACCATGGAGCGTTTCGAAAATTGGTTGTCCAACTACTGGCGTCTTCTCTAAAACGCCTTTGCCCCATTCGAGGAATTTTTCGTAGCCGCTAGTTGCGCGAAGCGTTGAAAGGTAAGTAGCAAGTCCACCGATAGTTGGCGAATAAGAACGTTCATTGTCATTAACAACGATAACCAGATTTAAATTCTGGTTGGAGGCAATGTTATTTAGCGCCTCCCATGACATGCCGCCTGTGAGGGCGCCATCGCCGACAACACAGACAACTGTTCGCTCGCTCTCACCATTTATTGCATTTCCTCTGGCAATTCCATCTGCCCAGGAAAGCGCGGTAGATGCGTGCGAGTTCTCTATAACGTCGTGTTCACTCTCGGATCGATTTGGATAACCGGCAATACCACCACGTTGTCGCAATCGCTCGAAGCCTTCGGCTCTACCGGTAAGAATTTTGTGCACGTAACTTTGATGACCGGTATCAAATAGCACGGTATCTTTTGGAGATTCAAATACCCGGTGAATTGCGATTGTAAGTTCTACAACACCTAAATTTGGTCCAAGGTGGCCGCCACTTTTCGAAACTTTTTCAATTAAGAAGTCTCTAATTTCGAGAGCTAGTTCATCGAGTTCTGGATAGGAGAATTTAGCTAAATCCGATGGATTTTTAAGCGATCCCAGCCTTTTGCTCATGGGCTTAGTCTAGTTCAAGCCGTAATTATTTGAGCAGTGAGCGGAGAACGTATTGCATAATCCCGCCATGTCGGAAGTAATCGGCTTCACCTGGGGTATCAATCCGCACGATCGCCTTAAAACTCTTGCCATCAGCTGTGACTGTAACCTGCTTCGGTGTTGCACCATCATTTAGTGCGTCGATTCCACTTATTGAAAACTCTTCGATACCGGATAGTCCTAGCGCTTTAGGGTTTTCTCCTGGCAGAAATTGCAGTGGCAAGACACCCATACCGATTAAGTTTGACCGGTGTATACGTTCAAAAGATTCTGCAATAACGGCCTTCACTCCAAGTAGCGCAGTGCCCTTTGCCGCCCAATCTCGGGAAGATCCAGATCCATATTCTTTTCCAGCCATTATGACTAATGGAATATTTTTCGCTTGGTAAGCAATTGAAGCATCGTAGATAGTTGCTTGAGCGCCATCTGCTAGAAAATTCTTGGTGAAGCCGCCTTCAACCCCATCAAGCAATAAATTCTTTAAGCGAATATTTGCAAAGGTGCCACGAATCATTACTTCATGATTGCC
>CAIMMQ010000060.1 GCA_903842675.1 uncultured Actinomycetes bacterium
AATCATTGTTAGCTGATCCACAGGTTGAAGCAATCTACATTTCGCTTCCTAATTCACTTCACATCGAATGGTCAATCAAAGCGATGCAGGCTGGCAAGCATGTTCTATGCGAGAAGCCACTTGCGATGAATGCGGATGAAGCACGCAAGGCGATCGAAGTACAAAAGCAAACTGGCATGTTATTTATGGAGGCAAGCTGGAACCGTTGGCACCCTCGCTCTATCCGCATGAAGGAAGTTGTCTCATCTGGTGCAATTGGTGAAGTTAAATCAATCCGGAGCGCATTTACTTATGATGGCCTTGATCCAGCAAATATTCGAGCGATTTATGAATTAGGCGGCGGGGGACTCTATGACCTCGGACCTTATTCTGTTGCAGCTCCGCTTTGGTTAATGGACTTTGCCCCAACTTCAGATATCAAAACTGAGGTTACTTGGCATCCAGGTGGGTGCGATGAAACCGTAAAAACAACTTTCAAAATCGGTAACGCAAAAGCCGAAACTTTGACCTCGATGAATACCGAGAGCACCCTCTACTTTGAAGTTGTTGGTACCAAGGGCAGCGTGAAGATGGGCGGAAATGACGCCTTCAATTCACACAATAAGCCAAGCACTCTGGAATTAGATATCGAAGGCGTTAAGACAACTGAGAACTTTGCTGCTTGTGATCCTTACCAAATAATGTCAGATCACTTCGCCGATAAAATTCGTGGTCGCGATGCTTGGTTGATGCCGCTATCTGAAACACTTAAATTTGCCGAGTTCTTCGACGCAATCTTTAAGGTGATGGGTCGCCCTTAATTAAGCGCTCGGATACATCCGAGTAGCAGGGGAGATCGGTCCACCGTTTCCGATTTCATAGATATACCCAAGGGTTGCCTTGGTATCTAAGTAATAGTGACAGTCGCCATCAATCCAACCGGTTTGTGTGACTGGGATTCCACGAGCGGCAAATTCAGCGATCACACCAGGAATATTTTCATCTGAAATTATCTCCTTAACGTGGTGCAATCCTTCACCCTCGGTTTCTAAGTGACGCCAGTAAATATTTGGTCCTTTAACTGGCTGGATTAACTCCCACTCGATGTCGCCTTCCCAGCAGACCGCAATAATGAATTCGAAATCTTCGGTGACTAATTTTCCATCTACATAGAAATCACGAACTGTACTTGGGTTAAATGTGCGCACCGCCCATGGTCCGATGCCGAGCATCTCATGCCAATTCTTCAGCGCCTTCTCGATATCTTTTACAACGATGGCAATTTGCTTGTACTTGCGTGGAGTTTTAGTAGTCATTTCGCGAGCCTAATGAGCCGGCCACAAAATGAAAATAGATTTAGAAAACTATTTAGCCGATTGTTTCGAGGTCAAACGCCTTGCTTGGCTCGTGCACGCAGACGCGGTTTAGCGGATCGCCACCACAAGGTTGGCATAACAAGACAAGTTGATGACAGCTGGCAGTCGAGCAGTTATAGAACTGCTTGGTAGCCGCACCACAGTTTTCGCACTCGCCGATAACTTTTGCCTTCTTTGAGAAATCTATTGCTAGGCGATCATCAAAGGTAAAGAGCGAGCCTTCCCACAAACTTGAATCACCAAACTTTTCGCCATATTTAACGATGCCGCCATCAATTTGGTAAACCTCTTTAAAGCCGCGTTGGACCATTACCGCAGAGATAATTTCACAGCGGATTCCTCCGGTGCAGTAAGTGACAATTGGCTTATCTTTAATGTGGTCGTACTTGCCGCTTTCTATCTCGGCAACGAAATCGCGGGAGGATTGCACATCTGGAATGATCGCATTCTTAAATTTACCGATCTTGGCTTCAAAGGCGTTGCGACCATCAAAGAAGACCACTTCATCGCCACGTTCTTCAACTAGCTTGTCGACTTCATATGGGGCTAGGTGCTTGCCACCATTTATAACGCCTTTTTCATTCACATCAATAACTGTTGGATCGCCGAACGCAACAAGCTCATCCTTCACACGTACTTGAAGACGTGGGAAATCATTTCCGGTCCCAATCGACCATTTGAAATCTATCTTCTTAAAGCCAGGGTATTTCTTAGTTTTCTTAATATATTTCTTAAGCGAATCAATATCGCCACCGATGGTTCCATTGATTCCATGTTTAGAAACCAAGATCCGGCCCTTAAGACCAAGGCTCTCGCAAAGATCGTATTGCCAGAGTTTTACGGCTTCAGGGTCGGCAATCGGGGTGAAGCAGTAATAGAGGATGACCTTTGGGAGTTCCACGCTGTAATTCTAAACCCCGCGACGACCAAGGTAAACCCAAGTGCTTTGCACGCCAAGAATCAGCGCAAAACCGAAGAGTAGATCTTCAACTGGAGCGCTGGCGATTCGAGTACCGATTATTGAGCCGGCGTTATACATAACTATATTTCTAGAGGTGAGCCACCAATTTGTCAGCAATTGAAAGGGCAAGATTATTGCGTAGGAAGTCCAGAAAACTTTGCGCTTGAGCAACGTCGTCTTTAAAACGAAAAAATCTAGAATCAATGCCAGAAATACCGCGCTCACTGCGATTTGGGTATAACTCATTTCTCATCACCAACAAGCCAATGTTTTTTTACCTTGCGAACCGCCTCAAGGGTCATGATGGCTGCGATCGGAACGACCAAAAAGAATAGGAATTCTTCCAGCGGAATATTAAAGGGTCCATAAATCCCAAGAATTTGCTTGGTATCAAAGTGCCAGTGATGGCGAGCTATTGCATAGGCATCCCAGATGATAAAAAATATGGCTATCGGCAAGATGCCAAGTGCCCAACGCTTAACCCGGCGAAGTACCCGAACTTTTAGTGCGATCTCAAGCCAAAAGGATCCGAGCACCGTAAAAGCGAGCATCGCCACGTAACCAAGTTTTAGCATTCTTTACTTTTCTAATCCAGGAATTCGGCCGCCTAGTTCATCAGCTATATGAACTTGAATTATTTCATCAAATGTTGCTTCGCATTTAAATCCAAGTGATCTGGCGCGCTCACTTGTGAAACCGGGCCAATCCCAACTCTTAACCATGCGTTGCGCATTCTCATCTGGAACTTCTTTTATAAGGGCGACAATTTTATCGCCAGCAATTCTGCCTAGCGCCTCAATCTCCTCGCCAATCGAAGCGGTTACACCAGGCATCATAAGTGATCTTCGGTCTCCTAATAATGCAGTATCTAAAGTTGCGGCATGTAACGCAAAGCCAACTGCTGAGCGCGGCGAGGCGAAAACATTCTTAACATCTTTTGTTGCTGGAAGTATCGCCTCTAATCCAACAAGCGGTTCGCGAATAATGTTTGAGAAGAGTCCAGATGCGGCCTTGTTTGGTGCACCAGGTCGGACGCAGATTGAAGGTAAACGAAGTCCAACTCCATCTAAGAAGCCACGTCTGCTGTAATCATTGAGCAGGAGTTCACCGATCGCCTTTTGCACGCCGTAACTAGTTAGCGGCTGCAGGATGAAATCGTCTTCAATTATCTCTGGGTAAGGCCCACCATAAACAGCGACTGAAGAAGTGAAGACAACTCTTGGGCGGTAACCCCCACCTACCAGGCGAATTGCTTCAAAAAGATTCCTAGAGCCATCAAGATTAACCAGATAACCCTTTTCAAAATCTTGTTCTGCTTCACCGGATACAACAGCTGCCAGGTGAAAAATCAGATCCGGCTTATCTTTGACTAGGGCAGTGGCAACGCCTGGCGCAGTTAAGTCGGCAATCTCTGCAGTTATTTGAAAGCCCGCGCCTTCTGGAATTTTTGGGGCGTTATAGGCGTCAACCAAGTGCAGGCGCGAGATTTGCTTTTCTTTTATTGCACCACGCTTGCTAAGTTCAATTGCAATCTTTTGGCCGAGCATTCCGCCACCGCCGAGAATTAAAATATGCACGGTATCAAGGTACCTCAGATCACTACTTTTTTGCTGAAATTGCCGCTTCGATCTCTCGAACTAAAACACTTATTTCACTTACGCTGTGCTTAATCAAGTACTTACTTCCGCTAGGAAGGTTAGTTAAAAGTGTTGGTAACTGTGTCGGATTTAAGAAAGCGGTCATCAAAACAATTCCGATGTTGCGGTCAATTTTTCGCAGTCCATATGCAGCACCTTAGATATACCTACATAAGTGGGTTGTGAGGGACTCGAACCCCCGACCCGGTGATTAAGAGTCACCTGCTCTACCAACTGAGCTAACAACCCGAGCTCATTCAAAGGGGGAAACTTCGAATGCAGTGCAGACCCTATCAGCGCCTATGGTCATAGGCAAAAGGGTTGATTCCTACTAAAGCGCGTCGCTACCTCGCTCATTTGTCCGTACTCGGACCACAGTTTCAACTGGCGTGACCCAGACTTTTCCATCGCCGATTGACCCAGAGTTTGCCGTGGCAACAATGAGATCGAGAATCCGATTCAAATCAGAATCATCGACCAATACTTCAAGTCGCACTTTAGGAATTAGATCAACAACATATTCGGCGCCGCGATAAATTTCGGTATGACCTTTTTGGCGACCAAACCCTGCAGCTTCGGAAACAGTCATACCTTGAACACCATTTGCTTGCAGCGCGCTTTTGATTTCATCAACACGAGCAGGTTTTACGATTGCTGTTATTAGTTTCATTTGATCCCCTGGTTATCTCGTAGTAAATGAGTTTATGTCATATGCCGATTCGGCATGGACGGTGGTGTCTAGACCTTCTAGTTCGAGATTTCGATTAACGCGAAAGCCAATCGTTTTCTGGATTGCCAGTGCGATTAAGTAAGTCACGATAAATGAGTAAGCAGCGGTAGCGAGAGCGGCGATAAGTTGCTTCACGAGGAGCGAGGCATGGCCGGAGATAAATAGGCCGTTGCCCCCGTGGATATTTACTGAAGTTGTTGCGATCAGGCCAATCGCGATCATTCCTACTAAGCCACCAATGCCGTGAACTCCAACAACATCAAGAGAGTCGTCATAGTTGAATTTGTATTTGCGGGAAACGCCCCACGCAGAAACCACGCCACCAATGAGGCCAATTAGGAGCGCGCCAAGTGGAGTTACAAATCCGCAAGCGGGTGTGATTGCTACGGCGCCAGCAATAGCACCGGATGCAACGCCAAGAGTTGTTGCTTTGCCACCCTGGTAGCGCTCGTAGGTAAGCCATGACATTGCCGCACCTGCGGTAGCAATTTGAGTATTGATCATTGCAGTTGCGGCGAGACCGGATGCACCAAGTGCAGAGCCTGCGTTAAAACCAAACCAGCCAAACCAGAGCATGCCCGCACCAAGTAGAACTAGTGGCATGTTGTGTGGGCGCATTGGATCGCGCTTGAATCCTTCGCGCCGCCCTAAGACAATTGCGAGCGCAAGAGCTGCCGCACCAGAGTTAATTTCAACAACAGTGCCACCTGCAAAATCAAGTGCACCAAGTTTGTCTACGATCCATCCGCCGCTTCCACCTTGAGAAGCAAAGGCCCAGTGCGCGACTGGGGCATAAACCACGGTGATCCAGATTGCTACAAAAAGAATCCAAGAACTGTATTTTGTGCGATCAGCAATAGCGCCAGAAAGAAGTGCGACGGTGATGATTGCGAAAGTTAGTTGGAACATTACGAATGCGAGAGATGGAATTGTGTGTCCGGGTTCGCCCACGACTTGATTGATAGTTTTTGCCAGACCGATGTGATCGAGATTTCCAATTAATCCTGAGCCCGTATCTTTTCCAAAGGCGAGGGAGTAGGCGTAGAGAACCCAGAGGATTGTTGTTACTCCGATTGCGGCAAAGGACATCATCATCATATTTAGCGTGCTCTTGGCGCGCACCATGCCACCATAAAAGATTGCAAGACCGGGTGTCATAAAGAGAACGAGTGCACCACTCATTAAGACCCAAGCAGTATCACCAGTATTGATGCCAGACATATTCACCTCGTAGTCGCTTTAGTAGTGGCTGTAGCTACAAGGGAAGAGTTTATTGATTAGTGGGTTTTGAACCTAGCGTATGAGTTATTTATTTCCTCTTCGGCTGCCTCGTGGCCGACCCATTCGCCGCCGTGGACTTCCTTGCCTGGCTCAAGGGCCTTATAAACTTCAAAGAAGTGCTTGATTTCAGATAATTCATATTCTGGAACATCGTGGAGATCTTGCAGTTTGCTCTTGCGGATATCGCCATTTGCAACGCAGAGAAGTTTGTCGTCGCCGCCTTTTTCATCGACCATGCGAAACATTCCGATGACGCGGCAAGAAACTACGCAGCCAGGAAATGTTGGTTCATCTAACATAACAAGTGCATCCAGTGGATCACCATCATTTGAAAGTGTGTTCTTTACATAACCATAATCATGTGGGAAACGAGTTGAGGTGAAGAGCATTCGATCAAGACGGATCTCGCCAGTCTTGTGGTCGATTTCGTATTTGTTGCGGCTGCCGGCCGGGATCTCAATAACTACGTCAAAGATCATTGACTTCATTTTGACTCCGCCTTTAATTTCGTGGTGCCGGTAAGGGAAAGATTGGGGTGATCGACGGGGCTCGAACCCGCGACATCTCGGACCACAACCGAGTGCTCTACCAGCTGAGCTACGACCACCATGTTTGGGAAATTATACGGTAAATAACCGCTGGCTCATTCCCGCTTAATTAACTTAATTATTAGGTATGAATATCGCCTTGCGATAATACTCGAGCTCTTCGATCGAATCGCGGATGTCACCGAGTGCTCGGTGGTTGCCGGTCTTGGCAGGTGCTGCGAAGTAGACGCGGGGATACCAACGGCGGGCCAACTCTTTAATCGATGAAACATCGATGGTGCGATAGTGCAGATAGGCGCTCAAGGTTGGTAGGTCGCGGTCGATAAATCCGCGGTCGGTTCCGACAGAGTTTCCAGCAAGCGGTGACTTACCTGCTCCGGGTGCGTACTTCTCCAGGTAGGCAATTATTTGAGATTGCGCTTCGGCAAGTTCTACGCCATTTGGAATCTCGGTGATCAGACCAGAGGCGGTGTGCATTTCGCGCACATAATCATTCATACCTTCTATTTGGGCCGCGCTCGCCTTGATAACGAGGTCGACGCCTTCGCCCAGGATGTTTAGTTCAGAGTCGGTCACAAGTACTGCGATCTCGACCAATGCATCTTTATTAAGGTCCAAGCCCGTCATCTCACAATCGACCCAGATTAGGTTCGGAGAATCGTTCTTGGAAGACATGGGGCGAGCCTAAACCAGGGGCGGGAATTTCACTATTCGTTCACCTTCTCGTAACCAAAGTTCCACATTGTGAGCCTCGCTAGGCAGGAGTATCTGCTCATGAGTTCTGCTGTGTTGCCCGGGAGTGCCACGCCAAAGGCGCGTCAAATTACCACCAACCCACGGACCAGCGACAAAGTATTTAGAGGCGTTGTTACTTCCTTTGGTTTTTCTGCACTAGTTCTTCTCACGCTAATCGGAATTTTCTTAGCAGTTCGAGGATTCCAAACTTTTAGTACTGAAGGCTTTCACTTTGTAACAGGTTTTAAATGGGATGTTTCGACAGATGAAGCTGGAAAAATTACCTATGACATGGGTATCGGTGCCATGTTGGTTGGAACTGTGCTTGTTTCAACAGTTGCACTGATCGTAGGAGTTCCGCTATCGGTCTCCGTTGCGCTCTTCTTAACATTTTATGCGCCGGCAAGAATAAAAACACTATTGGTTTCCGTCGTAGATTTGATGGCATCATTCCCATCAGTACTCTTTGGGTTGTGGGGATTCTTTGTTCTCATGCCGATGGCTACTTACTGGGCGAAACTTATTTATAAGTATCTGCACTGGATACCAATTTTTAGTGCGCCGCAACCTTACTTCGAGCGCTCGCCATTTATCGCAGGCCTAGTTCTTGCAATCATGATAATTCCAATCGTTACTTCTGTTTCTCGTGAAGTTTTCGCGCAAACACCATTGGATCGCGTGCAAGCCGCGTATGCACTTGGTGCTACAAAGTGGGGAATGATTCGCGCAGTTGTACTTCCATTCGGTAGCAGTGGTGTTGTTGGTGGCGCAATGCTTGGCCTTGGTCGTGCCTTTGGTGAGACCGTTGCGGTTTACACAATTCTGAACTTAGTTTTCCGACCAAACTGGCATGTGCTTTTTGGAGCAGGCGGAAATATTGCATCACTGATTATTCTTAAATGGGGCGAGGCCACCGGCCTTGAAACAAAGGCGCTATTAGCTGCTGGATTTATTCTCTTTTTGATGACATTGGTCGTAAATATGGCCGCTAACTTCATTGTTAGCCGTACTTTGAAGTCTGGAAAGTAAATGTCAACAACTGAGGTAAAACCACTACGCCCTTGGGCAATAACCCCCAAGCAAATGATTCCATCAGCGCTAATTTTTTCTGGTTCCTTCTTTATAACATTATTGGTTCTGGCTTTTACACCGCTTAAAGGCAAGCTGGCCTTTGTTGTGTTTTTCTTCTTGTTCTCATCCCTAGCAAATACGATTTATAGCGTTCGCAAGCGTGGTCGCAAAGCGCTCGGTGAAACTGTTGCAGCATCTTTAATATTTGGCGGATCGCTAATTGTATTTTTGCCAGTGTTTAGCATTCTATTTACCACGGTTCGTAAGGGTGTTGCTGGCCTCCACTTAACACTCTTCTCACAATCGATGGCTAATGCATCATTTCTGGATCCAGTTGGTAAGGGTGGTTTATTGCACGCCCTCATCGGAACTCTGTATTTAATTTTAATCGCGATGATTATCAGTGTTCCTATGGGAATTATGACTGCACTTTATTTAACTGAAATTAAGGGCCCAGGTTCGAGATTCATTCAATTTATTGTCCAAGCTATGAGCGGTGTGCCATCAGTCGTGGCTGGGTTATTTATTTTCTCTGCAATAATTCTTACTACACCAATCAAGGCTTCTGCCCTTGCTGGCGCGTTTGCACTGGCCATTCTTATGATTCCAACTGTTACAAGAACTTCTCAAGAAGTTTTACTTCTTGTGCCAAGTGACCTGCGCGAAGCCGGCCTTGCAATGGGCGCAACTCAGTGGCGCACGGTTGCAACGATTGTTGTTCCTGCGGCACGCAATGGCTTGATAACGGCCACTATTTTGGGTGTAGCCCGCATCGCTGGTGAAACTGCACCGTTGATCTTTACATTGGGTGGCGCGGACAAGATCAACTTAAACCCTTTCAAGGATTACAACTCGGCACTGCCATTCTATGTTTGGAAGGGACTTTCCCTCGGAACGCCAGAATCTATTGCTCGCGCTTGGTCTGGAATCCTTGTTTTGATCGTCCTAGTCTTGAGCTTGTTCATCGCTGCGCGTACCCTTGGTACGCAGAAGATGAAGAAGTGAGTCGATTACTTTGCCAACCCCAGACCTACAACAGGAGAAAATAATGAGCACCGATTCATCATCAGCAGCCTCATCAGCATCAAATGGTGCTGCATCAAAGTCACTTGCTGATGTTTCGGCAAATCGCGCCTCTCACCGAACACCTGGCAACAATCCAATTGGTTCTGGCCTAGAAGCTCGCGGCGTTCATGCTTGGTTTAGTAAACACCACGCACTTTCAAATGTTTCACTGGATTTTGCTGCCGGAACTGTGACGGCTTTGATCGGTCCTTCTGGTTGTGGCAAGTCAACATTTATTCGTACCTTGAATCGTATGCATGAATTTATTCCAGGTGCTGCAATGGCCGGGGAAGTTTTGCTTGATGGAAAAGATGTTTATGCGGATGGAATCGATGTAACAAAGATTCGTTTGCAAATCGGTATGGTTTTTCAGAAACCAAATCCATTTCCTTCTATGACAATTGGGGAGAATGTACTTTCTGGTCTCAAATTGGCTCAGATCAAGGCCGAGAATAAAGATGACTTGTTGGAAGAGTGCCTAGTTCGCTCTGGACTCTGGAACGAAGTTAAAGATCGTCTAGATGCGCACGCGGGTGGCCTTTCAGGTGGGCAACAACAGCGCCTCTGTATTGCTCGCGCACTCGCGGTTAAGCCAAAAGTATTGCTGATGGATGAGCCATGTTCCGCACTTGACCCAGGATCAACGCTTCGAATTGAAGACACGATTGTTGAACTCGCCAAGTCGATCACAATTGTAATCGTGACTCACAACATGCAGCAGGCGGCTCGTGTCAGTGATTACACCGCCTTCTTCCTATCTGATGGTGGCCCAGGACAGATGATCGAGGTTGGGCCAACCAATGAGATCTTCTCGCGCCCAAGTGATCAACGAACTGAAAACTACGTTTCCGGACGCTTCGGTTAAGTCTTAACGTTCACAATTCGTTAACCAACAGTTAACTCAGCGTATGCGGGGTATTTCTTTGCTTTCATAGGCTTTCCTTACGTTCATTTAACAGATCGAAAGGGAAATATGAAACTATCTTCATCAATTAAGGTAATTGCAGCAACAACCGTTGCTTTCGCACTTGCTTTAGCCCCAGCAGCAAACGCAACAACATGGAAAGCTGGCGGCGCTTCATCAGTAAACGGATTAATGGCTGCTTGTAAGGCCGCATACCAAACTGCAACAGGTGATGACTTCCCTTATAACGGAACCGGTTCAGGCGATGGCAAGACTGGTATCCACAATGCAACAATGGATTTTGCTTTCTCAGATAGCGTTGACACTGCACCAATTGCAAATGAAATTCACTTGCCTTCATTCGTATGGCCAGTTGCAGTTCTTGTAAACATGGGCGCTGACACAAAAGGCATCAGCCTTTCAACAAAGACAATTGCAGGTATCTTTGCCGGAACAATCAAAACTTGGAATGATCCAGCAATCGTTGCTGATAACAACAAGTCAGTAAATGTTCCTGTTTACAAAAAGGATGCATCAGGCGCAGTTGTTAAGAATGCAGCAGGAGCTCCTGTTGTTCTCAAGACAGTTGCTAAGACTCTGCACCACACATTCCCATCATCAAAGATTGTTGTTTACTACCGTACAAAGAACTCAGGTACTTCAAACAACCTCTCACGTGCACTAAACAAGCTTGAGCCAACAATCTGGACCAAGTCTCCAAACGATTCATTCGCAACTGCTTTCCCTGGTGATATCACCAAGGATCCAGTCCACTTCCGTGGCGCTGCTGGTTCAGGCGATGTTGCAAATGGTGTTAAGAATACTCCTTGGTCAATTACATACGCAGAAGTTGGATTCGCTGCAGCCCCTTACAACCTAACAATTGCTAGCGTAATCAACGGAGCGGGTAACTCAATTACTCCTTCAAGTGATTCAGCAATGGCAGCAGCGTCAGAAGCAACAGTTGCTACTGATGGAACTGTTACATTCAACTACTCAAACACAAACCCAGCTGCTTATCCATTCACAGCTACAACTTATGCTCTCGCCCTAACAAAGTATGGCGATACTAAGAAGGCTGAAGGAATCAAGAAGACTCTTGATTACTTGGCTAACAACTGTGCAAAGGAGAATCCTTCACAAGGCTTTGGTGCTTATTCATCAACCAACGCTTTCTCGAAGGCTTTTGCTTCACAGCTTGCAAAGATTGGTGCATAACTAGCAATCAAGTAATTAAAAAGTCGGGCCCGCTTAATTGCGAGCCCGACTTTTTCTTTGCCATTTTTTCTCCAAATAATTGCGCGCCTGGCAGGAATCGAACCTGCGGCCTACCGCTTAGAAGGCGGTTGCTCTATCCGACTGAGCTACAGGCGCATATGGGCGTTTAACGCCCTTAAAGAGTTATTACGTGCGCAAGTCTACCGTTGCAAATAGATTGGCCACGCAACCGATAAGGTTTGCGACTATGGCTGAGTTTATTTACACGATGAAGAAGGCGCGCAAGGCGCATGGCGACAAGGTCATTCTTGATGATGTGACGCTGATGTTTTTGCCAGGTGCCAAGATTGGTGTTGTTGGCCCAAACGGTGCTGGTAAATCAACAGTCCTTCAAATTATGGCTGGCCTGCAACAACCATCCAATGGTGAAGCATTCTTATCTCCGGGTTACACAGTTGGCATCTTGTTACAAGAGCCACCACTTGATGACACAAAAACAGTATTAGAAAATGTGCAAGAAGGCGTCGCCGAAACTATGGCGTTGATGGCTCGCTTCAATCAAATTAGCGAAGAGATGGCAAATCCCGATGCGGACTATGACAGTTTGCTTGCCGAGATGGGAACTTTGCAAGAGCAACTTGATCATCGAAATGCTTGGGATCTGGATTCCCAATTAGAACAAGCAATGGATGCACTTCGTTGCCCACCAGGAGATGCTGATGTTTCCGTTCTATCTGGCGGAGAACGTCGCCGAGTTGCGCTCTGTAAATTGTTATTACAACAACCGGATCTGTTATTGCTCGATGAACCAACCAACCACCTTGATGCTGAATCCGTACTTTGGCTCGAGCAACACTTGAGCAAGTACCCAGGCACTGTTGTTGCGATCACGCACGATAGATATTTCTTGGACAATGTAGCCGAATGGATTCTAGAACTCGACCGTGGTCGCGCTTATCCATATGAAGGTAACTATTCGACTTATCTCGATACCAAGTCAACGCGTTTAAAGATTGAGGGCCAGAAAGATGCCAAGCGCGCGAAGCGTCTGACTGAAGAACTCGAATGGGTTCGCATGAATGCCAAGGGTCGCCAAGTTAAATCAAAGGCGCGTCTGGCACGTTATGAAGAGATGGCGGCTGAAGCCGAGAAGACTCGCAAATTAGATTTCGAAGAGATTCAAATTCCGATGGGACCTCGCCTAGGAAATGTTGTTGTAGAAGTTGAACACTTAAAGAAGGGCTTCGGCGAACGGTTATTGATCGATGATCTTTCATTTACCTTGCCACGCAACGGAATCGTTGGAGTTATCGGACCAAACGGTGCTGGTAAGACAACGCTCTTTAAAACCATTCTCGGCATGGAACAACCGGATAGTGGCAATGTAAAGATTGGCGAAACTGTAAAGATTTCATATGTCGATCAGTCGCGCGGTGGCATCGATCCTAAGAAGAGTTTGTGGGAAGTTGTTTCAGATGGCTTGGACTTTATAAAAGTTGGCCAAGTTGAAATGCCATCACGTGCATACGTTTCTGCATTTGGTTTCAAGGGTCCGGATCAACAAAAAGCCGCTGGAATTCTCTCTGGTGGAGAGCGCAACCGGTTGAACTTGGCGCTGACGCTAAAGATGGGCGGAAACTTACTTCTACTTGATGAGCCAACAAACGACCTTGATGTTGAAACACTTGGTTCTCTTGAAAACGCGTTACTTGAATTTCCAGGCTGCGCGGTGGTTATCTCGCACGATCGCTGGTTCTTGGACCGCGTTGCAACCCACATCTTGGCTTATGAGGGCGATTCACAATGGTTCTGGTTTGAAGGAAACTTCGAATCTTATGAAGAAAATAAAGTAGCAAGACTTGGAGTTGAAGCCTCCCGTCCGCACCGTGTTACTTATAGAAAGCTCACGCGCTAATGCGCTTTCTTAGCAAGCAATTTATTCGCTGGGATGACCTTGATGCTTTTGGTCATGTAAACAATGCAAAATATTTAACCTTTGTGCAGGAAGCTCGGATCGATATGTTCTGGAAATCTCGAGTGGAAAAAGGTTTGCCACCGGTATTTGATGACATGGTCGTTGCTCGGGCCGAAGTCGATTACAAGTTGCCAATTTATGAAACTAATCATGATTTCGATATCTCAATCTGGGTCTCTAAAATTGGGGGAGCAGCATTCGATCTTGAGTATGAAATCTCAAGTAAAAATGGCTTACATGCACATGTGAAAACGGTACAAGTTGCAGTTGATCTAGAGACGAAGAAGTCTCGCAGGTTGCGTGAAGATGAACGCGCAATT
>CAIMMQ010000061.1 GCA_903842675.1 uncultured Actinomycetes bacterium
ATCGATCACTGGTGAACTCTTGCCGTTAAGTGATAGTTGGTAGGCCTTGATTGCGATAGTTAGGCCACCTAAGTCGCCGATATTTTCGCCAATAGTTAGCGCGCCATTTACATGAACGTCTGGGGCTTCAAGTGGGCGCAGCTCTTCATATTGGGCAATCAATTTTGCGGCTCGTTTTTCAAATTCGCTAAGGTCGGAATCAGTCCACCAGTTATTTAAATTTCCATCCCCGTCGTACTTCGAACCTTGGTCATCAAAACCATGTCCAATTTCGTGTCCAATCACCGCGCCAATGCCGCCATAGTTTGCCGCGTCATCTGCCTCCAAATCAAAGAACGGTGGTTGCAGGATTGCTGCCGGAAATACGATTTCATTCATACCTGGGTTGTAATAAGCATTAACTGTTTGTGGCGTCATGAGCCATTCAGTCCGATCAACTGGTGCACCGATTTTTGCATATTCAAAATCCTGGTTGAATTTTGAAATACGGGCCAAGTTGCCAAGCAAGTCGGTGGCACTTATTTCAAGCTTTGAGTAATCGCGCCACTTATCTGGATAGCCAATTTTTGGCGTGAACTTGTCGAGCTTTTCAAAGGCTTTAGATTTAGTCTCTGGACTCATCCAATTAAGTGCGGCGATATCAATGCGATAGGCCTCAATCAGATTTGCTACTAGGCCAACCATTCGCTCTTTTGCGGCTGGCGGGAAATGCTTTTCAACGTAGATCTGGCCAACGGCTTCACCGAGCGAGCCTTCAACCAATCCAACTCCACGCTTCCATCGCGCCTTCAATTCAGGCGTTCCGGAGAGGGCGGTTCCATAAAAGGCAAAGTTTTCATTTACAAATTCGCTACTTAAATAAGAGGCGGCGCCAGATAGTAAATGCCAGGTAAGCCAAGAGCTCCAGGCCTGCGCATCAAATTTTTCGAGAAGCTTTCCAACACCTGTGAAGAAAGATGGTTGGCGAACGATTACTGAATTAAAGGCCGCAGCCGGTGCGCCGCAAGAGGCGAGCCACAAATCCCAATCCAGACCAGTTGATGAGCCCTTCAATTCTTGGATCGTCATTTTGTTGTAAGTCAGGGTCGCATCGCGATCACGCACCTGATCCCAATGATGAGAAGCAATTTGGGTTTCCAAATCAAAGATGCGCTTGGCATGATCTGCTGGATTTGCAATCTTTGCCAGGGTAAACATTCTTTCAATGTGAGCAAGAAGAGCGAGGCGGATTTCGGCGAATTCTTCCTCGCGGTAGTAGGCCTCATCCGGAAGGCTCAAACCAGATTGGCCAACATAAATAATGTTGGAATTGGAATCCATGTTGTCAGTAGTTATGTATTGATAGAAGAGGCCGCCAAGACCGAGGCTTTCAAATTCGCCTAAGGTTTTATGAAATTGCGTTACATCTTTAACGGCCAGCGCTTTGGCTAAATAATTGGCGACCGGTTCGAGGCCAAGGGTTTGGGCACGGTCTTCATCCATGAATGATCGGTAGAGATCGCCAATTTTTTGGGGGATTGAATTGGGCGTACTGGCCCCGGCCGATAGTTCTTCAATAATTTGGCGGACGTGCAATTCGGCTTTTTCGTAGAGCTGATAGAAGGCGCCGTCGGAGGAGCGGTCTGCCGGAATTTCTGCGCTATCAATCCAGGTTCCGTTTACGTGACGATACAAGTCGTCCTGGGGGCGCACGCTGGCCTTGATGTGTTTTAGGTCGATTCCGCTTCTCATATGGGCGAGCCTATTACAACCCTATTGCAACCCTGTTACAACAACGCAAAAAAACCCTTGAAGAGAAGTAATTCAACTTTCAACTAAATCGTTATTCATCTAAACTTTATTCATGGCCGGAAAATCAAACGCTAATTCAGGGGAGCCAAAATGGCTAAATCCCCGCGAGATGGCTGCTTGGCGTTCCTACATTATTGCCTCACGCAGATTGCTAGAAGCGATGGAGCTAGATCTAGAGAACCATGATCTATCTATGGCTGACTATGAAGTCCTAGCCCAATTGAGTGATGCACCGGGGCGCCGGCTTCGGATGAGCGAGCTCGCCGAGATCGCCATGATTTCCAAGAGCCGCCTATCGCACCGAATGAAAGTTATGGAAGCCGCAGGTTGGGTACGCCGCGAAGAATGCACCGAAGATAAGCGGGGCTATTTTGCAGTGATGACTGATAAGGGTTGGAAAGCAATAGTCAAAGCCGCCCCTGACCATGTGAACAGTGTTCGCAACCGATTGGTGGATCACCTGACTTCTAAGGACCAGGAAGATTTGTCAAAGATTTTTAATCGAGTAACCGACAAACTGCGAGATCAATTTATTGAAGAGGGCGCCTCAATAAAGAAGTAGTTATTTTTCAACGAAATGAAAAAGCCCCGTTGCTTTCGCAACGGGGCTTTTCAAGCTAATAAATTACTTAGCAGCTGCCTTCTTGCGACGGCGCTTCTTTGGAGCAGCAGCCTTAGCAGCTGCCTTCTTGCGACGCTTTGGAGCAGCCTTCTTAGCTGCTGCCTTCTTACGGCGCTTCTTTGGAGCTGCTTTCTTAGCAGCTGCCTTCTTACGACGCTTTGGAGCTGCTTTCTTAGCAGCTGCCTTCTTGCGACGCTTTGGAGCTGCTTTCTTAGCAGCTGCCTTCTTGCGACGCTTCTTTGGAGCTACTGCCTTAGCAGCGGCCTTCTTACGACGACGCTTTGGAGCTACTGCCTTAGCAGCTGCCTTCTTGCGACGCTTTGGAGCAGATTTCTTAGCTGCAGCCATTTACATCTCCTAATCAGAATAGTTCGATCCGTCACCGAACCTGTTCATGTATAAGGGTGCCAGTGTTTGCAAAAAGTTTCCACTATTTTGAGTGAAAAATGCCCTGCGTGTCGCAACATTATTTTTTTCTTTTTTTGTGCATTTCAACAAATTTTCTTGTTGAATTTCGAAAAATTACTGATCAGTTTCGGAATTTTTCTCGTTTTTTTGTTGAATTTCCCGAATTTGGCGTTGTTGGACCGCAAATTTATTGGTTCGGACGTCATATTTTCGAAAATTAGGGAGTGCAGATGCCGCTAAACCAACAATTCCAATACATAGAAGTCCACCACTGATTACCGAAGTTCTTAAATTTGTCCAAGCAGCAACCGATCCGGCACGCATCTGACCACCAAGTGGACCTACTGAGTAAGAGAGTAATTCGATGCCAGCCAAACGACCACGTAGTTCATCCGGGATTGATTGGTTCCAAATTGCACCCCGGAAAAGTGCGCTAACCATGTCGGAGGCACCTGCAAGACCAAGGAATAAAATTATGAAGAAGAGCGATTTGCTGACCCCGGCCATTGTGATGGCTGCACCCCAACCAATTGCAGCAACCATGACGGCGCGACCATGGTGGGGATAGTTTTTAATCCACCCACTTGTGAGGGTTACCAAAATTGAACCAATAGTCCCGGCTGCATAGAACAAACCAAGTGCCCATCTGGCATGAATTTGGTCAGCCCAAAACGGGAAGAGGGCATTTGGCATAGCGAAGAACATCGCCGCCAGATCCACCAAGTAAGTGCCCAGTAGGTCTTTGCGCGATGTTGCATACCTAATGCCTTCGAACATACTTTGCATTGTGGGAATTTCATTTGCTTTCGTTGGCTTAACAGATCGAACTCGCGCAATCAAAATTAGCGAAACAACATATGTCGCAACATCGACTAAATAGGCCGAACCAATACCGAAAGTCGCCAGCAAAATTCCAGCAAGTGCTGGGCCAGTGATGACTCCGGTCTGCCAGCGAAGGGACATCAGCGCACTTGCCGAAGGCAGATCAGAATGACCAACAAGTCTCGGCAATATTGCATC
>CAIMMQ010000062.1 GCA_903842675.1 uncultured Actinomycetes bacterium
CAGAACTTTATGAGTAGTCACGACAAGGCAATGCGCCAGGCGATTGAAGTTGCAAAACTTGCTCTAGTTTCCGGAGATGTTCCAGTTGGTGCGGTAATTCTCGATGCTGCTGGCGACGTTGTTGCAACCGGATATAACCGTCGTGAAATCGATGGTGATCCAACCGCGCATGCAGAAATCGTCGCAATTAGAGAAGCGGCATCAAAATTGGAAAGTTGGCGGTTAGATAACCACACACTTGTTGTGACGCTCGAACCTTGCGCGATGTGCGCTGGCGCCATTGCGCAATCCCGAATTGCGACCGTTCTCTTTGGGGCATGGGATGAGAAAGCCGGAGCGGTTGGTTCAGTCTGGGATGTACTTCGCGATCCAAGGACGCTTCATAAGACCGAAGTAATAGCCGGCGTGCTTGAAGCCGAATGCGCCGCTCTTCTTAATTCCTTCTTTGAAGAGCTTAGATAACTAACTCGTAAGAAGGATTCAAGATGGTCAGAGCACCATCGCTCTCGCCCACCATTCCTTCTGCACAAATAGTCTTGCCAACTTCGAGCCCGGAAATTTCACGCCGACCAAGGAATTGCAGCGTAATTCCGCCAGTTGTATCCCAGACCTCAACATCAACGCGCGGTGCGGCGCTTGCCGGAGCGGTACGAATCGAGGTTACGTTGCCGCGAATGTGCGCGCGTCTGCGCCACTTGGCATTGCCGATGGGTTGAATATTTTCATCGTAATGGCCCACAGGTGCTTCATAGACCGGTACTTCTGAGACTTTACGCGGGGTTACCACGGGCTTCTCATCGCTAATCTCAGGAGGAACTAGCATGCTCTTACCAGAAATAATCTTTTCTACGTCAAAAGGAATAATCGTTGCGACCACTCTGTCGAGTTGTGAAATTGGACGAGCAATCTGTTCCGCGGTTTGATCATGCAAGAGTCGACCTAAGAACATCGAATATGAACGGCGAGGTAAGAGCAAGGTTAACTCCACATCTTTAGAAGCAGTGCCCCGAATTGCGTAGTCCACAGCAGCATTCGCAATGCGGCGGTCAGGGCAATCAATTAGCTCAAGTTCAACATCAGCGAGTGCCTTATTGGATTTCCAGTCATGAAGAATTCCTTCAGCTCGTACATCATCTATGACGAAATGAACGGCACTTAAATAGCGTGGATTAAGGCTGCGGGCGTAACGAATCGCTCCTACAGTAGCAATGTCTACAGAGTCGATGAGAATCGCCACGTCATGCCGTGGAATGCTAGTGGCGCGATTTACATGTTCTGTTACTGAAAGAGCATCTTTTTCAGCAAGATATTGTTTATGCAATCTAAACATAAAGAAAATAAGCGTTGGCATGACTACTACTACTAACCAAGCGCCTTCTGTAAATTTCACGATTGCAAAGATAATTACAACCATGAAAGAAGTTATTGCGGCGAGCAAGCTTAAGCTGCCCTTGAGCGCCCAATATTTTTCTCGTGTGCGTCTTGCATAAATAAACATTCCGAATCCAGTAACGGTAAATGCGGTAAATACTCCAAGTGCGTAAAGAGCCACCAAGCTATTTACTGAACCATTTGTGAATAGAATCAATGCAATAGCGAAACCTGAGCAGAGAATTATCCCGTTTGAATAGATTAATTTGTGTCCCCGTTTGGCGAGCTGGCGAGGCAAATATCCATCATTCGCGATATTCGCGGCCAAGATAGGAAATGCGTTATAAACCGTGTTCGCACCCGCAATCAAAATTAACATTGTTGCGAATTGCGTAAAGGCAAACCAAATATTTCCAAAGGTGCCAGTTCCCATAATTGATTTGGCAATTGAAGAAATAAC
>CAIMMQ010000063.1 GCA_903842675.1 uncultured Actinomycetes bacterium
CTTTCGGCAGCGACCAATCGTCATAACGAGGGCGATGAATAATGGCGATTTCAACTTCATCAGCTGTGTTTTTGCGCCACACAACTCCGCCGGCGGCCTGGGTTATTTCACTCATCCGCGCGCCCGATACCACTTGATTACTTGGTCATGTAAATCAGTTAAGGATTCACCTGCTGCGCTCTTAGTTATGCGCTTCCAATCGCCATTGCTTTCCATCTCCCAGCGAACAGTTGTTGGAGCCAAATAACTATCTAGTGCGCGAAACAGCATGCGCTTGTGGTCAGTCTGCTCAATTCGAACCATGCTCTCAACGCGGCGATCTAAGTTACGGTGCATTAGATCGGCGCTACCAATCCAAACTTCTTCATTGCCACCATTTGTAAAATAGAAAATACGTGAGTGTTCTAGGAAGCGACCGAGTATTGATCGCACAGTGATGTTTTCTGATAGGCCGGGAACGCCAGGTCGCAGGGCACAAATTCCTCTAACCACGAGTTCGATTTTTACACCAGCATTTGATGCCTGATACATAAGGTTTATAAATTCTTCATCCATGATCGAGTTCAACTTCATACGAATCCCCGCAGGCTGTCCCGCCTTTTTGTTATCGATCTCATTTTGAATTTTTGCAAGTAAGCCGCTTCGAAGTGTCCGAGGAGCCACAAGTAAGCGCTCGAAAGATGTTTGCGGTGCAAAACCAGAAAGTTGGTTGAAAAGTTTATTTACATCTTCACCAAGAATTGGATCAGAACTTAGAATTCCAAAGTCCTCATAGAGCCGGGCAGTCTTTGGATTGTAATTTCCAGTTCCAATGTGGACATAGCGGCGAATTCCACTGGCCTCTTCACGAACAACAAGTGAGAGCTTGGCATGCGTTTTAAATCCAACGAGCCCATAAACAACGTGTACACCAGCATCTTCAAGCTTTCTAGCCCAGCGCACATTTGCTTGCTCATCAAAGCGAGCTCGGATTTCAATTACGGCTAAAACTTGTTTGCCGGATTCCGCTGCTTCGATCAGCGCTTCAACAATCGGTGAATCTCCCGACGTGCGATACAGCGTCTGCTTGATCGCCAATACCTTCGGATCTTGCGCCGCCGACTCTAAAAAGCGAACAACGGAAGAAGTAAAGGATTCATATGGGTGGTGGAGCATAACTTCGCGGCGGCGGATCGCATCAAAGAATTCTTCAACCGAGTCCGGATCTACATCGCGCAGATCCCACGCAACTTGGCTGCGAAATGCCGGGAACTTTAAATCAGGGCGATCTATATCTGCAATTTGATTTAACCCAGTTAGATCCAGCGGTTCTGGATAACGAATTATGTCTTCCTCTTTAACTTCTAATTCGTCCATCAAAGTTTGCAATAGCTCGTGTTCAATTTCTTTATCAACTTCTAGGCGGACTGGCGGACCAAATTTTCTACGAAGTAGTTCTTGCTCCATGGTTGCAAGTAAATCTTCGGATTCTTCTTCTTCAAGTTCTAGGTCAGCATTGCGCGTTAACCGAAAAGTGAAGTAATAAAGTATTTCCATTCCGGGAAACAGGTCGCCAATGTGTGCAGTGATGACTTGCTCAAGTGGAATGAAACGTCGATCATCGCCCTTCGCGGTCTCGACAAAGCGCGGTAAATTTGATGGAATTTTTATTCTTGCAAATAATTCGGACTCTGATTCTGGGTTTTTAACAACGACTGCAAGATTTAGCGAAAGCCCTGAGATATACGGGAACGGATGAGACGGATCGACCGCAAGTGGCGTCAATACTGGAAATATTTTGCTTTTAAAGGTTGCATCGACTACCACACGTTCTGCTGGAGTTAAATCTTCCCATTTAATAATTCCAATATTTGCATTGGTTAATTGCGGAAAAATACTTTCATGGAAACATTTAGATTGACGATCAATTAGCTCTTGGGTCTTTTTGGAGAGCTCGGTCATCAACTGGGTTGGTGAATAACCCGCCGTATTTATTTTGGCCGCACCAGATTCCAATTTACGCTTCAGGGTTGCTACGCGGATCATGAAGAAGTCATCTAGATTCGAGGAGAAAATTGACAGGAATCGTGCCCGTTCCAAAAGTGGATTACTCGTGTCTTCAGCTAATTCCAAAACGCGCTCATTGAAAGCGAGCCAACTTAGTTCTCGGTCCACCAATGTTTCTCGGGGATTGGTCGCGAGCAGAGGGAAGGTATCTGATTGCACGAGTGAATTCTCTCGCAAGTTGTTGAATAGGAGGTAACCAGAGGGTTACGTACGCCTAAATAGCCGCTCACAAGACCACCCAATCGCTCACCCAAAAATGAGTTTTATAAAAAAGCTTCCAGACTTAAGTTTAGAGCCCCCTGAAGTACGTATAAAGATTGCGAGGTCGAAAAATGAGAAAACCATTTGGGCACGACCTCGCAATCGATATCGGAACAGCCAATACTGTTATTTATCAAGCAAATCGTGGAATTGTTCTAAACGAACCAAGTGTTGTTTGTATTAATACTGAAACTGGTTCCGTCTTAACCGTTGGCCATGAAGCACGCAAAATGGTTGGTCGAACTCCAGATCACATCGTTTCAATTCGGCCGCTGAAGGATGGCGTTGTAGCCGATTTCGAAACCGCACAAAAAATGCTTAGAACTTTTATGATTCAAGCTGGGTCGCGTAGATTTATTTCAAAACCAACTGTAATTGTCGCTGTGCCCCCAGTTGTTACCTCGGTTGAACATCGTGCCATCAAAGATGCGGCATATGCAGCCGGTGCACGCAAGGTTTACATCATGGAAGAGCCAATGGCTGCTGCAATCGGTTCTGGTCTGCCAGTTCAAGAACCAATGGGTTCGATGATTGTTGACATTGGAGGCGGAACAACTGACGTTGCAGTTATATCGCTGGGTGGAATTGTTACATCACGTTCTATAAGAACTGGTGGTGATTCGATGGATGCCGCAATTATGACTTATGTAAAAAATAAATATAATTTGTTGATCGGTGAGCGCACAGCCGAAGAATTAAAGATGGCGATTGGGTCAGCTCATAAATTACGCGAAGAGTCTGATGCCAGAATTCGCGGTCGCGATCTTGTTTCGGGACTTCCGACCGATCTCATGATTTCACCAGTAGAAGTTCGCGAAGCAATCGAAGACCAAGTTATGAAAATTATTGGTGCCATAAAAGGCACGTTAGATGAAACTCCGCCAGACTTAGTTTCCGATCTCTCCCGAAATGGAATTGTTCTCGCAGGTGGTGGTGCGCTCCTCCTCGGACTTCCGGAAAGACTTCGTAAAGAGACTGGGATGCCCGTAATTATTAGCGAGGATCCGCTTCATGCAGTCGTTAATGGCGCAGGAATCTGCGTAGAAAATTTAGATATGTTGAAGCAAATCCTGATTCCAGAAAGCCGTTAACGCCAATTTGTAGGGGCCAGATACTTAGCAACACGACCATCGCCAGAGGATTTACCACGAAGCCGGCGCCAGATCCAAGGAATTACAAAGGTAATAATCCAGCGACTATCTTCTAAAAATTTAGTTACTTTTGATTTTCTAGGTGCAGGTGGAAGTTGAATTTTCCATTTTTCATCGAACGGCAACGCAAGAACTTCCAGTACGGCATTTGCCAGGCGAAAGTGGCCATCAGCATTTAAGTGCAAGCGATCAACTGCAAGAAATCTACGATCGGCAAGCCATGGTGCATCTTTTGAATCAACTAGGGTTGCACCAAACTCGGCCGCAACTTCTCGGACATTTTTATTGAAATCTGAAAATCGCTCGTGCCAAAGCTCTGCCGTCTTGCCTTTGCCTTCAACTTTATCAATAACGGTAAATAGCAAAATCGTTGCACCGCTGTTGATCAACTTTTCTACCGCGCTTCGATACCGCGCTTTAGCGACCGCTGGTTGATAGTTTGGTCGAATCACATCATTTGCCCCAGCATGGAATGAAATCAGGGTCGAATTCTCATTAACTAATTTCAGCGCTGCTGGAATCTGGTCATCGATGACTTGTTGAAGTAATTTCCCTCGTACGGCCAGATTCACATAGGTGAACTCTGGAGTTACTTGTGAAAGAACATCGGCTGCTCGATCAGCCCAGCCCCGATAGTTTCCATCAA
>CAIMMQ010000064.1 GCA_903842675.1 uncultured Actinomycetes bacterium
GACAAAATTATTGTCAAATGAAACTTAAATTCCATCTTTTTTGTACTGTAGCAACTGGGCGTTGGGCAGTATCACTGCCCTCTGCAATTTACTTAGCAATTTTAGCTTTTATTTTTGCCCTAGAGCGTGAAGCTAGTTTCAATGACGTACCAAATTACTTGTCAATCAAAATTATATTAAGTGGTTTATTGGCAAGCTATCTCTATTTATTTGTGATACAGGCACTGCTGTTAAAATCTCGTAAAGTGAAGTTGCAAAAATTGAATGTGTGTATGTTTGTTTGGGCAAGCACTGGATTTGTCAATGGACTGATCGCGGATTTGTATGCAAAGTATGCCCTTAATTCACCTTCGCACCTTATTGTCCGAGTCGGTGGCTCGACACTTCTAACTACCATTTCTTTCGCATTAACTGCCTTTTATTTTGGGACAGTTGCGAAGGGCAAAGTTGAAATAGCTGCTTTGGAATCTTTGGGGAAAATTTTGGCGAAGGAATCAGCTGGATTAAGCGTAGAACAAAAGAACGCCTACGAACAAGCAACTCTACGGTTCGAAATGGCTTTGACTCCGCGAGTTAAACAATTGCAAGAATTGACCCGGACATTGGACAACTATGCGACTTCAGATGAGCGCAAAATAGCTATTGCAAATTTGCAAGCGCAAGCCGAACAATTAAGGTTGAAACTTAATGAAGAATTGACCGCAATGGAAAAACTCCATAGAAAGGAGAGTCCTAAGCTAAGTGAATACGAGAACTCAACCTTTAAAAGTAGCTACCGATCAAGCTTGTTGCCAGCAGAACTTTCAGTTCGGACTTCTTTTGTAGTTCTGTTTCTAGGCGGTCTAATAGGCCAAATTTCGAGAAATGGCCCAAGCGGAGCGCTAGCCAGTTTATTAGCTTCTTTCATGTTGACGACGTTCTTATTTACCTTTCGAACCGCACTTCACAAAATAAATCAATTTTCTAGAAAAACGATCTACCCATGGGCATACGTAGGTGTATTTGCCGTCGAATACTTTTACACTGCCCACATGACCTCTATTGGAATACATCTGAACTCTCCATTTCAGCCCTGGTATACGGGCGCTAAGGTAGTTTTTGCTGTTTATCTATCTTCGGTGTTATCGCAACTAATGATTGAAAATAATGAATCTGTTTTAAAACTTAAGGCCGAGCGCGTCATGCGCAAGAAAGAGATTTCCGAACTAAGTGAAAGTTCTGATAATTTGAAACTTTTTATAAAAGCTACAAATTTTGGAAACCTCCAAGGAAAGATTTCTGGCGTAATTTTTGCCCTGAACATGTTGAAGGATGAATTGAATTCTCGTGGGTCCAATGTAGATTTCGACCGTTATGTACAAGATACAAACCTCTTACTATCAGAATCAATTTGGGAAATTAGAAACTTTTCATTGCAAGGGTCATCAGACTAGGTGATCGTGGGTAATCGTTGATGAATTCTTGGTTTAAGTCCAAATTTATGGAAATCGGCAAGCTAACCTCCATTGCTCCTGCCCGCTTGCTTACTTGGAAAATTTTTTGGGGGCTAACTCCATTTTCAGTTCTTACAACCGTCCTCTTCGTTCAACCGAAGTTAGGGAGCAGCTCAGATTTATTAGCATGGACTGCTATTGGATTGATGTCGCACGCTGCTATGGTTCCATTTATCTTTTATGCAAATGGAAAATTTGACCGAAAGATGCATCTTCTTCTAGCTCTATGTATGGGTTTTGTTAGAGGCATTACCATTGGACTTTTGTCGCCAGTGTTCCGCGTAGTTGATCCAGTTTCACTTACCCTTAGAACCATAAACTCGATGATATCTATTTTTTATGGGGTCTTTATAGCTGCAATCTTAATTGCCGTTTGGACGGGTTTTAGCCGCGATTTGCGCGAGATTCTGGCAGATGCAATAAATAATGAAACTTTTAAAGATAAAAAAAGTGATATCCATTTTAAAGGTGAAAACCTCAAAAATTACCAGGAAGTTCAGGCATTAATTTTAAATCTAAATAATTTTTTCGAAACTATTTTAAAGAGTGGTGATAAAACTTTTTCATTAGAGAAACAAGCTAAAGTGATTG
Source organism: uncultured Actinomycetes bacterium (assembly GCA_903842675.1). GTDB lineage: Bacteria > Actinomycetota > Actinomycetes > Nanopelagicales > Nanopelagicaceae > AAA044-D11. Next base: position 2,085 of record CAIMMQ010000064.1, read on the forward strand.
ATGATTTGATAAAGAAGCACATCAGGCCTCATAGCAAAAAACGATGGGATGAGAGTGAACACATATGGCCCCGTGCTAAATTCAGAAATGTCGCATATCAAGCATTAACCAGAACACCTTTGCCTTTAATATCAGTGGTGCTAGCAACTTTGCCACTTTCGCTTTTCGGATCATTTGTCCGATATGGATTAATTCGCGGTGGTGTTAGTTCGCTCAGCTCCTTACTTATGATTCTAGTTGTCAACCAGGTAGCGATTTACTTTTCCCATTTTTTTGACCAACAATTAAAAGTACGAAACATTTTTTTCTGCTGTGCTCTTCCATTGTTCTCGCTGCCAATTGATTTAGTTCAGGCATTAATCTTCGATTCAGATTATAAAGGATCTACTGTGGCAACTCTGCAACCACAACTGCTTGCTACCATAACTTTTATATTCCTGGCATGCTCCGCTTCGATTATCTTGAACGTTAAGAATGAAAGAATCTCAGTTTTAAATTTCTTGCGAAGTTCGCTATCACAACCAGCACTTCAAACAATGGTAGAAAAGGGAATCGCGGCTTCGACAGACTCAGATTTTGCTCAATATCTGCATGCAGAGGTTCAGTCCGAGTTATTGGCCTGCAAATTATTGTTGCTTAAAGCGGCAGGTTCGAATTTCGAAGGTTTCTCACCAGAAGTAACGCAAAAAGTGTTAGAGCGATTGAAAACTTTAAATGCACCATATGAAAAGAGTCCTGCGCGTATACCAAGCGTTAGATTGGGACAAATGTGCCAAACGTGGCACGGTCTCGCTGAAATCACTCTAGATTTAGGGCCAGAACTTTTTCAAGTTTCTCAGAATGGAGAGGTTGTTTCGCAACTAATCGAAGAATCACTTGTTAATGCAATCCGACATGGTAAGGCAAAAAGAATAGTTGTAAAAGCCAGAGTAGAAGGTTCAACCTGCTTTATTTCTGTCCAAGATGATGGTCTACTTAAATCAAGCAAACACAGTGGTCTAGGTTCAACTCTTTTTGCAGTCTTTGCACCAGATTGGCGCTTGTCAACTAACTCCCAAGGAACTTTGGCAACTTTATCTACAAAATTTTAATTTGCTGGTGGCGGGTGAAGGATTTGAACCTTCGAAGGCAGAGCCGGGGGATTTACAGTCCCCTCCCATTGGCCGCTCGGGCAACCCGCCAGGGTATTTTTTACGGCAGAGCGCAGATTACCTTATTAAGTGGCGCACCTGAAATCGGATTTACTCGGGCAATATGACAGGAACTTGGGTCATCAAGCCACCATCGATTACGTAAGAGCTACCTGTGATGAATGAGGACTTTTCCGAACATAAGAAGCCAACAAGTTCGCCGATGTCGTGAATGCTCGCCATGCGACCAATTGGATGGGATTTTCCCCATTCAGCAAGGATCTCATCTTCACTGCGTTCTTTTGAAAATGCGCGAGCAGATGCGCGCAGCATTGGCGTATCAACAGAAGCGGGCAAGATTGCATTGCAACGAATTTGTTCTGCTGCATGATCAATGGCAATTGCGCGGGTAAGTGAATTGATTGCACCTTTTGAGGCGGCATAGGCCACAACGCCTTTTTGATTTGCGAGTGATTGCACTGAAGAGATATTTACGATGGATCCGCCTTTTGCTTTTCGCATAAAAGGAATTGAATATTTTGCAGTTAAATACATGGACTTCACATTCACATTGAAGGTCTTATCCCAAGTCTCTTCGCTGGTATCTACCGCAGTTCCGTAAGTTTGGATGCCAGCACAATTAACTAAATAATCGATATGACCATATTTATTGCCGACTGATTCAACCGCTTGCTTCACTTGGGCATCCGAGGAAATATCAACCTTCATCCCAGATACCCGATCGCCATGTGAAGATAAGAGCTCTTGGGCCGTTGCTAACCCTGGCTCATCCAGATCGAACATAACAACGGTTGCACCATCATCAAGAAGGCGCTTTGTGGACCCAAAGCCAATTCCTTTGGCTCCCCCAGTAACAATCGCAATCTTCAATTCGTTCTCCTAGCTTCTAATCCATGCGCCATTGGCACGCACTTCTTTCAAGTTTCTGGCACCGGTTAGAGCCATGCCATTTACAAATTCGCGGCGCAAGATGTCAATTACCTTCTCAACTCCACGTTCGCCATCTGCCATTGCGCCATATAAGTAAGCCCGGCCAATGAATACCGCTTTAGCACCAAGTGCAATCGCAGCCAGGGCATCCATACCGGACATGATCGCACCATCAATATAGACCTCAACTTTTTTACCCACTGCAGCAACAACTTCAGGAAGTATTTCAAGTGGAATTGGGCCACGGTCTAGTTGGCGACCGCCATGATTTGAAAGAATGATGCCCGAGATTCCAAGTTTTGCAACCTGTTTAGCATCTTCAACACTTTGAATTCCTTTAACAATTATTGGGCCCTTCCAGACCGAACGCAACCACTTAACATCCTCAAATGTTGTTGATGGATCAAAAATTACATCTGCTAATTCTGATACTGGTTTATTCCAACCACGAAATGCCGCAAACTCTAACTTGCCTGTTGTAAATAGATTTAGCCACCAGATTGGTTTACGTGCAATTGCTAAAACTGTACTTAAACGGATACGTGGTGGAATCGTTAAGCCATTGCGATTATCACGATAACGAAGGCCAGCAACTGGCGTATCAACTGTGAGAATCAAAGCCTCAAAACCACTCTCACGCGCCTGCTTAATAATTCCAAGACTATCAGCGCGATTCTTCATAACATAAAGCTGAAACCAACGTCTTGCTTCTGGGACTGCTGCTGCTAGTTCTGCCGGAGATGTTGTACCCATTGTGGAAAGTGAATAAATTAAATTTCTATTTGCTGCAACATTCGCAACAGCCGGTTCGCCAACATGATGCATCAATTGGGTGTAACCAGTTGGCGAAAAGCAGATTGGGAGATCTACTTTTTTGCCTAGAATTAATTCCGAAGGATCTATCTTGGAAACATCACGAAGTACACGGGCGTTAAATTCGACGCGCCTAAAAGCATCAGATGATCGGGAATAACTAATTTCATC
>CAIMMQ010000065.1 GCA_903842675.1 uncultured Actinomycetes bacterium
GACACGATGTGTGCAAATCTGGCAGCCCGGCTTGCCCAAGGCGATGATATTTTCAAAGCCGCAAAATTTGGAGTTTATGCCGCAACGCTAAAGGTGACACGTAAGGGTTCTGCTATGGCATCACCAACACCACTTGAAGTAAACGAATTTATTAAGCAGACTAGTAACTAGTTAAATTCCAGAAACGAAAAATTCCATCAGCGTGAACTTCTACTAACATAACAAGGAGAGAGAAATGAAATACACCGGAATCCTAAATCGCGACATTTCAGCAATGATCGCCGAAACAGGTCACTTCGATCGCATCGTTATTTCAGATGCTGGTTTCCCAATCCCTAAAGGTGTGCGTTGCATTGATCTAAGCATGGGACCAAATCTTCCTAAGGTGCCAGATGTATTAAAGATGCTGGCACTCGAACTTCCAGTAGAGCAGTTCTGGTTTGCAAGTGAAATTTCACCAAGCGCCGATGCTCGCGGCAAAGAGATTTCTGCAATTTTCCCTAAGGCCGAATGCATCCCACTTCCACATGCTGATTTCAAAGTACTTGCATATGGCGCCGTTGGAGTAATCCGCACTGGCGATTTCCATGCGTATGGAAATGTAATGGTTGCGTCCGGGGTTGCTTACTAGTTCTGCAACAATTGCGGCAAATATTTCGGCTTCTACTACTGTAGAAAATTAAGCCTGATAGTTTTTAAAGTGGTTTGTGATGGAACCGATTCCATCAATACCAGTTTTAACTAATTCGCCACCTTTAAGGTATTTCTCTGGCTTGAATCCCATACCCACGCCTTGCGGCGTTCCGGTATTGATGATGTCGCCTGCATGAAGTTCCATGACTTGGGAGATGTACCAAACGCAGTAATTAATATCAAAGATCATGTCATTTGTATTTGAATCCTGACGCATCTCGCCATCAACTGAACACCAGAGGCGAAGATTTTGTGGATCCTTAATCTCATCGGGTGTGACGATCCAAGGACCAACTGGATTGAAAGTTGGGAAAGACTTTCCCTTTACCCATTGACCAGAACGTTCAACCTGCCAGTAGCGCTCGGAGACATCTTGCGAAACGGTGTAGCCAAGAATGTAATCAGCGGCTTCTTCTGGCGACTTTAGATAAAGCGCAGCTTTCTTGATCACGACACAGATTTCTACTTCGTAATCCGTCTTCTTAGAATTTGGTGGAACGATGACATCATCATTTCCGCCAACCACCGTATCCGGTGCCTTCATAAAAATAATCGGTTCAGTTGGTGGTGTGGCCCCAGTCTCAATCGCATGCTGGGTGTAGTTCAGGCCAACGCAAATTGCCTTTGTTGGGCGCGCAACTGGTGAACCTAATCGGTAGCCAGCAATATCAACGCGTGGCCGAGAAGATAAGTCAATTGCCTTAACCTTTTCTAGCGCACCATTCTCAAGTTCGACGCGGTTCCAGTCTGCAATGACATCATCAACAAATACCGCTTGGGTATCTGAAACCATGACGGCTGGCTTCTCTTTGTTAAATTCTCCAAGGCGTGCGATGCGCATTTCTTCCCCTTTATTTACAAATCTAGTAGATTGACGATCCTACCAACGAATATTTGGTCAAGTAAAACCTACATGTCCAACTAGTCATACGAGTATCTCAAAGAGATTGGAAGCCATAGTGAGCGAGAAGGTATATGCCCGCCGAAGTGAGAACTGGTTCAAAGCTGAAGGCAAGCACGGCTATATCTACCGTGAGCGATTCCGCAATATGGGATTTGGCTCGGAAGTATTCGTAAATAAGCCAGTAATTGGAATTGCAACAACTTGGTCGGAACTAAATCCTTGCAATGCCCACCTTGATCGGGTTGCCGAAGCGGTAAAGCGTGGAGTCTGGGAAGCCGGCGGTTTTCCACTCGAGTTTCCAACAATGTCACTTGGTGAACCAGTGCAACGTCCAACCACAATGTTATGGCGCAACTTGCTTGCGATGGAGACCGAAGAGTTAATTCGCTCCAATCCACTTGATGGCGTAATCCTTCTTGCTGGTTGCGATAAGACGCCACCAGGAATGTTGATGGGCGCCGCCTCTGTTGATCTACCAACTTTGATGATCACCGGTGGCCCAATGTTAAATGGTCGCTACAAGGGCGAGACACTTGGTTCCGGAACTGCAGTTTGGAAATATAGCGAGCAGATCCGCGCTGGCAAGTTAAGTATTGAAGAGTTCTTCCAAATGGAATCGTGTTCAGCACGTTCGAATGGTTCATGCATGACTATGGGAACTGCTTCAACAATGGCATGCGTTACCGAGGCGCTCGGAGTTCAACTTCCTGGAAGCGCCGCAATCCCAGCGGTAGATGCTCGCCGTTTCTCAACTTCACAAGAAGCCGGCCGTCGAATCGTTCAAATGGTTTATGACGATCAGAAACTTTCTAAAGTTCTTACCCGCGAAGCATTTGAAAACGCTATTAAGGTAAATGCCGCAATCGGTGGTTCAACCAACGCAGTGGTTCACCTACTTGCCATCGCTGGGCGAATTGGCGTAAAGCTTGATCTAGATGATTTCGATAGCCTGGCTCGCGAAGTACCAGTACTTGTTAACTTAATGCCATCTGGCAAATACTTGATGGAAGAGTTCTTCGATGCTGGCGGGCTTCCTGCAGTTATGAAAGAGATTGAAGGAATGCTACATACCGAGCACATCACGGTTTCCGGTAAGAGCGTTAAGGAAAATATTGCGGATGCCGAGTCCTGGAATAAGGATGTCATTACGCCAATATCTGCACCATTCCAAAAGGCTGGTTCTGGAATTGTTGTACTCAAGGGAAGCTTGGCACCTGATGGTTGCGTGCTAAAGGTTTCTGCGGCAACACCAGAACTTATGGTTCACACTGGACCGGCACTTGTTTTCGAAGAGATTGAAGATTACTTAATCGCATCTGAAGATATGAATTTGGATGTTACAAAAGATACCGTTCTAGTTCTAAAGCATGCCGGACCAAAGGGTTTCCCTGGTTTCCCAGAAGTTGGAAACATGCCAATTCCGCGCAAACTTCTCGAACAAGGCATCACTGACATGGTTCGTATTTCAGATGCGCGTATGTCAGGAACTGCTTACGGAACCGTGCTTCTTCACACTTCACCAGAAGCTGCAGTCGGTGGACCACTTGCACTTGCTAAGACTGGTGACATGATTGAACTCAATGTGCCAAATCGCACCATCAACATCTTGGTTTCCGAGGAAGAGATGGCAAAGCGCAAAGCTGCTTGGGTTGCACCGAAGCCGAAGTTCAACCGCGGTTGGAGCAAGCTTTACTACGAGACTGTGCAACAAGCGCACCTCGGAGCAGATCTTGATTTCTTGGTTGGTTCATCCGGCCACGAAATTCCACGCCACTCGCACTAATTAGAAAACGAATTAAACCTTAATTAAAAAGGCTTAGCGAACTCGCAATCTTCGGTTGCTTCAAGTTCTAATAATCTATTCCACTTTGCGGTGCGATCTGCGCCGTGGGTTGAACCAACTTTAATCTGAGCCGCGCGCCAGCCAGTTGCCAGATCTGCGAGCCAAGAATCTTCAGTTTCACCACTTCGCGCAGAAACTACAGTCTTAAAGTTAACTGAAGCTGCCTTATCCAAGACATCTTTGGTTGAAGTAACTAAACCATTTTGATTGGCTTTGATGAGAATTGCATTTGCACACGAATCTGTTATTCCGCGCTCCAAGCGCGCCATATTCGTCGTAAATAAGTCATCGCCCAAAACTTGAAGGTTTTTAGGTGCCACATCCATGAACTCCTGCCAAGCCGCCCAGTCATCTTCCGCAAAGGGATCTTCAATAGAGATAATTGGTTGCTCATTGACTAATTTAGTTATGAACTTAACAAATTGTGATGATGTGAAATCCGAGCCGATAGTTTGCAGGTTATATTTCCCGTTATCGAAGAACTCAGTGGATGCAATATCCAAGGCGATACTTACCTCTGATTCAACCTTTAGCCCGATCTCACTGATGCATGAAGTTACAAACTCGCAGGCTGCATCAATTGAGGGGAAGGCAATTCCAAGACCACCTTCATCTGCAATTAGATGGGTGGCTCCGTACTTCTTGCCCTTAATAACTGCTAGCTCGCGGATAGCGACAATCCAAGAGAGGGCTTCGGTAAAACTAGTTGCGCCATGTGGCAGAACTAAAACATCTTGAATATCTAAGGTGCGATTAGCGTGCGCACCTCCGGAGAGAATATTTACCATAGGCATCGGAATTAATAAGTTTCCAGTTGGTTGAAGATATCTCGCTAATGATTTACCAGCCGCATGTGCGCCAGCCTTTGTGACAGCAAGTGAAACGGCAAGTGTCGCGTTGGCACCAAGTGTGTGGTGATCATCGCTTGGATCAAGTTTGGCAAGAATCGCATCGATATTTGTAGGATCTGGTGCTAAACCAGTAATTGCTGGGGCAATAATCTTGTTGATGTTATCGACCGCAAAATAAACAGATTTGCCACCATAGAAGCGCTCGGTAAATCCAGTCTTGGCGTCGCGCAGTTCCTTTGCTTCATGGGCGCCGGTGGATGCACCAGATGGAACTCGCGCGGTATGCGTTGAACCATCGGACAATGCGGCATTAACTGCAACCGTTGGGCGTCCTCTGGAATCAAGAACCTGATAACCAAATACCTTGGCTAGTTCCATTGAAAGAGCTCCTCAAAAGTTGCCATCGGATTGGCAATTATAGATTTAGTTTTGCTTGTTATTCGCAGTTGCCCGGCGGCATCTAAGTAGTTTACGAGTGAAACACCTTCGACCCGCGCTAGCGCAATTAGCGCAATATGGCGGGGCAGGCTCTGTGCAATTGGAATATCACAATTTGATCCATAGGAAGCTAGGAAATTTTTAGCGCTTTCGCGCAGCAAAATTTGCGCAGCCGGGTTTTCGGTGCGCATAAATTTGCATAATAGGTGCGCACAAAGGAAAGCCAGATCAAAGACTGGATTGCCGGTATGCATGACTTCAAAATCTAAAACTATTGGCTTGTGCTCCGCGGTAATCATGATGTTCTTGGGCGAGAAATCACCATGAACGATTGTGCTTTTGTCGCGGTTTAATTCATCAATCAGCTCTTGAATATTCTGCGCCAACAGAGCGTTCTTTGCGGCCACGGCGCGATAAAACGGAGTGACTCGCAATTGATCAAAGAGCGAATCTTCCGAAAATTGCCTACGCGCACCTTCATTCTTAAAACCAAAGTTATGCCAAGTGGCCAGAATTTTTCCAAGGTCGCTGCCGATGCTTGGATGAATTTCACCAGCCAACATATCTAGCTTCCAATTGGTGGATTCGTGCGGCAAGCGGCTCATGGTCAGAGTGAATTCGGCTTCATCAAGATCGATCAGGTCGGGCACACTTGCTGGAGTTATTGAATGCAGAAGTTTCATTGCATGCGCTTCAACAATTGCGCGCCTTTGATCTGCCTGCCAAAGAGTTGCCACCTTTAATTCCGGTAGCGCCTGCTTCACTACTAAATCTTTGGTCTCGGATTTCACCGCAAGAACTACGCATGAGACGCCACCTGTTAACTCTTCAACTGTGGCAGCACCTGAAATTAGCCCACGGCTTTGGAGATAGGGGATAACCGAGTTCTTTGTAAGAAGTTCGGTCGCCATAATTGCGTTAAATTTGCAAACTAAATTGTGCGCGCGATCGAGAAGCCACGATCAACGAAAATACTTTGGCCCGAGATTCCGGTATTCATTTCACAACCCAATAGGTAGATACTGTTTGCGACATCTTCCGGGGTAGCAAGTTTTCCACCAGGAGTTTGACTCAATACATTTGCAATCTGTTCTGGCTTGAGAGTTCGCTCAACCATTGGGCTATTTACAATTCCAGGCAAGATGCCATTTACTAAAATTCCTTTGGCACGGCCCAGATCAACTGCGAGTGAGCGAACCAAGCCCCCGACGGCCGCTTTGGTAACCGAATAGGCAAACTTTTCTTGGCGAGTGAACTGTTCCCATAAGGATGAAATGATTACAACTCGACCACGTTCGCTGATTAAATCATGGTGCATAAGTGCAACGATCGTGTCAGCAACCATCGTCACATTTGCTTCAAAAAGCTTTGCCATATCTTCGGGATCAGATTGAAGAACTGAGCCATTTACATTCGCGCCTTGGGCGAAGACAACGGCATCAAAAGACTTACCTGCCAAGGCCTTAGGTAGCACCTCTTTGGTAAATGGAAGTTGCACATCACAGTCATTTACAACCGTGCGCACGCCACAAGTGACATCCCAGCCTTCGGCACGGAATTTTTCTAGCGTTGCGCCACCTAGGGTTCCGGTAGAACCAAAAATTAATAAATTAGGCATCGCTAAATTACTTAACTTGGTCTAGGCCGTAGCGGACCAACATCGAATGACCAATGGCTGCACGACGAACGCGTTCGCGAGCAGTGGATTCGATAACTCCTTGGATGTGACCACCAGCAGGATAAAGCCCGGGTGAATTTCGAATTGTGAACTTGAGATAGATCGGTGCGGCAACTCGAACTAGATCTGGAACTTCATAGTGACGAACTGGGCCACCGAAATCATCTGGACCTTCAACATAAACATCGATTGGCACATCAACCTGCGCACGGATTGCGGCAATTTGTTGCAGAGATAAATCGGTACCAAGATTAAGTGTTGATGCACCCATTTCAACCATGAGTTGAGCAGTTGCCGGATTGGTGCAAGGCATTGCTACTGAAGTTTTGAATATGAAATCACTTGGCAGATCGCCGTTGCGACGCGCTTCACCGAGAACTTTTAGAAGTCCCATATCTCCAACAAGAACTGAGCGAACGCCTAGATCAGCACCATGAAGAACATCTTCGACCGCGTAACGTACTTGATCTGCGCCACGAAGCGTTGGATTTGCCACGCCACCTGCAGATGAAAGCGGTTGCTTACCGATATCCCATGATGCACGTGGGCCAACGAATAAACAGACTTCAATGTTCTCACTCTTGCCGATTGCAACCATCTCTTTGATCTCATCATCGGTCTGCATCATGATGCCAGAGCCTTGCGAGATGCGATGAATAGTTAGCTTGCGCTTCTTTGCCTCTTCTAAAACAATCTTAAATGCGGCTGGACCCTCAACAGATGGAATTTCAATCTTCCAACGAGCGCCATCATGAAAGCGCTTTGGGGACTCGGGTAGACCATCAGCATCTTGTGATTGCACATTCTGCTTTGAAAGCAGACCAATTGATTTCTTCATTGGTCCTTGCGCTTCGCGTGTTGACGGCCAGTTGCTCATTTAGCTTCCGTTTCTTTAAGTTTAGGAAAATAAGGTTTAATTTGGAATTAGTTAGGGAATAGTACAGGAGCAACACCCTTAACTTTTGGGTGATAGATGTAGGTCTTACCCCAGTCCGCGCCCGCACCTGGCGCACCATCATGGGCCGAGGTGATTATTAAAGATTCAAAATTTGGGCCAGCAAAAGCCGCACTTGTAACCATCGGGACTGGCATTTCAAGAGTGTCAGTGATGTTGAAATCTTTATCAAAGCGGCGCAGGCAGGAACCATTCCAGAAGGCCACCCATAATCCATCTTCAGCATCGATACACATACCATCAGGAAGTCCTTGGGAATCTTGCGTCACCGACCAACGAACTCTGCGATTTGTGAGTTCGCCATCGTTGTAATCAAATGAATCAATTGATTTAGCCAAGGTGTCAATGTAAAACATGGTCTTGCCATCTTTGCTCCAGGCCAAACCATTACTTAGCCAGATGCCATCGACAACTCTTGTTAATTTCTTCCCTGATTTATCAAGGCGGTAAAGGCCACAAGCTTTTGGATTCGGCGCCCAGTCGTAAGGCATAGTTCCTAAGAAGAGATGTCCATCCGGTGCAACCTTTGCATCATTCCAACGAACCGGAAATGGTGCTTCACTTCCATCGGCATCAATTCGAGTCGGAAGTGCTGTGATGGTTCCATCGCTAGCGCGTCGAACTGGACCATTTGCGGTACCAAGTAAGTGACTGCCATCGACACATGGAATTACAAAGGACGTGTCTTCTGGCATTGAATATGTGGAAGTGGCACCAGTCTCTAAATTGCGACTGTGAACGCTCTTGCCATAAATATCAACCCAAAGGAGTTCATTGTTATTTTTTCCAATTGCGACTGGACCTTCACCTACGTGACATGCCCGGTCGTCCCAAATTTTAAGATCATGTGTGCTCATGCGGACACTATAAAGGATGGCCCGCGTGGACTACTATGAATTTATGGAATTAATTACTTTTGATGGTCAGGTAGTTCTGGTAACTGGAGCCGCAAGTGGCATCGGAAAATCAGCCGCCCTCTTGTTGGCAAGCCGAGGCGCCAAGGTTGTATGTATAGACCTAAATGAAGCCGGCCTAAAAACAGTAGTCGCTGAAATAACCGCAGCTGGTGGCAGTGCCTCATTCAAAACGATGGATGTCTCCTCGCAAGATGAAGTCAAGAACGGTATGGCCCAACTCCTTAAGGAACATGGCCAGATTCATGCGCTCGCACACTCTGCTGGAATTTCCGGACCAACTGGCAAGCCTGTTGAAGAAGTTGATTGGAAAGATTTCCAAAAGACTATCGAAATTAACTTGTACGGAACGGTCTGGTTAACCCAAGCACTTCTTCCATCGATGAAGGCGAATAAATATGGCCGCATCGTTCACTTGGCGTCGATCGCAGGCAAAGAAGGTAATCCAGGGATGTCGGCATATAACGCATCAAAGGCTGGCGTAATTGGCTTTGTTAAAGGCGTTGCAAAAGAAGCAGCAACATTTGGTATTTCAATTAATGCAATCGCACCCGCGGTAATTCGTACACCAATCAACGAGACAGTTTCTGATGATGTGCAGAAGTACATGATCAGCCGAATTCCAATGGGGCGTTTAGGCGAACCTGAAGAAGTAGCAGAGCTAATTGCATTTGCTGCATCAAAAGCTTGTTCCTTTACGACCGGGTTCACATTCGATATCTCTGGTGGTCGAGCAACTTACTAATATGACTGATCTTTTTACATTCGGGGAAGCGATGGCGCTTTTTATGTCATCCGATACCGACTCGGTAAAGACTGCCATCAAGTATGAGATGTCAGCCGCTGGCGCCGAAGGCAACGTCGCTGTTGCAGCTAGGCGTCTTGGTCTAGATGTTTATTTCCAAACCAAACTTGGTAATGACCATCTCGGCGATAACGTGGCACATCAATTTGCTCATGAAGGTTTTGAGACCGGCCATTTCTTGCGAGTTGAAAACTACACGGGCGCCCTCGTTCGAAATCGTGGAGTTAGTGAGCCACTAGATGTAACTTACTTACGACGTTGCAGTGCTGGATCAACCTTTGCTCCCGCCGATATCGATGTCGCGAAACTCGAAAAATCTCGCTGGCTACATGTCACCGGTATTACCGCTGCGCTTTCGGATTCTGCGCGAGATGCCGTGGCCTTTGCAATGGAGATTGCCCGCACAAATAGCGTAGGAATTAGCTTTGATTTGAATATTCGTCGCAAACTCTGGAGCCCCGAAAAAGCAAGTAAAACTTTGCGCGAACTAGTTCACAACGTTGATCTAATAACCGGTGGTGTGGATGAGTATGAATTAGTATTTGGTGGAAAAACTCCAGCCGAGAATTTTGAACTAGCAGCAAGCAAGAACATTAAAACCTTAATCATGACTGCTGGCCCCGAGAAAATGCGTGTGATGCATCTGGGCGAATACTTTGAATTTGAACCAGAAATAGTGAAGATTGTTGACCCAGTTGGATCTGGCGATGCCTTCATATCTGGAACCATCTGCGGTCTGCTTGCTGGGCTAGATATTCACGCGGCAATCAAGCAAGGAAGTAAATGTGGCGCGATGGTCGCGGCTACGATGGGAGACTGGGCAGGAATGGTTTCGGGTAAAAACGGAATCTTGCCAGCGGAAGTTTGGAGTTAATATGGGAAAAGATTCTTCAACGGTTGAGCTACCAATTGATAGCGGTCTGGTCGCAATTATTCGAAGTAAAACCGAGAACGAAGGCCGCGAGTTTGCCCAAGCACTTGTTCAAGCTGGCGTAACACTTATTGAATTCACAACCACGACGCCGGGCGCCTTTAAATTAATTGAAGAGTTTGCGTCTAAACCAGGTTTGTATGTTGGTCTAGGAACTGCAATGAATAAGAAGCATGTGGCAAAAGGCAAGGCCGCTGGCGCCCAATTTGTAATATCACCGCACACCTCAAAAGAAGTAATACGAGCAACTAAGAAAGCTGGATTGATTTCAATTCCAGGAGTAGCAACTCCAACAGATGTCGCTAACGCAATTGAATACGGCGCAGATATGATGAAATTTTTCCCAGCATCAAGTCTGACACCTGGTTATCTAAAATCTGTTCGCGATCCATTTCCTGGCCAAACTTGGCTCGCAACTGGTGGCGTAACTCTTGAAAGTGTTGAACCTTGGATTAAGGCCGGAGTAACTGCATTTGGTTTGGGTGGGCCGCTAACATCTGGTGGCATCAGCGAAATATCAAAGCGTGTTTCAGATTTCCAAGCCGCAATCAAAAATGCAAAAGGAAATTAAATGAAACTAGCCGGCCAACATATATTTGTAACAGGTGGCGCCGATGGAATTGGTGCAGCAATAGCTTTGGACGCCGCACAGGCTGGTGCCAAGGTTTCGTTCTGCGATATCAACGAAGAAAAAGGTAAGGCTTACGAGGCTGAACTAAAAGCGCAAGGTCACCAGGCCTTCTTTCATATTGGCAATGTTGGAAGCATGGCTTCGATGCAGAGCGTTTTTGAAGGAGTGACAAAAGTATTTGGCGATGTAAACGGTGTGATTAATAATGCTGGCCGAAATGCACACTACGACCCAGTCGAAATGACCGAAGCCCAATGGGAAGATTTTATGAACGTGGATTTTCGCAGTATCTGGGTCACCGCAAAACTTTTCTTACCTGCAATGCGCAAGGCCAAGAAAGGTGCGATTGTAAACATCTCATCTATTCATGCACGAATGTCATTTCCTAATTATTTTCCTTATGCTGCCGCTAAATCTGGAATTATTGGTCTAACCCGAAACCTGGCACTTGATGAAGGCAAGCACAACATCAGAGTTAACGCGGTACTTCCTGGATTTACTTTGACGCCACTTTTAGATGATCACTTTGCTAAGAATCCATCCGAGCGTGCATCTGCGCTAGCGGTTCAACCAATGGGCCGGATGGCCCAACCTTCTGAAATTGCCAAGGTAGTTACCTTCTTATTATCCGATGATGCTTCCTTCGTTAACGGAGCAGACTGGATCGTTGATGGCGGACTATCTGGAAGATTTGCTCAATAATTAAC
>CAIMMQ010000066.1 GCA_903842675.1 uncultured Actinomycetes bacterium
AAGTTGCTCTTTTTCTATTACTTATTGCGCGGACTTTCCCTCTTCTTGTTGCCTCACATTCTCTTTGCCAGCCCGCATCCATCAACTCTGGTATTTATTATTTTCTACGGTTTGGATTGGGTAGCAACGGTTCCACCAACAGTGTTGCTGTGTCGCCATGTAGTTGGTGCAGAACGCGGAACAGTTGTTTATGGCTGGGTCTTTGCATCGCACCAAATCGGTGGTGCTATCGCAGCCTTTGGTGCAGCGGTAATCCATACCAAGTTTGGTGATTACACCTGGGCTTTCTATATCAGTGGTTTCCTCTGCGTCATTACTTCCTACTTCGTCTTACAGATTGGTAAATCCAAAGACCCAGTAAAGGAATTAGTTTCTGCGTGAGTGAAGTAACTTTTTACGAACGCATTGGTGGCGCCCCAACGTTTAAAGCGCTGGTTGCTAACTTCTATAAGGAAGTTGAAGTAAATGCGATCCTGCGCCCGATGTATCCAGAAGAAGACTTGGCTGGGGCAGCAGAGCGACTGCAATTATTTTTAGAGCAATATTGGGGCGGACCAGATACCTATTCGAAAACCCGTGGCCATCCAAGACTTCGCATGCGTCATGCCGAATTTCATATCGCAACTCCTGAACATGATGCCTGGCTTGCCTGCATGCATGCGGCCGTAATAAAAACAGAGATTGCCGAAGACTTACGCGAGGAGTTATGGAATTACTTCCAATACGCGGCGCACTCTATGAAGAACGCACCAGATAATTAATTACTGCTTATTTACTTCGGCGTTCGATCTCTCTAATAATTCCGCTGTGATCTAACCCGCCATTACCTGATTCAACTAGTGCGGTATAAAGCTTTGTTACTTCCTCTGTCATAGTCAGTGACGTGCCGGTGGCAGCGCCAGCTTCAAGTGCGAATCGCAGATCTTTTAATTGGAAATTTGCGGCGCCACCTGGTGCGTAATCATTAGATTCAATCTTTGAGCGCTTCACATTTAGTGCCTGCGATCCAGCAAGCCCGCCCGCCAAAATGTCTAGAAGTACTGTCGTGTCAAGCCCAGCGCGACGGCCGAGAGTTACGGCTTCGGCGATAGCAGTTAGCGTCGCTGCAACAATGATTTGATTGCAGGCCTTGGCCATTTCGCCAGCCCCAACTGGCCCAAGGTGTCTAATTGTTTGGCCAATTTTTTCAAAGGTAGGCAGTACATCTGCTAAGTCTTTAGCATCGCCACCAACCATGATCGAGAGCGTTGCGTTCTGCGCGCCGACATCACCGCCGCTTACTGGTGCATCAAGAAGTCGAATTCCCTTGGTTGTTAGGCGCTTTGCGAGCTCGGCAACTTTGATTGGTGAAACCGTCCCCATTACAACGAGTACATCACCAGATTTCATAGATTCTTCTAAACCGTTTGCGAGAATTTCATTAACTTGCGGCAGATCAGGCAGAACAGTTAGCACAATTGCAGAATCGTTATCGGAAAGGTTCTTAAATTGTGTGGCACCAGCAGCGACCGCTTTATCTGCTGGCCCTTGTGATCTATTCCAAACTAGCGTTGAGGTTCCGGACTTGGCCAAGTTAATCGCGACTGGCAAGCCAATTGCACCAAGGCCAATAACTGTTACACGATTATTTCTTAGGGTCACAGAACGAACTCCAATTTAATATTAGTTAGTGCTTGGGTTGAGATTTATTGCCGATTTTTAGAATCTCGCCATTGCGCAGATACCAAAGTGTCCCATCGGTTGCTCGAACTGTTGTGATGCGAAGGCCGACTGATTCGACTACGCCCTTGACTTCCATAACATCAATCTCATCGCCAACACCACACTGATCTTCGATCAACATAAATATTCCAGAAAGAACATCTCTAACAATAGTTTGAGCACCAAGACCAAGTGCAACACCGATCACGCCAGCAGAGGCAACAACCGGACCAAGGTTTAAACCAAATTCACTCAAGATCATTGTTAAAGCAATTAACCAGATAGTTCCATTCATTGCTGAACGTAGAACAGTGCCAGCAGTCTTGGCACGTTCGCGTTGCCGTTGTAATCCGCGACGAGGACCAGGCACAAAGTCAGCATCGGCAATTCGATTTAGCCCACGAGTGATTGCACGGGCGCCGATTTTCTGGAGCAGCAGAGCTATGACGATGATGACGACGATATGGAGTGGGGCCCCAGCGAACCAGTCGTAGGCCTTTTGAACGTTGTGGCTAAGGGTCATAGGGCGAGAATAAACCTTCTATTCACCAGAAATGCGAGATTTTTTGGGCTTGGTAGGGCAGTATTTACCCAACAACGCGAGCCACGCGTTGGACCCAAGGGAGAACGTTCGGTGCCACAAACTCTGGTCCTGAATGCCACCTACGAGCCACTAGGTGTCGTTTCAGAAAGACGAGCGCTAATACTCGTCTTAAATCAGCGTGCCACAATGATCGAAGAATCAGACACGGTCTTGCATTATTCCGGCGGTGAAATTGTCCTGCCAGCGGTTGTGAAATTAACTAGATTTGTTCGAATTCCTTATCGTCATTCAGTTCCACTTTCTCGTCGCGCACTCTTTGCTCGCGACAGCGGACGATGCGTTTACTGCACAGCACCCGCAACTTCGATAGATCACGTAATTCCAAGAAGTCGTGGTGGTGCTCACACTTGGGAGAATGTTGTATCGGCTTGCCATCGTTGTAATCATGCGAAAGCCGATCGAACTCTCAAAGAGATCGGTTGGAAGTTACGTACCTTGCCTCGCGAACCAGCAGGAGCCGCCTGGCGAATTCTAGGAACTGGCAAAGCGGATTCGAGATGGGTTTCATATCTCAAGCCGTTCGGTGTCGATCTAGGCGCAGCCGCTGCGGCAAGTGCTTAAGTTTTTTTCTTATAAGATCACACCATGCTAATAAATCATTTTCATAGTCTGGCCGGCGCATCACTAAATATGATCAACCAAGAAGATGGCGCCATGCCTGGAAAAGGTTTAACACCGATCATGGCTGTGCTTTATTTCATTGTTGCACCAATCGCACTTTTCTTGTTGATCAGCGCAGTTGTATACCTCGGAACAGCCGATCGCAAAGCTAAGAGTTCTGACTTAACTCATATCCTTTAAGTTCTTTAAGTTCTTTAAGGTCAGTTAGGCATCTTTTGCTTGAGCCTTTAGCGCCCTGGCTAAGGAATCTCTAGATTCACTCACTAACCGAATCAAGCCAGCAGGCGAGCCCTTGCCGGTTGTAGCGAGCCAGTTGATTGTTTTATCAAGCGTTGCTGGGTTAGTTTCATAAATTGGATAGAGCATCTCAACGAACTTACTTGAGATGTCGTAGGACTTTTTGCCCCACATCTCGATCAGAAGCCCAAAGTAAGTATCTACATATTCACTAAGTAGATCTCGGTGTAGTGGACGCATAAATCCACGCAAGATCGAAGAACGAATTGAACTTGAGATTTCCTCGGTTGTAAGTGTCTTCCAAGCAGCAGCCTTTGCTTCCTTTGTTGGCATTGCTGCTATGCAAAGTGCATGTCCAAGTTGACCGTTAATTGTGTTGTCATTTGCAAGTTCGGCGTCTAGTTCGGCTTTCGTGAATAAACCGCGCTCGGTTAATGCGGTTACAAGCGTCCAACGCAAATCAGCATCAACTTGTAAGCCAGTGAGTTTGCCGTTTAGCAATTCGCGGATTCGATCGCCGTGGGCGCTAGTTGCAGCATTTGCAACAAATGCTCTTGTGAATTGCAGTTGGTGATCACTTCCTGGCTTTGCACTATTCATTAGT
>CAIMMQ010000067.1 GCA_903842675.1 uncultured Actinomycetes bacterium
ACATTCATTCGCGCGATTACATGCAGAACTTTCACTTATGAAACCAACCAGACTTATCGATGCAGGTCGGAATGATATTTAGCGATAACACTCTTTGGCGTGCCCGTTGCCTTTACTCGCCCCGCCTCAAGATAAAGCGCCCGATCAGCCATGCTTTCAACCGCACCCAAATCATGTGTCACCAAAATAACCGCGCACCCCGAATTCATCATCTCTACCGTGCGTGCCTTTGATCGTTCCTGAAAATCTTCATCGCCCACCGATAGAACTTCATCGATCAATAACAAATCAGGTGTTGTATCAGTCGCAGTAGCAAATGCCAGACGTCCAACCATTCCCGATGAATATGCTCGAAGGGGCACATCTAAACTCTCGCGAAGCCCAGCCCAATCTGCGATTGCTTCAATTCGAGATTTCATTTCTACTGTTGATCGACCTAACAAAGTTCCATACAACAAGATATTTTCCGCGCCCGTTAATTCCGGATTAAATCCCGCACCAAGCTCAATCATTGGTGCCACATCACCACGAACAATTACTCGGCCATTCGACGGTGGCAGCACACGTGCAACCACCTTTAATAAAGTTGATTTACCGGCGCCATTTCGCCCAATAATCGCCAACGTTTCACCACGCGATACCGAGAGCGAAACATCAGTTAACGCATAGAAATCTTCGTGCGCCATCCGCTTTTTGATTGTATCTATTGCGGTTTGCTTTAAAGATGAAACACGATGGCGCGTGCGGCGATAAACCATCGACACATCATTTACTTCGACAATTACTTCTTTTTTCATATCTTGGCCACCACCTTCGGCCACTTGCGCACAAATACTATGAATCCCAAGATAAATATCGTCAGCGATGAAGCCACCATATAGGCCCACATATGCCAGCCGGTTGTGCCATTGCCGCCGTAAACATCTCTAAAGACCATTAAATAAGAAGTCAGCGGATTCAACTTAATCACCGCAAGGGTATGTGGCCCAAGCACCGAGATCGGATAAAAGACCGGGGTCATGTATTGCAGCATCAAGAGCAAGATCGCAATCAAAGATCTTGAATCATCGAAATTTATATAGGCAATTGCCAGCAATAACCCAAGCCCAGTGGTAAGCAAAACCATACTTAGCATAACAACAAGTACCAGCGGCGCTTTTATCCCAGGATGCTTGCCAGTAATCAACAAAACCACTGTCAGTGGCACAAGTCCAAAACAAAAGTTAATCGCACTCGAAATTGTTGCCGATACCGCAAACACTTCTGGCCGAACATAAACCTTGGTCAAGATTCCAGAACCACCCGCAACCGAATCCGCCGCCATCGTCAGCCCCTGGTTGAAGAAAGTCATCAACAGCACGCCAGATAACAAATACGGCAAGAATGATGTGCCATCCGGCATCCTTGATTTAAACACGGTATTAAAGACATAGAACAAGACGCCAGTTGTAAAGATCGGGTTCAGCAAAGACCACCAGATACCAATAACCGATCTCTTGTACCGAACTGTTAAATCGCGATTGACCAGCAATCTCAATAAATCCCGCGACTCATAGATCGCCCTAATCTGCGAAATGACGGGCGTCTGCTTTACCGCCGAGTCATATATTTTCATCTCTGAATTATCCGCTATTTATTTCGAACTCTTGAGGTGTGTGGCAATGTCAGTGATTATTTCTTCCAAACCAAGCTTTGGCGACCACCCAAGCACCCGTTTTATCTTCAAAATATCAGGCACCCGGCGCGACATATCCTCAAAGCCCGCCCCATAAGCATCATCATAAGATTTCGAAACAATCGCACTTGATGACCCAGTCTTTGCAATAACTAGTTGTGCCAGTTCCATAATCGATATCTCGCGATCATTTCCGATATTGAAAACCTGCCCCACCGCATCCTTTGAATCAATCACCAATAACAACGCCGCCACAACATCTGCCACATGCGCAAAACACCGTGATTGCTTGCCATCCCCATAAACAACTAGATCTGCACCATCAAGCGCAGCCGAAACAAAACGCGGCACGACCATGCCGTAATTACCTACCTGGCGTGGCCCAACGGTATTAAACAAACGAACCAACCGAACTGGCAAACCAAACTCTGAGAAATAAAAATATCCCAGCGACTCATCGAGCCCCTTTGCAGCCGAATACGACCACCGCGACTTCAGTGGTGAACCAATTATCCGATCACTCTCTTCATTCAGCGGTCCTGAAGAATTCTTGCCATAAATTTCACTAGATGATGTAATCAATACGGGCTTGCCATGCTTCTTGCATGCCGCCAATACATTCTCAGTCCCGCGCACATTCGTAGTTAAAGATTCGAGCGGGCGATCAACAATATTAAAAACCCCAACCGCCGCAGCCAGATGCAGAACATGATCAACCGATCCGACTAATTCCTCAACCAACGCTTCATCCAAAATCGAACCCGAAAAATATTTAAATAAAGGCGATCCGCTAACCCCAGCTAAATTCTCGGAAACCCCGGTCGACAAGTTATCTAAAACAACAACTGAATCTCCACGCCCCACCAACGCATCTGCCAAATGCGATCCAACAAACCCAGCACCACCAGTAATTAAATACTTCACTTTGCACCACCCCGTGTATTAATCACAGGCACCGAACCAAGGGCCGCCATATCCAATCCATCATGCTGTGTCACCAAAATAGCCAAATCAAACGCAGCAGAAAGCGCACTTGATTCTTCCCCGCGCCAGGTGCCAACCACATCATCATGCCAAGTGACTATCGCCCCAGCCCCACGCAACAAATCAATCAATTTTTCTGCTGCGCTCTCTCTGGTATCTGAAACATTCGCTTTGTATGCCACACCAATCACAATAATCTTCTTGCCTGACAGCGTCCCTAACTTCTCCACAGCCCGACCCACAAAGTAAGCCGGCATCGCCGAATTAATATCTCTTGCTAATTCAATAAACCTAGAAGGCGATCCGGCGTCCCTTGCGGCACTCGCTAAATAAATCGGATCCACCGGAATGCAATGTCCACCAACCCCAGCCCCAGGATAGA
>CAIMMQ010000068.1 GCA_903842675.1 uncultured Actinomycetes bacterium
ACTTTCACATGCCGGCATGGGTGCAAATCCAAAGCCAATAGGTGTTGCTGGTCAGATAATTCCCTGGAACTTTCCGCTACTTATGCTCGCTTGGAAAATTGCGCCAGCACTCGCGACTGGAAATACCGTCGTTCTTAAACCCGCTGAAACAACTCCACTTACTGCCCTGCTATTTGCAGAAGTCTGCCAACAAGCAGGTTTGCCAGCCGGTGTAGTAAACATAATTACTGGCGATGGCGTTACCGGATCGCATTTAGTAAACCATCCAGGTATCGACAAGATCGCATTCACTGGATCTACGGGCGTCGGCAAAGCAATCGCTCGCGCCATTGCAGATACCAACAAGAGCGCAACTCTCGAACTTGGCGGCAAAGCTGCAAACATTGTCTTTGAGGATGCCGCAATTGATGAGGCTGTCGAAGGAATTGTTAATGGTATTTTCTTTAATCAGGGCCATGTCTGCTGCGCAGGTTCTAGGTTACTGGTGCAGGAGAACGTCCAAGATGAAGTTATCGAAAAACTAAAGCGGCGCATGAGTTTGATTCGTATTGGAAATCCGCTCGATAAGAACACCGATCTTGGTGCAATAAATAGCGCGGCTCAGTTGGCGCGAATTAAAGAAATTTCAGATTCTGGCGATCTTGAAGGCGCCGAGCGTTGGAGCCCAGAATGTGAATTACCAAAGGCCGGCTTCTGGTATCCCCCAACAATTTTTACTGGTGTCTCCCAATCGCATCGGATTGCACGTGATGAAATCTTCGGACCAGTCCTATCGGTTCTAACTTTCCGCACACCACAAGAAGCGATTGAAAAGGCGAACAACACTCCTTACGGATTATCTGCTGGGGTCTGGAGCGATAAGGGCTCCCGAATTCTTTGGACCGCACAACGCCTTCGCGCCGGTGTTATCTGGACAAATACTTTCAATAAATTCGATGCCACTAGCCCATTTGGTGGTTATAAAGAATCAGGCTGGGGACGCGAAGGCGGCCGACATGGTCTTGCAGGCTATTTAAAGGCAGGAAACTAATATGAGAATAGATGTTAAGAAAACTTACAAACTCTTTATTAATGGCCAATTCCCACGCAGTGAATCTGGTCGCGTCTATGAAGTAAAGGATTCCAAAGGAAAGTTTCTGGCAAATCCAGCGCAAGGTTCGCGCAAGGATCTTCGGGAATGTGTTGTTGCAGCCAGAGGTGCATTTTCCGGTTGGAGCAGTGCAACTGCTTTTAATCGCGGCCAAATCCTTTATCGGGTTGCTGAAATTATGGAGGGGCGCAGCGAGCAATTTGTTGCTGAACTTGTTGCTCAAGAGGCAATTTCTGCAAGCGCGGCAAAGCTACAAGTAGCAAAGGCAATTGATACCTGGGTTTGGTATGCCGGCTGGACCGACAAGATTTCATCTATAAGTGGTGCGACAAATCCAGTTGCGGGCCCTTATTACAACTTCACGATTCCAGAAGCACTTGGCGTTGTTGCAGTGTTCGCTGATGGCAAACCCTCACTGCTAAATATGGTGGCTGGCCTGGCGCCAATTATTGCCAGTGGCAACACAGCAATATTGATCGCAAGTGAAAAATATCCTTTGTCTGCCATCACTTTGGCAGAAGCGTTGGCAACCAGCGATCTTCCTGCCGGAGTTGTAAATATTCTCACTGGAAAAGCCGGTGAATTGGTTTCTTGGGTCGGAGCACACATGGATATCGACGGTGTTGATGCATCCGGACTCGGCAAGAAGCAACTTACTGAACTTAAAGTTGCGGGCGCCGAAAACCTTAAGCGAATTCACTCCTTCAATGAACTGAATTCACCACTTCGGATAACAAGCTTTATGGAGAGTAAGACGGTCTGGCACCCGATTGGGGTTTAATTACTCGCTAGCAATCGCTGCGTAAGCCGGCTTTACAACTTCATCAATTATTGCGAGTCGTTCCTCGAATGGTATGAATGAACTCTTAAGTGCGTTGATCGTGACGCGCTGTAGGTCTTGGAAATTCCAGTCAAAAGCCTTAACAACTTCTTCCATTTCATGAGACATTGAAGTCCGACTCATTAAGCGATTATCAGTATTTAACGTAACCCGGAAGCGAAGTTTTGCTAGGGCGCCAATTGGGTGCGAAGCAATATCTTTTGCAGCGCCGGTCTGAAGGTTTGATGTCGGACAGAGTTCTAGTGGAATCCGGCGATCACGAACGTAGGCGGAAAGGCGACCGAGCTTGGGTTTTGCGCCCGTGAAATCAATATCTTCAATAATCCTAACTCCGTGGCCCAGACGTTCGGCGCCACACATTTGAATTGCCTGCCAGATCGAAGGAAGGCCATAATCCTCACCGGCATGAATTGT
This sequence comes from uncultured Actinomycetes bacterium, assembly GCA_903842675.1. Classification (GTDB taxonomy): domain Bacteria; phylum Actinomycetota; class Actinomycetes; order Nanopelagicales; family Nanopelagicaceae; genus AAA044-D11. Next base: position 2,346 of record CAIMMQ010000068.1, read on the forward strand.
GAAGTGGGCATCTTCTTGTCGTAAATAATTAAAAGTCTCTAATTGATTTGTTGGTGGGAAACCATCTTCTGGTCCTGCGATATCAAAACCAACAACACCTAGATCGCGGTACTTAACAACTTTCTCGGCAACGATTTGTGCCTGATCATTTTGACGCAGCGCGCAGAGCAAAGATTCGACGCGGATTTTAAAACCTTCGGCGCCGGCATCTTTTACACCGAGCCGGTAGCCCTCTGATGTTGCCTCAATTACCTCATCAAGTGTTAAACCTTTTTGCGTGAAAAGTTCTGGCGCCCCGCGAACTTCGGCATAAACCACGCCATCGCGTGCAAGATCAAGCGCACATTCCCGAGCCACCCGGATGATTGCTTCCTTCGTTTGCATTACCGCAATCGTGTGTTCAAAATTTTCTAGGTAGCGAACCAATGAACCTGAATTACATGACTCTTCGAACCAATCAGCAAGTTTCACTGGGTCTTGGGTTGGGAGAGATTGGTAGCCAATTTCATTTGCTAATTCAATTATCGTCTCTGGCCGCAAGCCACCATCTAAATGATCATGCAGTAACGCCTTAGGTAGGCGTTTGATCTGTTCGGTCGTTGGGCGCTTAGTTAATGACATCTCATCCTTCTATTTTCTCAATTATAAGTGGCAAGCGATCTACCTTTGCGCCAATTGTACCAACTTCAAATGAATTCTCAAGTGCTTCGAGTGCGCGTGCAAACCGTGGACTCTCATCGGTGTGCAAGGTATAAATGGCCTGGCCTGCCGTTACAGCATCACCTGGCTTTGCATGAATTTCGATTCCAGCACCGGCTTGCACAGTTTCACCTTGGCGCGATCGACCAGCGCCTAATCGCCAGGCAGAGACGCCAACCTTCATGGCATCCATTGAAGTCATAGTTCCAGCACTTGTTGCAAATACTTGAGTTGATTGCTTTGCAGTTGGAAGTTTGGCATCAGGGTCGCCACCTTGTGCCCGAACCATAGCTTTCCAGCTGTCCATTGCAGCACCGTTCTTTAGGGCATCTGCCGGGTCCATCAGCGGTTTGATTCCAGCGGTATCTAACATTTCACGAGCAAGAATTAAAGTTAATTCAACAACATCACTTGGTCCACCGCCGGCGAGAACTTCTACAGATTCGCGTACTTCAAGTGCGTTCCCTGCGGTCAGTCCAAGTGGCACATCCATAGCAGTTACTAAGGCGCGAGTTTTAACGCCAGCGCGCACACCAAGTTCAACCATAACGCGAGCAAGCTCGGCGGCCTTCTTTGGATCTGACATAAATGCACCAGAGCCAGTTTTAACATCAAGGACAAGTGCACTAGTACCTTCAGCGATCTTCTTGCTCATAATGCTTGAGGCAATTAGTGGAATTGCCTGTACGGTCGCTGTTACATCTCGAAGTGCGTACAGCTTTTTATCTGCAGGTGCCAAATCTGCGCCAGCGGCACAAATAACCGCACCACAATCTTTAAGCACCTTCAACATCTCTTCATTCGACAGTGATGCGCGCCAACCTGGAATTGATTCCATCTTGTCCAACGTTCCACCTGTATGACCAAGGCCGCGACCAGATAATTGTGGAACTGCGCCACCGCATGCCGCAACAAGTGGTGCTAGTGGCAGGGTAATTTTGTCGCCGACTCCACCGGTTGAATGCTTATCGACAGTTTTACGATCAAGTGCTGACCATTCCATGCGCTTGCCACTCTTGATCATCGCATCTGTCCAACGAGAAATTTCGCGTGGTTCCATTCCGTTTAGCAAAATTGCCATAAGAAGCGCCGACATTTGTTCATCGGCTACGGCGCCGCGGGTATAAGCGTCAACGATCCAATCAATTTGTGGATCGGTTAGTGAGTACTTATCACGCTTGGCAGAGATGACTTCAACTGCAGAAAATGCTTCAGTCATTTATTTAAATCTTCAGGTCCAAACGCCCATGGCAACATCTTTGACATTGTGGTCGGTCCATCAGGGGTCATCAACAACATATCACTTCCACCATGTTCAAATAAAAGTTGGCGACAACGGCCACATGGTGAGAGGAAATTTCCATCGCCATCAACACAAACTGCAGCGATCAATTTCCCGCCACCGGTTGCCACCAAATTAGATACCAAACCACATTCGGCGCAAAGCCCCAGGCCATAACTGGCATTCTCGACATTGCAGCCACTAACAATTCGCCCATCACTGACAAGTGCGGCAACGCCTACTGGAAACTTGGAATATGGCGCATACGCCTTAGCCATAATCTTCTTCGCTTCTGAATGCAGCAGATCCCAATCAATGTTTAAACTCAATGTGATTCACCTCTTGTGTAAGGGATTCCATCAGCGGCTGGTGCCCGCACGCGGCCAACCAGACCAGTAACTGCAATTATTGTTGCAATGTATGGAACCATCAACATGAATTCTGATGGGATTGAGACTCCAATAATTGAAAGGGTTGAACCTAAGTTATCTGAGAAGCCGAATAGCAGTGCGGCAGCAACGGCTCCCATCGGGCGATACTTACCAAAAATTAACGCAGCCAAAGCGATGAAACCTGCGCCTGATGTCATCTCTTTACCAAATGAACCAACCGAACCAATCGTGAAGTAGGCGCCACCAATTCCAGCAACGAGGCCGGCAAGTAATACATTTCGGAAACGAAGGCGATTTACATCGATACCAACGGTATCCGCAGCGGTTGGATGTTCACCAATTGCTCTAGTACGAAGTCCCCAACGAGTCTTGAAGAGTGCAAAATTAATTAGGCCGACAATTAGGTACATCAAATAAACAATTATTGATTGTGAAAAGAGGATTGGTCCAATGATTGGAATCTTGGAAAGCAATGGAATTTTTATCGCTGAGAAAGTTAATCCATAGTTCCAAGTTGCGCCATAAGGAATTAGCAGCTTTTTGTAAAGGAAATCGGTTAAGCCGATTACGAAAACATTTATAACGAAACCCAAAATAACTTGGTCAACGCCAAATTTGATGGCGAAAGTCGCAAGGATTAGCGAGATCAGCGCACCGGCAATGGGTGCAGCAATTAAACCCCAAACCACGTTATGGCAGAGGCTGGCAACAACGGCTGCGGTAAATGCGGCGGAAAGCAGTTGACCTTCAATCGCAATATTGATGACGCCCGACCGTTCGCAAAGTAAGCCAGACATTGAACCAAAAATTAGTGGCGCTGCGAGCAATAGTGCACCTTGCAGCATTCCGGTTAGTGGAATGAACTTGCCAGCTGCCGCCCAGTCAATGAAAGCCAAAATTAAGAATCCTGATACAAGTCCTGCGGCAAGGGCAATGGTCTTGCCATTCCTAAATCGCAAATATGCCCAACCACAAAGCGCAAGGGAAATTAGTGTGAAAATTTGGGCGCCCTGGGAAGATTTAATGGCCCATTCGTGGAACCAAACCCATTCTTTTCCTAAGACAAATCCAAAGGTAGTTTTTTCAGAACTTGCCTTAAGAAAGCCAAACATCAGTAGTTCAAGGAGTGAAAGTGCAATTAAGACATAAATCCCACGCAGGCGCCGGCGTTCGGCGATCGATCTAATTTGGCTCATCCGTTCCAACCCTTTGAAGTTAGCGCTGCACCGGATTTAATATTCTTGAGGCGGAAGACAAAACGAACAAAGTTCGGAGCCGCTATAAAGAGCACGATTAGCGCTTGAGTTACCAGGACAATATCCAGCGGTGTACCAGTGTTCGATTGCATTGTGCGGCCACCAGTTCGAAGGGCGCCAAACAATATTGCAGCCAATACAGTTCCGAAAGGTTGGGCTCGGCCAAGTAAGGCAACGGTGATTGCATCAAAACCAAAAGATCCCGCAATATCCGTGTTTAGCGCATGCTCACTACCGAGAACGTGAACTGCGCCTCCAAGTCCAGAAAGTCCACCACAAATTAACATTGTCGTAGTCATCACAAAAGGAACTGAAATTCCTGCTGTCTTAGCTGCGGCCGAATTAGCGCCTACAGCACGGAACTTAAATCCAAGGGTGCTCTTTGATAACAACCACCAAACTAATACTGCGGCTGCAAGGGCAATAAATATTCCAGCATGAAGTCTTTGATTAGCTCCTGCGATTAATGGTAGGCGAGCGTTAACACCAACTTCTGGCGCAATCGGATCTAGTCGATGGGGTCTTAAAAATGTCTTAGTTTTAAGTATCCACAAAATAAAATAACCAGCAACATAATTAAGCATGATTGTGACAATAACTTCATGTGCACCGGTTTTTGCCTTTAATAATCCAACGAGCCCGCCCCAGAAGGCAGCGAGAATTACACCTACAACAAGCGCCGCAATCACGTGAACTACGGCAGGCAAATGAAAATGAAATCCAACGTAGGAGGCGCCGATTGCACCAAAGATGAATTGGCCTTGGGCTCCGATGTTGAATAAGCCTGACTTAAATGCAAGTGCTACCGAAAGTCCGGTGAGTATGAGTGGGGTTGCGGTTACCAAAGTTTCAGAGAGTGGATAGAAACCTTGGAAGAAATTATGACCACGCGCCAAATTTATATCAAATATTGAACCTTGAAATAGCGCAAGAAAAGCGCTTCCTACTGTTGATGCTGCGCTAGATAAAAACTTCCCAGGTGAGCCAATATTTTTAAGCACCTTGGCATCAGAGAAGGCTATCAAGACCGATGTAAGAATAAATGCAAGTAAGAAAGATAGAAGAGGTAGCTTCAATACATCAGAAACTCTCTTCAGGAATGATTTCATGCGACCGAATCCCTTTTAGTAGAGACGCCAGCCATAAGCAAGCCCAGCTCCTCGCGAGTTACAGTTGAGTCAACGGTTGCAAGAATCTCGCCTCGATACATAACTGCAATTCGATCAGCCAAAGCCATAACTTCATCTAGTTCGGTACTAATGAGAACTACGGCTCGGCCAGCATCGCGCTCGGCCAAAATTCTTTCATGCACAAATTCAATGGATCCAACATCCAACCCGCGCGTTGGTTGTGATGCAACCAAAACTTTCACGGGCCTAGAAAGCTCGCGGGCCAACACAACTTTCTGCTTATTGCCGCCTGAAAGTGAAGAAACTGGATCTTGAATAGATTGAAGTCTAATGTCGAACTCTTTAACCCGCTTTTCGGCATTAGCCGAAACTTCAGTTGCTGAAATCGAAATACCCTTAGAAAACGGCGTGCCGTCGTGCAAATCTAAAATCAAATTCTCTGCGATTGAAAATGAGCCAACTAATCCGTCGAGCTCGCGAGATTCTGGAATGAAGGCAATCCCTTCGTGTAGTGAATCGTGAATAGATAGCCCAACAAGTTCTTTCCCGGATAAAGTTAGCGACCCTTCGACATGATCCTCCAAATTTATGATGGCTCGTGCAAGTTCGGATTGACCATTGCCTTGTACGCCAGCAATCGCTAGAACTTCACCTGCCCGAACTTCGAGGTTGGCCTTATTGACTACGGCCCTGCCAAGCGCATCTCTGATGGTTAAGTCTCGCGCAACAAGTATCGTTTCACCGGCTGATTTAGAACTCTTGTTTGCAGTTAGGTCTACTGGCCGGCCAACCATAAGTGAAGCTAGTTCTTCCTGGGATGCGGTTGGAAGCGAGGTGCCGACTACTTTACCGCGCCTAATAATAGAAATTTCATCTGCGACCGCTTTAACTTCACGTAATTTATGTGTAATAAAAATTATTGCCGTGCCCTTTTCGCGCAATTTACGCATGACCTTTAATAGTTCATCAGTCTCTTGCGGAGTTAAAACCGCAGTTGGTTCATCCAAGATCAATACCTTGGCATCATAAATTAAGGCCTTTATGATTTCTACTCGTTGCTGCACGCCAACAGGCAACTCCTCCACCAGCGCATCTGGATCAACTTCAAAACCAAACTCTTCAGAAATACGCTTAATATCAATCCGCGCTTGTTCTAAGTTTAAAATCCGATTTGATTTTAATTTTTCGTGGCCGAGAATGATATTTTCAGCAACTGTGAAAACCGGAATCAACATAAAATGTTGGTGGACCATACCGATGCCAGCAGCAAGTGCATCACTCGGTTCCGTTATCTTGATTGGCTTTCCATCAACGAGTATTTCGCCAGAATCTGGCGCAACCAAGCCATAAACAATATTCATAAGGGTGGATTTGCCGGCGCCATTTTCACCAAGGATGGCATGAATCTGTCCGGCCTCAACTTTTAAGTCGATGGCATCGTTAGCAATGAGCGCACCAAAGCGCTTGGTAATTGCTCGAAGTTCTAAAGACACAACAAGATCCTATCTAAGTTGGCGACAAAAAAGTAGGAGGGCTGATTTCTCAGCCCTCCTACTTAGAAGGATTCAATCAGAAATTACTTGACTGAAAGTTTTCCAGCGGCGATATCGAGACCGATCTTACGTACTTCACTCTGAAGGAGTGCTGGTACTCGAGAAGATAGATCATGATATGGCGCGATTGATACACCCTTGTTTGCAAGTGTTCCAACGTATGAATCATTTGTGAACTTGTTAGAAGCAACATCAGCAGCTACTGACTTAACAGAGTTTCCAATTTGCTTCACAACTGTTGACAAGAGAACTGAACGGATCTGTGGCAATAGGTCATAAGCATCTGAGTCAACCCAGATTGTTAGTGACTTCTTGCTCTTTACAGAGGCAAGGGCATATGAAAGTCCAAGTGATCCGCCAACTGGCAGGATTACATCCGCACCTTGTTGTTCGAAGCCATTAGAAATTGTTAGCGCCTTGTTGTCATCGCTGAAGTTACCAACGAAGGTTCCTGCTGCTGGCTTTGCTGGATCCCAGCCAAGTACCTTGACAGACTTGTTCTTCTTCTTGTTGTAGTACGCAACACCCTTTGCAAAGCCGTCCATGAATATGGTTACGGTTCCGTATGGAGCGCCACCATAAGTAGCTACTTTTCCGGTCTTTGACATACCAGCTGCAAGGTAGCCAGCTTCGAAGGCCGCTTCGTCAGTTGAGAAAGTTAGGCCCTTTACGTTTGCTACAGGAGATCCTGGGTAAACAGAACCATCATCGCCGTGATCCCATGCCTGATCATCAACAACAGCGTACTTAATTCCTGGGTTTAGCTTTGCTGACTTAACAATTTCACCTGAGATAGCAAATCCAACACCAATAATTAGTTGACATTTCTTATCAACAAACTTCTTGATGTTTGGTGCAAAGTCCGCAGATGATGTTGAAGGTAGGTATTCAGCTGTTGAAACTGTGGATGCTTGCGCACCAGCCCAAGCACCAGCGTTGAATGAGTGATCATCCACACCGCCGGTATCAAGTGCTAAACAAAGCTTTACCTTTGCCGCTTGTGATGCAGGGGCAACTGCAACTCCGCCAACCAATGCGGTTGCTGCGATAATTGCGAGTAACTTAATTGACTTCTTCAATGTTCCTCCTGAATTTCCTCTTGTTACAGAGGGGATCGTTGTTGAGGCAACCTTATCGGTGTGTACACCCGCAGCAACTTTCCACGCGTTGCGGTTTGGTAACAAACTCTCAACCCAAACTCTAACCTTGGGCGGGAAACCCTACTTTTCGCTCTTAATTTTCTTTGAAATTAAGGCAGCGCGCGCTTGTGACACGGATAACTTGGCGGCTTGCGAAGCGCTAGTGATTTTTAATTCAAGGCCATTGGTGAGTGTGTATATCCGGCCGTATACGCCAGCGCTGGCATCTATCTCATCCATAATGCTTTGATCAGCAACCGCACCACTTATTAAGTCGGTCGCAGCAATATCAAAGCGCTTTACTACATAACCAATTACACATTTTTGAGCGGCTTTGGAAGTTAAGAAGAATTGATCAGGAGACACTCCAATTAATTTAACGGTGTGCTTTGAAGTATTCAACGCGGCAACTTGCGACAGAACTTCGCCGTTTCTAGACCAAGTCGAGTAAATAACATCGGCTCCTTGCTTTACAAGGGCGCTAACTTCCAAGTTCAGGCCAGCGTTTGCCTGCTTGGTAAAGACGATGGTTTTCGCTGAAGCATACATAGCACCCGCAATGAAATTGCTTTGATCAATCAGGTTTGTGGCATCACCGGAGTCACCAAGATAAGCAATTTTGCCAGACTTAGAACTCTTTGCTGCTAGCACTCCGGCAAGAAATGATCCCTGACCATGAGCGAAATCTAACGAAGAAACATTTAGGTATCCCAGACTGGAATCCCCGATTATTGCGAATTGACTCTCTGGATATTTCTGCGCCATGTACGCAACTGCGCCATGGAAGCTTGCACCAACAGCAATGATGGTTTTGTAGCCAGCTTTAACTAAAAACTCCAAACGATTCTCCCGATCAAACTCGGTTCCAACCGTTACAAGTTCACGAAGGTTAAAAGGCGTTAAGCCATATTTCTTCTTGGCTAGATCTATCCCGAGCGCTGCCGCGTCATCAAAAGATTTATCACCACGGCCACCAACGTCATATATGACAGCAATTTTTACCGCAGGATTTGCTGCGATCGCTGGAGTTGAAGTCGATGCCAGGAAGAAGACGGCAAAGCCTAAAAGCCAGAATTTAGTTGCGCGGAATGATGCCAATTGCATCGTATGCATCCTTTAAAGTTTTCGTGGCTACCGCATCTGCTTTTTCGGCACCCAGTTTAAGAATTGAATTTAGATGTGCTGGGTCTTGCAGAAGTTCCAGTGCCTTTGCACGAACTGGCTTTAGGTAATCCACAACGACCTCGGCGACAGTAGTCTTTAAATCGCCATAACCTTTTCCAGCAAAATCTGCTTCGGAATCCGCAATGCTCTTCTTGGTTAGGGCGCTGTAGATAGTCAGGAGGTTTGATACACCGGCCTTGTTCTTCTCGTCAAAGCGAATTTCGCGTTCGGTATCTGTGACCGCACTTTTGATCTTCTTGGTATTAATTTCTGGGGCATCCATTAATTCAATTACACCAGATTGGGAAGCGCTTGATTTACTCATCTTTGCAGTTGGGTCTTGTAAATCATTTATCTTGGCTGCGGCCTTAATTATGTAGCCTTCAGGAATTGTAAATGTTGGACCAAACTTAGAATTAAATCGCTGGCCCAGATCTCTTGTTAATTCAATATGTTGACGTTGATCTTCGCCAACTGGAACTTTATTTGCTTGATACAGCAAGATATCGGCGGCTTGTAAAATTGGGTAAGTGAATAATCCAACAACAGTGCGATCGGCACCAGACTTTTGTGATTTATCTTTGAATTGCGTCATACGTCCAGCTTCACCAAAACCAGTTAGGCACTCTAAAACCCAAGCTAATTGATTGTGGGCTGGCACGTGAGATTGAATAAAAAGTGTGCACTTTTCTGGATCTAAACCCAGCGCAATTAATTGTGCAACAGAGGCAAGCGTTCTTGCGCGTAGCGCTTTTGGTTCTGGTTCAACAGTCAAAGCATGTAGATCAACTACGCAATAGAAAGCATCATGAGTTTTTTGAAGTTCTACCCACTGCCTGATGGCGCCTAAATAGTTACCGAGGTGAAAAGAATCATGGGTTGGCTGAATTCCAGATAGAACACGCTCTCTACCTGCTGGCACTGCCTCACTCATCATGGGCGCTATCTTTCCATTCATCCGCAGAGATGAGTAATTGCCCCGCGCGCTTGCCATTGATTGTTAATACTTTTATCCGGCCAACTGCTGGCGCAGTGAGTGGAACAACATCATTAACCGTTGGGATTCGCCCTAAATGGTGCATTACATATCCGCCTACGGTTTCATACGGACCTTCTGGAATCAGAATTCCAGTTTGGTCATGGAGATCCTCAAGTGAAATAAGTGCGTCGATTTTGAATTCACCCTTCTTCTGCTGAGGTGAAACTTCCCCACTCTCCAAGTCATATTCATCCTGAATATCACCGATTAGGCACTCGACTAAATCTTCCATCGTCACGATGCCATCGGTACCGCCATATTCATCAAGCACAATTGCGATGTGATGGCGCCTGGCGCGCATTTCTGCCAACGCCGGCAGAACACCCTTTGTTCCGGGGAGAAATAAGACTGGCCGAATTAAATCTAAAACTGTTTCCTGTGCCCGCGTGCTCAATTTTGGATCAAGCAAGTCTCTTACATGTAGGAATCCAATTACTTCATCGGTGCTTCCACGTGTTACTGGGTAACGGGAATGTGCATGTTCAACCGCGAGCGCTATTGCTTCGGCAATGGTCAGACCAACATCAAGGAAATCCACTTCGGTTCGCGGGACCATAATTTCATGTAGTTGAAGATCACTTGCATTGAAAAGTTCTTCAACTATGTCACGCTCTTCTGCGGTCAGTGCGGTATGACCCGTAACAAGATCCACTAACTCGGCTTCGGAAATTTCACTTCGTACTTCACCTGAACGTAAGCCAAATAATTTAACAATTAGGTCGGTGGATTTTGAAAGTAGCCAGATGACCGGGCGAAATACTTTTGCGATTCCATCAATAGTTGGTGCGGCGGCAAGTGCAATTACTTCAGTCCGATAGAGCGCAAGTCGCTTTGGAACGAGCTCACCGAAGACAAGGGAGATATACGAAATGACAATTGTTAGCGAGATTAACGAGACGGTCTTGCTTAAGTTTTCCGAAAGTCCCCAATCACGCAATACTGGGATTACATAAACCCCGAGTCGCTGTGAACCAAGTGCAGCCGATAGAAATCCGCAGAAAGTTATTCCAACTTGGGCAGCTGCCAAGAAACGGTTTGGGTTTTGCGCTAATTGCACAACACGATCGGCGCGCTTGCTGGTTCCTGCTAGTTGGCGAATCTGAGATTCCCGAAGTGAGATCAGGGCGATCTCTGCAGCCACAAAGATTCCGGCCACCAGGATGAAGAAGAGCACGATGGCTACGTCTCGCAGTACATGCAGGGTCACGGGTAAAGGGTATCTGGCGAAAATACCCCGGGGTCGCTAGAGTTTGCCCACGCTCAACCGAGCGGGAAGAACCTTTATCCAATGGATCGTCGGGCACGTACCTGCCCGGAGAAGGAGCAGTTAGTCATGGCATCAGTCGTATTTGAAAATGCTTCCCGTATTTACCCGGGAACAACAAAACCTGCAGTAGATAAATTAAGTCTCACAATTAATGATGGTGAATTCCTCGTACTCGTAGGCCCATCAGGTTGCGGAAAATCAACCTCACTTCGCATGCTTGCGGGGTTAGAAGAAGTTGATACCGGAACTATTCGAATTGGCGATAAAGATGTAACTCACATTGCGCCAAAAGATCGCGATATCGCAATGGTTTTCCAGTCATATGCGCTTTACCCACATATGTCTGTAGCAGAAAACATGGGATTCGCACTAAAGATTGCTGGAATTGATAAGACCGAACGTGATCGTCGCGTTAAAGAAGCCGCAAAGCTTCTTGACCTTGAAGATTATTTAGATCGCAAGCCGAAGGCACTTTCTGGCGGACAACGTCAGCGCGTTGCAATGGGTCGCGCAATCGTTCGTGAACCACAAGTGTTCTTAATGGATGAGCCACTTTCTAACCTTGATGCAAAGCTTCGTGTTGCAACTCGTACTCAAATTGCTGCGCTACAGCGTCGTCTCGGAATCACAACCGTTTATGTAACGCACGACCAGGTTGAAGCTATGACCATGGGTGATCGCGTTGCGGTTCTCAAGGATGGCTTGCTACAGCAAGTTGATACTCCTCGTAACCTGTATGACTCACCAGCAAATGCTTTCGTTGCTGGATTTATTGGTTCACCTGCGATGAACTTGCTGAGCGTTCCAGTTTCTGGTGGCAAGGCAAACCTTGGTGAATTTTCAATTGACGTTCCAGCCAGTGCTGGCAGCTCAGTAACAGTTGGTATCCGCCCAGAAGGTTTCGTGCCTGCAACTTCCGGCGGCTTCAAAATTGTTGTTGAAGTTGTTGAAGAACTTGGTGCTGATGCCTTCGTTTATGGCAAGCCAGCTGATTCATCTATCAAGTTCGCACATGAAACTGATGAGGGCGCCCAAGTTATTGTTCGTTGGGATCCAAAGAATCCACCAAAGCCAGGCGAGACAATATCTGTGAGTGCAATTCAAAATGCAATTCACTTATTTGATTCAGCATCTGGACTACGGATCAATAAGGGCTAATCTAAAAGTTAAAAGCCCCGGATCGGATTCGATTCGGGGCTTTTTTATGAACTTTTTTACTTAAGCGCAACCTTTAGGTTCTCATCAATTGCGGCTAAGAAATCTTGGGTATTTAGCCACGGACTATCTTTTGAGATCAGAATTGCAAGATCTTTTGTCATCTTTCCGCTCTCAACGGTTGAAACACAGACCTTTTCAAGTGTGGTTGCGAACTCGGCCAACTTTGGATTGTTATCTAACTTTGCTCGGTGCGCCAGCCCTTGGGTCCACGCGAAGATAGAAGCAATTGGGTTTGTTGATGTTTGGCGACCCTGTTGGTGTTCGCGGAAGTGTCTTGTAACAGTTCCGTGTGCCGCCTCGGATTCAACAGTGCGGCCATCTGGTGACATCAAGACAGATGTCATCAAACCAAGTGAGCCATAACCTTGCGCAACAGTGTCAGACTGAACATCGCCGTCATAGTTCTTGCAAGCCCAGACATAGCCGCCTTCCCAACGAAGTGCGGTTGCAACCATGTCATCAATTAAGCGGTGCTCGTAGGCAATTCCGGCAGCAGTAAATTTATCTTTGAACTCTGCTTGGTAAACCTCTTCAAAGAGATCTTTAAATCGGCCGTCGTAAGCCTTCAAGATAGTATTTTTAGTTGATAGGAATACTGGGTAATTACGATTTAGTCCGTAATTCATCGAAGCTCTTGCAAAATCGCGAATTGATTCATCAAGGTTATACATACCCATGGCAACGCCTGATGATGGAAAATCAAAGACGTTAAATTCCATTGGCTTGGAACCATCTTGAGGTGTGAATGTCATGGTTAATTTTCCAGCGCTTGGAACGCGGAAATCAGTTGCCTTGTATTGGTCACCAAAAGCATGACGACCAATAACTATTGGCTTGGTCCAGTGTGGAACCAACCTAGGTACATTTGAAATAATGATTGGCTCGCGGAAAATCACGCCGCCCAAGATATTTCTAAGAGTTCCATTTGGAGATTTCCACATCTGCTTTAGCTTAAATTCTTCTACTCGAGCTTCATCTGGCGTGATGGTCGCGCATTTAACTCCAACGCCGTGTTTTTGAATCGCGTGTGCCGAATCGATTGTTACCTGATCATTAGTCGCATCACGGTGCTCCATGCCAAGGTCGTAATAGTCGAGATTTACATCTAGGTAAGGAAGGATCAATTTCTCTTTGATAAATTGCCAGATAATTCTGGTCATCTCATCGCCGTCTAGTTCTACAACTGTTCCTTCAACTTTTATCTTGGACACATTTGACATATTTAGCTTCGCCGCCCTTTTATAGTTTTATTAAATAGATTCTTATAAATCTTTAACATCTGCTTGTTTTGCACGAACTGCTTCGGCTGCGTTCTTTAAATCAGCGATCTCTGATTCTGTTAGCGCACTTTCAACTATCTTGCGGATACCAACTTTGCCAATCTCGGCTTCAACACCAAGGTAGACACCAGAGATTCCATATTCGCCATCGACCCAAGCACACACAGGCATAACTGCGCCAGAATCTTCTTTAACGGCTTTTGCCATTCGGGCAGCGGCTGCAGATGGTGCGTAGTAAGCCGATCCAGTTTTGAGCAGTGCCACAATTTGCGCCCCACCATTGCGAGTCATATCTACAAGTTGATCAATCTTTGCCTGATCAAGTAACTCACTTAAAGGTTTGCCGTTAACTGTGCAACGACTTGGTACCGGAACCATAGTTTCGCCATGTGAACCGAGAGTCAAAGTTTTGACACTTGAAACCGGAACTTTGAGTTCCTCTGCCACGAAATCTGTAAAGCGAGCGGTATCAAGCATTCCAGCCTGCCCCATGACGCGGTTTTTAGGAAAGTTACTTGCTATCTGCGTTAAAGCAGTCATTTCATCAAGTGGGTTCGAAACAACAATTATCACGGCATTTGGCGAGTGCTTAGCAATATTCTCGGCAACACCGCGAACAATTCCAGCATTAATGCCAATTAAATCCATACGACTCATGCCTGGTTTGCGAGGAAGTCCGGCCGTAATAACTACTACTTCAGAATTAGCAGTAGCTTCGTAACCAGCGCCATCGGCTGTAGTGGTTGCACCAATTATTTTTGTTTCAAATCCTTCAATTGAGCGAGATTGATTCATATCAAGAGCGATGCCCTCAGGTTTTCCCTCAAGGATGTCGGTAAGAACAACGGTTTCAAAAATGTCATACTCGGCAAGGCGAAGGGCGGTTGTTGAACCATAAAAACCGGCACCTACTACGGTAACTTTTCCTGATCTGCTCATCTCTTCTTCTCTCTATTGGCGACCGAAATTCAGCGGCTATTCAATGGCCTAAGTTTAAGTGATTTTTGCGCACTTAAAGATTACTTCGCATGTGGCAATGTGAGCGCCACCACAAAAAGCAGAAGCACGACTGCCATGGGGAGAATAAATTCGATCTTCCTACGCTTATTTGAGCGGGTGAATTGATTTGAGATAAAAGTGCCAGCACCTATTGCTATCAATATCGCAGCAGAGCGAACCGCACCAGCGATTCCAAGCACTAACCCAAATACGACCAAGGCATACGAGACAGCGCGAATCTGGTTGAAGTATTTCCTTAAATTTATCATCGAGACTATTTTGATTGTGCCATCTCAACGACATTTGTTAACAACATTGCACGTGTCATTGGTCCAACACCACCAGGCATTGGCGCCACATACGATGCAATATTCAAGACATCCGGATGAACATCGCCCAGTAATCCGGCATCCGTTCTGGTTATCCCAACATCTAGTACAACAGCGCCAGGCTTAATCATGGCCGCAGTTAAAAAATGCGCGCTGCCAATAGCTGCAACAATTATGTCAGCACGCTTTGTGTGAAGCGTGAGTTCCTTCGTTCCGGTATGAGTAATTGTTACCGTTGCATCATCGCCCTTACGCGAGAGAAGCAATGCAAGTGGCCGGCCAACTGTTATCCCGCGCCCCATTACCAATACTTCAGAACCCTTTGTAGATATCTTGTAACGATGCAGAAGTTCAAGAATGGCTCTTGGTGTACATGGAAGTGGTGCGGGTTCGCCTAAAACTAATTTGCCTAAATTAAGTGGATGAAGACCATCCGCATCTTTTTTAGGATCAATTGCCTCAAGGATGCGATTGGCATTTATTGCCTTAGGGAGCGGCAATTGCACGATGTATCCCGTACATTCATTGCTGTTATTTAAATCTTTAATTGCGGCAAGTACATCTGCCTCCTTGGCACTGCCGGGAAGGTCGACCCGAATTGAATTAATTCCAACATCGGCGCAGTCTTTGTGTTTGCCACCGACATAAGAATGTGAACCTGGATCATCACCAACTAAAACAGTTCCAAGCCCAGGTTTTTTAGATAATTTAGAAACGATTTGGCGTAATTCATCTTTGATAGTCGCGGCAGTCGCTTTACCATCCAAAATTATTGCGCTCATGCGGCAATACTATCTAAAACTATCTAAAACAAAGCTAACGGAAATTAAGCGTGTGAGAAGTGCCGAACGCCAGTGAAGAACAAGGCAACGTTCGCCTGGGCAGCCGCTGCTATCACCTCTTCATCTCGCACACTTCCTCCTGGCGACACAACAGCTTTAACTCCAGCTGCCAATAAAATTTCGAGTCCATCAGCGAATGGGAAGAAGGCATCACTTGCGGCAACACTTCCAACCGAGCGATCACCTGCTCTGGCAACTGCAAGTTTTGCGCTATCTACTCTATTAACTTGACCCATTCCAACACCGACCGAAGCTCCAGCCGATGCTAACAAAATTGCGTTGCTCTTTACCGAGCGGACACTTCGCCAAGCAAATTCCAAATCGCGAATTATTGCCGCATCAACCTTGGGACCGCAAACCTGTTTCCAATTTGCAGCGCTATCACCTGGTGCATCAATTAGATCTGAATTCTGAATAAGCACGCCACCTGAAATCGGACGCAACTCTTCTTGGGAAATTTCAAAACCGGCAATCTCCAAAATTCGTATTGAAGGTTTCTTTGAAAGTAATTCAATAGCTCCAGCTTCATAGCCCGGCGCGACGACAACTTCAGTAAAAATTTCGGAGATTTGCTCCGCCATTTTTAGGGTGACATTTCGATTTGCGGCAATTACCCCGCCAAACGCTGATACTGGATCGCAGGCATGAGCGGCTAGGTGGGCATCGGAAATTTCATCAGCTATTGCGATCCCACAAGGATTTGCATGTTTGATAATTGCAACACAGGGTTGCGCATGGTCATAAGCGGCGCGCAGCGCGGCATCGGCATCTGTGTAGTTATTAAAAGACATCTCTTTGCCATGGTGCTGTTTGGCGCTTGTAATTCCGACGTTAGAACCAATTTTATTAGTAAATACGGCAGCGCTCTGATGCGGATTTTCGCCGTAACGTAAATCAGCCAGTTTCTCCCAAACTGCTACTCGCCAATCATTTTGATCTAACTCTCCGGCTAGCCAAGTTGCAATCGCTGCGTCGTATTCTGCGGTCTTCCTAAAGGTATGCATTGCTAATTCTCGGCGCTGTGCCAAGGTAAATCCACCCGCAGCAATCGCTGTAGTCAGAGCGGGATACTGTGATGGATCTGAAATTACTGCTACTGAGTTGTGATTCTTTGCAGCTCCACGCAACATACTCGGGCCACCGATATCAATCTGTTCAATGCACTCTTCGAATTTTGCCCCTGACGCAATTGTCTGCGTAAATGGATATAAATTAATAACTATCAAATCAAATGGTGCAATATCTTGGCTAGCAAGCTCTTGTAGATGGCTTGGATTAGATTGATCTGCAAGTATTCCGCCATGAATTCTGGGATGAAGAGTTTTTACTCGCCCACCCAACATTTCTGGAAAGCCGGTATAACTTTCAACCGGAACTACTGGAACTCCAGCATCTTTGAGAACTTTCGCGGTAGAACCGGTGGAGAGAATTTCAACTCCAGCTGCACTTAGCGACTTACCAAGTTCTACTAAGCCAGTTTTGTCGTACACACTTAAAATCGCCCTGGTGATTGGTTTACGATCTATCATTTTTGACCATCAATTCCAGTCGCTATAAATTTCGCTAACGTCTCGACAATGAGCTCGCGTTCCACAATCTTAATGCGTTCATGCAATGAAGCAGCATCATCGCTGGCTAATACTTGCACTTGCGCCGATGTGATGACTTTGCCAGTATCCACGCCCTCATCCACCCAGTGCACAGTTGCGCCAGTTGTTTGTACGCCAGCTGCGATCGCATCCCGAACGGCATGTGCGCCAGGGAAATTTGGGAGTAAAGCGGGATGAGTATTTATAGTGGCAAATCTATTAACAAACTTCGCGCTCAGAATTCGCATGAACCCCACGCTCACCACTAAATCTGGATTTAAGCTTTCAACTAAAGTGAATAGTTGGGCGTCCCAAGTATCGCGATCGCCTTCCACAGGAAGGTATGTAGTTGGAATTCCAGCAAGTTCTGCTCGAGCGAGTACTTGCGATGGCTTATCAGAAATTACTTGTAAAATTTCTAACGCGAAATCTGCGTCAAAAATCGCTTGTGCTAGCGAACCACTTCCAGATGCCAGAATAACGATACGCATCCTAAATATTCTGCCGTTTTCTACCAAGAGATTTTACTAGCGCTGGTAGATAGAGCGCGAAGAGCGCGGTAAGAATTTCTGCCCCAAGAAATATGCCGGGCAGGCTCCACCACGAGATACCAACGGGGTTCATATCTTTTGTTATCAACTCGCCGCCAGCCAAGAAAGCGATTCCGGCTAAAAGTAGCGCCATTGGCAATACTTGCGAAAGCAAGTTTTTGGTATTTGCAAGAAGAGTTAAAGTATTTGAAAAAGATTTTCGCTGATGCAGGAATATGAGAACTAGAAGAAATACCACAGAAATAATTATCAATGGGTGCTTACCTGTTGGAAGCGCACTTAGTACTGGAATAGCGGGAAGCGCAGTGAGATGAAAATTAACTGGGCTAATTTGAGTAGCCGCTCCAATTGAGAATCCAATCCCAAATAGGTAACTGAGTGTGGCAAGGGCGATATTTGGGAGATACAGAAGTTGGATCGCTAAAAATAGAATCCCGCCGACCCATCCCGGTTGAATCACTATTGCTAAGTCGTGCATCACTTTAAAGTGAGTAGCCATTGATAGCGCATCAATAACCAGTGCTACACCCAGGAGAATTCCAAATAACTGAAATATGAATTTTGAGTTTATGAAAAATGGCAGGGTCATTTCAGCTGTTGCAATTAGTGCTAACAATCCGGCATAAACCGGGGCCAAATATAGGACTGGTTTAATGCTTGAACTTTGTGAAAGGCCCGCAGCTGCCGTAGCAAAAAGAACGTACCAAAGAATTACGAATGATCTGGCCGCGCGAATATTTCCAAGGAAACTAGCGCTGCGTTTAAATCCACTTCTGATAGCCAAAAAAGGAAAGATTGCCGCAGCAAGTGGTAAATATGTAAGAGCACCGCTAGTTGATGTAGCTGCGAGTGAGAGATGAAATGGAACGAGATGGGCTGCAAGCCAAAGCCAAAGTGCGGCGCGAATTGGATCAGAGGTATTTCCAGTGGCACTTCCAGCCGTAGCCCAAGTGACTAGCGAGATAAATCCAATTGGGAAAAGTGTAAGCACCACACTGCGCATCGCCTGTTGAAAAGTTATCAGCAGGATGCGACCGAGCATTTTTTGCTCCGAACTATTTATGGTTGCTTAGGATGGCCCGCATTAGTGCTGCGGTTTCACTTGGTGTCTTGCCAACTTTTACCCCAACAGCTTCAAGTGCTTCTTGCTTAGCAGCAGCTGTACCTGAAGATCCAGAAACAATTGCACCAGCATGGCCCATAGTTTTTCCTTCAGGGGCAGTGAATCCTGCAACGTAACCGACGACTGGCTTTGTCACATATTCTGCAATAAATGCCGCAGCACGCTCTTCCGCATCGCCACCGATTTCACCAATCATTACGATCGCATCAGTATCTGGATCATCTTGGAATGCCCGCAAGCAATCGATGTGTGTGGTTCCAATAATTGGATCGCCACCAATTCCTACTGCAGTGCTAAATCCAAAATCACGAAGTTCGTACATCATTTGATAAGTCAGGGTTCCAGATTTTGAAACAAGGCCGATACGTCCGGGGCCAGTGATGTCAGATGGAATAATTCCTAAGTTACTTTTTCCGGGAGAGATTAAGCCCGGACAGTTTGGTCCAAGAAGACGCGTAGTTCCGCTCGCAACTGCATAGGCATAGAAAGCCGCAGTATCGTGAACTGGAATTCCTTCAGTGATTACAACAACTAATGGCAGTTTGGCATCAATCGCATCAATAACCGCAGCCTTAGCAAACTTAGGCGGTACAAAAACAACGGATGCGTTTGCACCTGTTGCAGCAACGGCTTCGGCCACTGTGTTAAACACTGGAAGTGTCACGCCTTCTATTTCAACGCTCTGGCCGCCTTTGCCGGGTGTAACTCCACCGACAACTTTTGTTCCAGATTTGAGCATACGTCCGGTGTGCTTGGTTCCTTCCGAACCAGTCATTCCTTGAACTAATACCTTGGTGTTTTCATTTACAAAAATTGCCATTATTTTGCCGCCAATTCTGCGGCGCGCGCTGCAGCGCCATCCATTGTGTCGAGTTGTTGAATAAGTGGATGTGCTGCTTCATTCAATATTCGGCGCCCCTCTAAAACGTTATTTCCATCAAGTCTTACGACAATTGGTTTGGTTGCCTTTGCGCCAAGTATTTCAAGTGCTTGCACGATGCCATTCGCAACTGCATCACATGCGGTTATGCCACCAAATACATTTACAAAGACGCTCTTAACATCGCTGTCGCCCAAGATAATTGAAAGTCCGTCAGCCATAATTTGTGCTGAAGCTCCCCCACCAATATCTAGGAAGTTCGCCGGCTTAACGCCAAATTTTTCGCCAGCATAAGCAACAACATCTAGGGTACTCATAACAAGTCCAGCACCATTGCCAATAATTCCTACCTGGCCATCGAGCTTTACATAGTTCAAGTTCTTCGCCTTAGCAGCGGCCTCTAATGGGTTTGCCGCATCATGATCTACAAGTGATTCGTGGTTCGGATGGCGAAAGCCCGCATTTTCATCCAGAGTGACTTTGCCATCGAGTGCAACAACTTTGCCATCACTTGTTTTTACAAGCGGATTTATCTCCATCAGAGTTGCATCCTCTGCAACAAATGCCGCCCACAACTTCAGAAGAACATCTACAACCTGATCTACTACATCTGCTGGGAATTGACCGGCAAGAACAATCTCGCGAGCCTTCTCTTTTGAGATTCCAACATTTGGATCGATACCTACTCTTGCTAATTTTTCTGGAGAATTATGTGCAACATCCTCAATCTCCATACCACCGGCTACTGAAGCCATTACTAAGAAATTTCTATTTGCGCGATCCAAGAGAATTGCTAAGTAATACTCACTCTCGATTGGTGCTGCTTGCGCAATCATCACTTTATGTACGGTGTGACCTTTAATATCCATTCCAAGGATTGCAGCGGCTTTTTCGCGTGCATCGCTTGGTGACTCTGCCAGTTTTACACCGCCGGCTTTACCGCGGCCGCCAACTTTTACCTGCGCCTTAACAACAACTCGGCCGCCCATTTTTGCAGCTGCGGACTCGGCTTCATCCGGCGTGAAGGCAACAGCTCCACCTAAAACTGGGATTGCATGTGCCTCAAAGAGATCTCGAGCTTGGTACTCAAAGAGATCCATTAATTACTCCTATCGATGGCGAACATCGCAAATCTTAGTGGTTATTTAGAGCTTCTCTACCGGCGCATACCGCAGTAGTAATCGCTTCTCACCTAGTGAGCCAAAATTAATGGTTGCTTCGGCGCGATCACCAGTTCCCACAACGCCAACCACTGTTCCCAATCCAAATGTGTCATGAGACACACGATCGCCAACTTCAAGAACCATTGTGGTTGAACTCTTTCGACCAGTAGCACGTGGGGCTGGAGTGAAGTGAGATGTTTTCAAGATACTGCTTCGTGATGGTGCCGGAGCATGTTCATTCCACTCAATTAATTCTTCTGGAATTTCAGAGATAAATCGTGATTGCGGATTGTAGGAAGGTGAACCCCATGCACTTCGATACTCAGCTCTAGAAATATAAAGTCGTAACCTGGCACGTGTTAAGCCAACGTAAGCAAGTCTACGCTCTTCTTCAATCTCTTCCTTATCTCCCAGCGTTCTAGAGTGCGGAAATATTCCTTCTTCCATCCCAGTTAAGAAAACAGTTGGAAACTCCAAACCTTTTGCAGTATGCAAAGTCATCAGTGTTACTACTCCGCCATGATCTTCGCCATCTGGAATTTGGTCAGAGTCTGCGACAAGTGAAACATTTTCTAGGAACCCTAAAAGTGAAATCTCTTCACCCTCTTCAACTTCACCTTCTTCATATTCAACGGCAACTGAAACCAATTCTTGTAAATTTTCGATCCGGCTCTCATCTTGCAGATCATCACTCTTCTCGAGTTCGGAAAGTAAACCGGACTGTTCAAGAACCGCAGCTGCGACTACTGATGGCCGAGTCTTGGCTTCTACTAGGAACTGCAGCGAAGTTATTAAATGCGTGAATTCATTGATAGCGGCAGCCGATCGGTTGGGAATATCTGCGATATCAGAAACGGAATTTAGTGCGTTCCAGAACGATAATCCGGTTGCCCGCGAATGAGTATCGACGGCATCAAGTGCACGATCTCCGATTCCCCGCTTGGGCGTATTAATAATTCGGCGAAGTGATACTTCATCTTGCGGATTTACTAGGACACGTAGGTAGGCGAGAAAGTCTTTTACTTCTTTTCGTTCATAAAACCGAACTCCCCCAACAACTTTGTAAGGAATTGCTGATCTTAAAAAGGACTCTTCAAATACGCGAGATTGGGCATTGGTTCGATAAAAGATGGCAGTGTCACCAGGATTAGATATCGATTCGCTGCGCAATTTATTGATCTCTTGCACGATGTAATCTGCTTCATCATGTTCACTCTCTGCCACATAACCTTTAATGGGATTTCCGGCGCCAGCTTCGGACCAGAGGTTCTTAGCCTTGCGCCCTTCGTTATTTGAAATTACTGCATTCGCTGCACTTAAAATATTTTGGGTCGACCGATAATTCTGCTCGAGTAAAATTGTTTGTGCGCTGGGGTAATCTGCTTCGAACTGGAGAATATTTCTAATGTTCGCACCACGAAATGCGTAGATTGATTGATCCGCATCACCAACGACACAAAGTTCGGCAGGTGGTAAACCATCCCCGGGCATCCCAACCAATTCCTTAATTAAAATGTATTGGGCATGGTTTGTGTCTTGGTACTCATCAACCAAAACATGGCGAAATCTGGAACGGTAGCGATTCTTACTTTCGGGGAATCTTTGTAGCACCTCAACCGTGCGTCCGATCAAATCATCGAAATCCATCGCGTTAGCCGCAGCGAGACGCTTTTGGTAATGCGTAAAAACCTCTGAAACTATTTCACTGAATTGGGTATCGGTTGTTTGTATGTAATCGGCCGGCCCTTGAAGTTCATTCTTTGCTTGGGAAATTAATCCAGCAACGGCCCGAGGTGCATAACGTTTGGGATCTAAATTCATATCTCTCATAATTAGCGTTATGAGGCGAAGGCTGTCACTTGAATCATAAATTGTGAACGAATTGGAGTAGCCCAACTTCTCAGCTTCTTGGCGCAGAATTCGCACGCAGGCCGAGTGAAATGTGGAAACCCACATCTGGCGAGCGCGATCTCCAACGAGTTCTGCCACGCGTTCTTTCATTTCTGCTGCAGCTTTATTTGTAAAGGTAATTGCTAGAACTTCATATGGTGCGACGCGACGTTCACCGAGTAAATAAGCGATTCGCCTGGTGAGAACTCGAGTTTTTCCGGACCCAGCACCTGCGACGACCAATAAGGGTGCGCCAGCATGTGTGACAGCCGCCTGCTGCTGTGGGTTAAGTCCCTCAATTAATGACACGAGGTGGAGTGTAACTACCTAAAGTTCTGCCAAAATGTCCCACATGAGCCCAATCCCAGATTCCGAAGTTGAACGCGTCCTAGTCGTAACTGCCCACCCAGATGATCTGGATTTTGGCGCTGGCGGCACCATTGCAAGCTGGACTGCTAACGGGATCGAAGTTTCCTACTGCATCGCAACAAATGGTGATCAGGGTGGCGAAGATCCAAGCGTTCCACGTGAAGAGATGCCCAAGATTCGACAACGTGAACAACGTGATGCTGGAGCCGCACTTGGCGTTACAAATATAACCTTTTTAAATCATCGCGATGGTTGGCTCGTTCCAACAATTGAATTACGTAAAGAGATTGTCCGAGAAATTCGCAAGGTAAAGCCGCAGCGACTAGTGGTTCAAAGTCCAGAACGAAACTGGGACCGGTTATTTGCAAGCCATCCAGATCATATGGCGGCAGGTGAGGCGGCGATTCAGGCAGTTTATCCCGATGCACGAAACGCATTTGCATTTGAAGATCTGTTGAAAGTTGAAGGTTTAGAACCTTGGCGCGTCCTTGAAGTCTGGGTTATGTCACATAATTCACCAGATCATTTTGTTGATATTACCGAGACCTTTGATGCAAAAATAAAAGCGCTACATTCACATGTAAGTCAGACGGCGCACAACACCGAGATGCCTAAGATGGTTCGCGAGTGGGGCGAGCGAAATGCCACGCTCTTTAATTTGCCTGCTGGTCGAATCGCTGAAGCATTTAGAATAGTTAATACTGCTTAACGGGCAACCGCTCTCTCAATAGCGAAAGTTTGATTCGGTCCACCATCGCCATCACCATTTGAGTTATTTGATCCTTGGGCTGCAACAGCTTTGAGGATTTCAAGTCCCTTGGTTACATGGCCCCAAATTGTGTAATTTGAACCAAGAACAGAGTTGTCGGCGTAGAGAAAGAAGAACTGACTACCACTTGTATTTGGTCCAGAGTTTGCCATCGCAACAGTTCCGGCTGGATACGCATTAGGACCTGCAACTGGCAAATTCTCATCGGGTACTTGCCACTTTGGACCGCCACGACCTGATGCGGTCGGATCGCCACACTGAATAACATAAATACCTTTTGTAGTTAAACGATGGCAAAGGGTCTGATCAAAGAAACCATTGTTGGCGAGATAAGCCATCGAGAGAACGGTTAGTGGTGCCTTTACACCATCAGCTGCAATAACGATCTGCCCACAATTTGTGTTGAAGGTAAAGACTTTATTCTTAAATGGCTTCTTAATCTTTGGGATTGCAAGATCCTTTGCTTGATGACCAACGGCATAGGTGCCTTTGCAAGCCACTGGGCCAGACTTAACAGTGGTAGTTGTTGGAGCATGTGGTGCGGGAGTTTTGGTGTCAGCAATTACCGGCGCAACAAAAATAAGCGAGGTTGCTATTGCTAGTACAACTGCCTTAACTTTCATTTCTTACTCCCACTCAATAGTTCCTGGTGGCTTAGATGTGATATCTAAAACTACCCGATTTACTTCTCGAACTTCATTAGTTATCCGTGTCGAAATCTTCTCCAACACATCATAAGGAATGCGGCTCCAATCAGCAGTCATAGCATCCTCAGATGAGACGGGCCTGAGAACTATTGGGTGGCCATAAGTTCGACCATCGCCTTGGACGCCAACACTGCGTACGTCAGCGAGCAGGACCACTGGACACTGCCAAATCACACGATCAAGTTGGGCCAAGCGCAACTCTTCGCGCGCAATTAAATCCGCACTTCGTAAAATTCTAAGGTTATTCTCAGTGACTTCGCCAACGATTCGGATTGCTAAACCAGGTCCAGGGAATGGTTGTCGCCAAATTATTTCTTCTGGTAACCCAAGTGATAAACCCGCGAACCGAACTTCATCCTTAAAAAGAGTGCGTAATGGTTCAACTAGTGTGAATTTCAAATCATCAGGTAAGCCGCCAACATTGTGATGGGACTTAATATTTGCAGTTCCGGTTCCGCCACCTGATTCAACTACATCTGGGTAGAGAGTTCCTTGAACAAGAAAATCAATTGGCTCATCAGCTGAAATCTCGCGGGCCGCAGCTTCAAAAACTCTAATGAACTCAGCGCCAATAATCTTTCGCTTGGCCTCGGGGTCGGTTATTCCGGCAAGTGCTGTTAGAAAACGTTCTTTCGCGTCTACAACTTTTAGCTTTACGCCAGTAGATGCCACAAAATCCCGCTCAACTTGTTCAGCTTCACCAGCGCGCAATAATCCGTGATCAACAAAGACACAAGTAAGTTGTGCGCCAACTGCTTTCTGCACAATAGCAGCCGCTACCGCGGAGTCAACGCCGCCAGATAAACCACAAAGAACTCGACCGCCACCAACAAGCGCTTTTACCTTTTCGATTTCTGCGGCAACTATGTTCTCTGGATTCCACGTAGGTTTACATCCAACAATATCGATCAGCCAACGACGCAAGATTTCTTGACCATTTTCGGAGTGTAAAACTTCTGGGTGGAATTGCACCCCAGCCAATGTTGCATCGCTATTTTCAAAGGCGACTATGGGAGTTGCTGAAGTATTTGCAGTTGCGCTGAATCCTGCTGGTGCTGATGTAACGCTATCGCCATGGCTCATCCAAACTTTAAATTCTGCTGGCAGACCATCAAGTAACTTAGATTTTGAATTTAGCGAGAGTGAAGTCCGGCCAAATTCTGATTTTCCAGTTTGTGTTACAACGCCACCAAGTGCAGCAGCCATGACTTGAAAGCCATAACAGATTCCAAAGATTGGTATACCTTGCTTAAATAGTTCGCTATCTAAAGTAGGTGCGCCACTTTCATAAACACTTGAAGGTCCGCCAGATAAAATTATCGCCTTTGGTGATTTTGCCAGCATCTCTGCAATTGGCATTGAAGATGGAACTATCTCGGAATAGACCTGAGCTTGCCGAACT
>CAIMMQ010000069.1 GCA_903842675.1 uncultured Actinomycetes bacterium
GCTCTGAAAAATGAATTACTTGCTGATGCGATGCACCTTGTGTTGTGCTGCTTGTGCAAGTGGCCGAATAACAAGTGAGTCAACATTAAAGTGGCTCGGCAACATAACGCTCCAACGAATTGCTTCTGCCACATCATCGGCGGTCAGCGGATTTTCTACACCCTCATAAACTTTTGCAGCTTTACTTGTATCTCCAGAAAATCGATTCACAGCAAATTCATCGGTCTTAACCATTCCCGGTGCAATTTCTGTTACCCGAATTGGTTCACCATTAAGTTCCAATCTCAAAGTCCTTGCAAGTGCGGTATCCCCGTGTTTTGCCGCAACATAACTGCCACCGTTTTCATATGCAACATGACCAGCAGTTGATGAAATAACAACTATGTGGCCCTCGCCATTTGCTTTCATAAGTGGAGCAAGTGCCTTCACCATGCGAACCGAACCAATTACATTGACGTCATAAGTTTTAGCCCAAGATTCTGGATCAGATTCCAGAATCGAATCAGCATCGAAGGCTCCCCCAGCACAATTAACTAAGACTGAGACTGGCTTACCAACAAGATTGGTGGCAAGCGCATCGACACTGTCCTGATCGGTTACATCGAGTGCCACCGCTTCAATATTTGAATTTGTCGAAGCAAGTTCTGAAAGCTTCTCCATTCGCCTGGCACCAGCAATTACATGAAAGCCATTTGAAGCAAGCAATTTTGCCGTCGCAGCACCAATCCCGCTGCTAGCGCCGGTGACAATTGCGTATTTAACTTCTTTAGTTTGGCTATTTTCCATGGCGGCACGCTATACCTTTTTGCTCAGTTTTCCATTTTGAAGTTAAAACTGCGGCAAATTACCCTAGACCAGGCTGGCAGTTGCAGCCGAAATCCAAGCCGCACCATCGGCAATCGTCTTGCCAAATGTTGAGTTCAAACCAATCCAATTGCCATTAATCAAATAGTTAATCGAATAGATCGAAAACTCTTGAGTCGCAGATTGATCTCGTTGCTTGAAGTAAGCCTTACTTTCATTCAAGTTCGGAATATCTACAACTTGATAACCATCTGCCAACCATTTTGACTCGTTAGCCTCAAAAAGCATTTTTGAATTACTTACCCAACGCACCGTTAATCCAATTGCTTCACTTTGTAATCCATAGCTGCAAGCGATCCCACCGTTACCTAATACATCGCCAAGCTCGGTACCTGGGGCTGGCTGCCATTTTGTCGGAATGTACTTAGCATTTGGTACCGCAGTCCTAAGGGCATCCAACACCTTTGTTTTAAGGCAATCTTGTGGAGCTGCCATCGCAACTGCACTTACGGTTGGTGATGGCTTGGGGGTTGGGGTTTTCGTGGAGCTGCCACAACCGGTTAACACCAAACTCGAAGTCAGCGCGAAGACCACTAGAAATGTTGGCGCCAATCTTTTCATTTTAAACACTTCAGTTTCTAGCAATGACAGCGATCTGCTTCAGGAATCCCATTTAAAGCTTCCTCGATATGTTCGCCACAACCGGACCAGGTTGGTTTGCCGCAATTACTGCAAGTCACTTTTGAGCACATTAGTCGTTTAGACCTTTCCCTTTTAAAATCTCCGGGGCGCATTTAGCAATTCGCGCATCCTGCGTTTTTTCTTGTTTCGCTGCCGAGAAATGTAACACGTAAGCGCGCTGGCGCCCTGGTGTAAGTTTCTTAAAGGCAACGGCTAGCCCTGCGTGCTTCTTAAACTTTGCTGTGATTTCTGCTGGCATCACAAAATCTGCTGCTTTTTTTATCGGAACTTTGATACCTGCCTCTTCAAGGGCGATCGCCTCTTTTATGTATGACTTGATGACAGCTTTGGTTTTGGTTATCTCAGCCAAGTTTTTGAATCGCAACTGCCGACTAGCTTGAACATTTTTAGTCTGTTGAATCAGAAGCTTCTTTGGATCTTTCATA
>CAIMMQ010000070.1 GCA_903842675.1 uncultured Actinomycetes bacterium
CTCTTCAGCATTCTGCTCGCCATGTCGGGCTACCAAGGCCCTGCTGGCCGATATCACGGCCGATCTAAGCGATGTCCACCATGTCAACATCGATGCCGAGAGCAACCTCGAATTGGTTCGACGTTTGGATATTAGATCTACGCCAACGACCTTGATTCTAAATGGCAATGGCGTTGAAGTAGGTCGCGCAGTTGGCGCTCCGAAACGCGATCAAGTAATTGCTGCCCTTGCCGGAGTTGCATCAATTAAGTAAGTGCGAACATATCGCAATTAGTTTATTTTTTTTGTACAACTTACAATTCAACTATGCAAAACACTAAAGAAAATATATTCGGTGATTCCAAAGTTAAGTTGATTGATGCGCGAGGACCAAGATTTTCTGCCGGAATAACAACAATAGTTTTGGCAACTGCTTTGGTAACGCACTCGGCAATTCTGATTTCAATCCAACTTGCAATCTTTGCAATCGGTGCGATTCTTAGTCCAGCCAAGACGCCTTATGCATTTGCATTTAAGAAATTTATAAAACCTCGTTTAACCGGCGATGTTCCAACCGAAGATATTCGCCCACCACAATTTGCACAGAGCGTTGGTCTCATATTTGCGCTCGCGGCTCTCCTTGGATCATTTTTTGGCATCAGCGCCCTATTCACGGTTGCAGTTGGATTTGCGCTTGCAGCCGCTTTTCTAAATGCGGCATTTAACTACTGCTTGGGCTGTGAGCTCTATCTTTTGATCGCCCGCGCAACAAACCGAAAATAAAACTAACTTCCAATAATTAACTAATTCAGAGAAGAGGAAATAATGTCACGTGCTACGTCGTTAGTTTCAGTTGATTGGGTTCAAGAGAACCTATCAAATCCACATGTTGTATTTGTCGAAGTAGATGAAGACACCACTCTTTATGAAAAGGGCCATATTCAAAGCGCAATTACCCTTCACTGGCGCGATGACTTACAAGATGGCTTAATTCGTGATCTCATTTCCAAGGAGAAGTTCGAAGCCCTTCTTTCAAAGAGCGGTATTGCTAATGATTCAACTGTGGTTCTCTACGGCGGAAACAACAACTGGTTCGCCACATATGCATTCTGGTACTTCAAGATTTACGGCCACCAAGATGTTCGCCTAATTGATGGCGGACGAAAGCTTTGGGAGCTCAAAGGTTTACGTCTTACAACAGAGGTGGTTGCTCGTAACGCAACTCGCTATGTTGCTTCAGAGCGCGATAATTCCATCCGCGCATATCGCGATGAAGTAATTGCATCTATCGGACTGAAAAACATCGTTGATGTTCGCTCACCGCAAGAATTTTCTGGTGAACTATTTGCACCAGCACATTTGCCACAAGAAGGCGGCCAAATTAAGGGACATATTCCAACTGCAAAGAATATTCCGTGGTCGAAGGCCGCAAATGAAGATGGCACCTTTAGATCAAATGAAGAACTTTCCGAGCTGTACGTAAATGCGGGTGTTAATTTTGCTCAAGAGACAATTGCATATTGCCGAATCGGTGAGCGTTCTGCATTCTCATGGTTCGTACTTCATGAACTTTTGGATATGCAAAATGTCAAAAACTATGATGGTTCATGGACTGAATACGGTTCACTTGTTGGCGTTCCAGTAGCGGTTGGCGCTTAATGAAAACTTGCGGTGCAACACCTGGCGGTCCAGATCTAGCAGGAGTAGATCTTGCTAATCAGACCTTGATTCAAGGAGCGGTTCTCCGTGGTGGTGTTGGCGATGGTGTTCCAAATGGAGCGCCCGTCGGTAACGCATATGTGAGACTCCTCGATTCAACCGGTGAATTCACCGCAGAAGTCCCAACAAATGAGTTGGGACAGTTTAGATTCTTTGCGGCGCCGGGTGAGTGGACAGTAGTAGTCCTTGCGCATGGCGCCCGAGTGGAACTCAAAGTTCACGCGCAAAAGGGCGAACCCGTCGATTTAATCGTAACTATCTAACGTTAGATAGACTTACCTCATGGCTGATAAACATGAA
>CAIMMQ010000071.1 GCA_903842675.1 uncultured Actinomycetes bacterium
ACGGCCCGCGAGTTAATTCGCAAGGGTGCAGATGTAACTATCACCGCACGTTCAATGAAGAAGGCCGATAAAGTTTTAAAGTTAATCGGTTCGGCAAAAGTTATTGAAATGGACCTAACTGATCTTTCGAGCGTGCGAAGCGCCGCTTCTGAAGTTAACGGCGAAAAAGCAAAATATAACGTTGTGATTCTAAACGCTGGCGTGATGGCAACGCCTTTTACATCAACCAAAGATGGCTTCGAATTACAGATGGGAACAAATCATCTGGGACATTTTGCATTTGCTGGGCTCATACAGAATAAGATTTCTGATCGCCTAATAAGTATGTCGAGCCAAGCACATCGAATGGGCGCATTTGGCTCTGGTTCAATAAGTGATGTTCGCGACCGCTGCTGTGGCGTTGGAAAGTATTCACCTTGGGCTGCATATGGCGCTTCCAAATTAGCAAACTTATTGTTCACAGCCGAGGTAGAACGTCGTCGGATCGAAAATAATTGGAGCTTTATTCCACTTGCGGCGCACCCTGGTTGGGCTTCAACTAATTTGTTCAGCGTTGGACCAGAGATGGCCGGCAAGAAATTGCAGAGCCAAGCGACCATGTTTTTCAATTCAATTTTCGCGCAGAGCGCTCTTCGAGGCGCGCTTCCGATGCTTTGTGCGGCTACTTTTCCTAATTTGATTGGTAGTTCATACCTTGGACCAGATGGACCAGGTGAAATGCGCGGTACGCCGAAATTAACGCGCGCTCGTGCACTTGCATACGATCAAACACTCGCAGCCAACCTCTGGGCGGTAAGCGAAGAGCTGACCGGAGTTACATGGGAAGATTCTCCTCATGCATGAGGCCTACGACGTAGCGCACGTCCAAGAGAAGTGGTTGCCGATTTGGGATGCCCTAGAGCCTTTTAAATCCGGCCGGGCCGATGATCCGCGTCCAAAGAAATATGTCTTGGATATGTTTCCTTATCCATCTGGCGATTTACATATGGGTCATGCCGAGGCGTACGCGCTCGGTGATGTGATTGCACGTTATTGGATTCAAAAAGGTTTCAACGTCATGCATCCAATTGGTTGGGATGCCTTTGGTTTGCCAGCAGAAAATGCTGCGATCAAACGTAACTCTGATCCACGTGCTTGGACATATGAAAACATTGCGGTTCAAAAAGCTTCGATGCGCCGCTTTGCCTGTTCATTCGATTGGGATCGCGTCCTACACACTTGCGATCCAGAATATTACAAATGGAATCAATGGCTATTCCTAGAGATGTACAAGAAGGGCTTGGCATACCGCAAAGATTCACCAGTTAACTGGTGCCCTGGTTGTCAGACCGTGCTTGCTAACGAACAAGTTGTTGCCGGGCTCTGCGAGCGTTGCGACAGTGTTGTCACAAAGAAGAAGTTGAACCAGTGGTACCTAAAGATCACGGACTATGCCGATCGTTTGCTTGATGACATGGAACAACTTGAAGGTCAGTGGCCCGAAAAAGTATTGATGATGCAGCGCAACTGGATCGGTCGATCTATCGGCGCTGAAGTTAAATTTGAAATTGAAGGCCGCGCTGAACCCGTAACCATCTACACGACTCGGCCAGACACGCTTTATGGTGCAACTTTTATGGTGGTCGCGGTTGACTCGGCCTTGGCTGGCGAATTAGTTAAGGGCAGCGCAATTGAAGGAAAGTTTGCAACTTATCTTGAAGGCGTAAAGGCAGTTACCGATATCGATCGACTTGCGACAGATCGCCCTAAGACTGGAATATTCCTAGAACGTTATGCGATCAATCCAGTTAATGGAGCAAAGATTCCAATCTGGGCCAGTGATTATGTACTTGCTGATTACGGTACCGGCGTCATTATGGCTGTGCCTGCGCACGATCAACGCGATTTAGATTTTGCTCGTGCGATGAAGCTTCCAGTACAAGTTGTTGTTGATACTGGTGAAGCAGATCCAAATGAAACCGGAATTGCTACCGGTGGCGATGGCAAGTTAATTAATTCTGGATCCCTAAATGGCTTGAGCAAAGATGCAGCGATTGCCAAAATTATTGAAGAACTTGCCGCAAAAGAGTTAGGTAAAGGCGCTAAGAATTACCGACTTCGCGATTGGCTAA
This sequence comes from uncultured Actinomycetes bacterium, assembly GCA_903842675.1. Lineage (GTDB taxonomy): Bacteria > Actinomycetota > Actinomycetes > Nanopelagicales > Nanopelagicaceae > AAA044-D11. The sequence continues at coordinate 2,112 of CAIMMQ010000071.1, forward strand.
TATCTCGCCAGCGTTTCTGGGGTACTCCGATTCCGATCATTCACTGCGAGAAGTGCGGGGAAGTCCCAGTCCCAGAAGCCCAACTTCCAGTAGAACTTCCTGATGCAACTGGCCTTGATCTAAAACCAAAGGGAACTTCACCTCTTGGTGCGGCAAGTGATTGGGTAAATGTTGCTTGCCCCAAGTGTGGTGCGCCGGCAAAACGCGATGCCGACACGATGGATACCTTCTTTGATTCATCTTGGTATTTCCTTCGTTACACAAGCACCGATCGCCACGATGTCGCATTCGATAAAAAGGCAGTTGAAACCTGGTTACCAGTTGATCAATATGTTGGTGGCGTAACCCACGCGATTTTGCACCTGCTCTATTCACGCTTCTTCACAAAAGTTCTGCACGACTTGGGACATTTAAATTTCACCGAACCATTTACCAAACTCCTTAACCAAGGAATGGTTTTGATGGATGGATCGGCAATGTCTAAGAGTCGAGGCAATCTCGTTCGACTTTCAGATGAGCTGGCAACCCATGGTGTTGACGCGATTCGGTTAGCTCTGGTTTTTGCTGGTCCACCAGAAGATGATGTCGACTGGGCCGATGTTTCACCGAGTGGTTCCCTTAAGTTTCTAAATCGTGCTTGGCGTATTTCAGGCGATGTAACTAGCAAGCCTGGCGTTGATTTCACCAAGGGTGATTTGGCACTTCGTAAAGTCACTCATAAGTCTCTTCACGATATTGGGTTTGCCGTCGAATCATTTAGATTCAATGTGGCTGTTGCCCGTGTAATGGAATTAGTAAATGCAACCAGAAAAGCAATTGACAGTGGTTGTGGCGCGGGCGACCCAGCAGTGCGCGAGGCAGCCGAAGCAATCGCAATCGCGCTCTCGCTAGTTGCCCCATTTACCGCCGAAGAAATGTGGGAGAACCTTGGTCACAAACCAGCAGTAGCACTCGCAGGTTGGCCAACAATTGATCCGGCGTTGCTCGAAGCAGATTCTGTAACCGCAATCTTGCAGATAAACGGCAAGATTAAAGATCGAATTGAAGTTTCACCAAATATTTCGGATGCCGAACTTGAAGCACTTGCGATGGCTAATCCTGAAATATCTGCCGCGATTGCTGGTGGGAAAATCAACAAGGTTATTGTTCGCGCACCAAAACTTGTGAACATCGTTCTTTAATACACAGATTCTCATTTGCTGGCCCTGATTCGGGCGCAAATCTCACTACCTTTCGGGAATGTTTAATGACCTGAAAGAACGAATTCGTGAACGTTACTTTGATTTTGGATTTACAAAAGATCAAGAGCGAGCAGTCTTAATTGTTTTCGCTGCCTTCTTGGCTGTTGGTGGAATCTTCTTTCTACTGGCCCAGGGAAGCGCTTCTTCCGCGGCAAGTACCAAGCCGCTGCCGGCAATAACTTTTCCAGCAACGCCAACCATTGCACCAATCATCGTGGTTGATGTTTCAGGCAAGGTTGTGAAGCCAGGTGTATATAAATTGCCAGTTGGTTCGCGCGCAATCGATGCGCTGGATGCTGCGGGCGGCGCCAAAAGCGGTGTTGACGTCTCCGATATCAATTTGGCGCATGTTCTAACTGATGGCGAACAAATCATTGTGGGCGCCCCAAAAATTGTTGTTGCTTCTGGAAAGAGTAAAGGCAAAAGCAAACTTGCTAATCCAACTTCAACTTCGCCAATAAATGTGAACACTGCAACTTCTGCACAATTAGATAGCCTGCCTGGAATTGGTCCGGTGATGGCGGCGCGCATCATCGCTTATAGACAAAAGAGCGGGTTGTTTAAAGTTTTAACTGACCTTCGCAAAGTTCCCGGAATGGGTGCGAGCAAATTCGCCGAGATCCAGAATCTAATTCGACTCTAAGGGAAGTTGATCGCAGGCTCTTTGTAGTCGGGCTTGCGATCTGGGTTGGTGCTGGCCTAACCGGAATATTTAGTTGGCCGTGGAACGTGCTGACCGTACTAGTTGCATCCGCTATTTTTTCAGTAAAGCGATCACTGGCGTTGCTAATGATTTGCGCGCTTTTAACGGGTGCTGGTGGAACGATGATTCGAAGCGCGGCTCTTAGCCATAATTTTGTGGCACAACACCTTGCGGACAATCCTGATGTAGAGATTGTTGCAACTCTTAAAAGCGATCCGGCCTGGGGCGCACCTAAAGTTGCTGGTTCGCGGTTGAAATCTCGCTCGATGACTGCTTTGGTTGCAACAGAGAGTATTTCGATCGGAGGAGTACGGCGAAATATTCGGCTGCCACTTCGCATAACAACTACCCGCCTAATCAAGTTAATTCCCGGCGAAAAATTTCTGGCAACCGGAACTGCCTTTCCAAGTACTGAAAAGCGCATTGCTGCGTTGGTGGCGATACATGGTGAGATTCGAAGTTTGGCGCCAGCAAACTATCTGCAGCGAAAATCTAGTGCGATTCGCAGCGCCTTTCGTGCAACATCAGAGCAGATCGGAGGTGATGCAGGCGCGCTAATTCCAGGATTAGTTCTGGGCGACACTTCACTTGAATCTGCCGGCTTCATCGCAAAGATGCGTCGAGTTGGTCTCACACATTTAACGGCCGTAAGCGGTGAGAACTTCGCAATAATCGCGGCATTCATACTTTGGCTATCAGCATGGGTATTTAAACGAAATCGACCGCGCTTAATTCTCACTGCGTTAATTCTGATTGGGTTCATATTCTTAGTTCGACCTTCACCATCTGTCATGCGAGCCTCGGTCATGAGCTCGGTAGTTCTGATTGCAAAGGCTCGTGGCGTTAAATCTGATCCACTTCCTTCCCTCGGCCTGGCGATTGCCTTATTGATTCTTGCCGATCCATTTCAAGCAATTGATCCAGGCTTTGCCCTATCTGTCGCAGCAACCGCCGGAATCCTTTTGGTTGCGCCTAGAATCTCGGATCTACTAATTTCGCGGGGTTGGAATGAACGACTAGCCGAATTACTAGCCATTCCATTTTCCGCAACGATTGTTTGCACCCCGGTGATCATTGCCATTTCAGGGATGCTCTCGCTCATTTCAATTCCAGCGAATCTACTTGCTGTCCCTGTTGTTGGCCCGATAACAATCTTGGGCTTTATCGCAGCGCTTTGTTCAATACCGTTTGCGGGGATTTCACACTTACTCTTATTTATCGTAACCCCTTTCACGAAAGTGATTGTCGCAATAGCTAATCACGGCGCCACATTTCCAGTTGTATTGCTACCCAAGAGTTTTCTAGGCGCGGGTATTGTGCTTTTTGTAATTGTTTTAGGCCGGTATCGCAAGTGGAAATGGCTGATTGCTCTAACAATGATATGTGTGCTCGGGCTATTAATAACAGGAAGTCAATGGCCGGGATCGAATTGGGAAGTTGTTAATTGTGATGTCGGACAGGGCGATGGTTTAGTTATAAATCTTGGTCATCACCAAGGATTAGTAATTGATGCCGGGCCAGATCCCAAAGCCATAGATAACTGCCTTAAAGATTTAGGAATTGAGAGCATCCCGCTATTAGTTCTCTCGCATTTCCATGCCGACCACGTTATGGGTTTATCTGGAGTATTGGCGCACCGCACAGTGAAATCTGTTTGGATAACTAATTACACCGAACCCAAGATAGAACATGACTCGGTCTTGGCGCAGTTGGGCCAAACGCCGATTCATATTGTCACTCAAGGTGAAACCATAACTTTCGACAGCTCAAGGGGAGTTGTTGCAATTAAAGTACTTTGGCCGCGGGCAACGGTGGAAACTTTCGCGGCAATGCCAGGGGATGGTTCGAGTATTAATAATTCGAGCATCGCTTTGGATATAACTGTCGGCACCCTTCGCATTTTTGCGGGTGGCGATATCGAACCGCCAGCACAAGAAGCGCTCCTTGCCAGTACCGATGTTCGGCCAGTTGATATCTTGAAAGTTTCTCATCATGGTTCGGCCTATCAATATTTGCCGTTGCTCGATCGTTTGAAACCCAAAGTGGCACTGATCAGCGTTGGCGCGGGAAATACCTATGGTCACCCATCGCCCAAAACGATCGCAGCCCTGGATTTGCGGGGAATCAAAACCTTTCGAACCGACCTAGATGGTGCGCTTGCTATTGACCCAACCCTTAAGATCAGAACAAAGCGAAAAGATTGGTGGAATATCTCGTGGGGTTAACTCTGTTGCAAGGTGGCGAAGGAATTCTCGCCGACCGGGCAATTGCCGAGATTCTTTCAAATTCTAAAACTGCAACGGTAACAACCCTTGAATCAAGCGAGTTAGAACTTGGCGGGATTACCGATGCTCTTGCACCTTCACTTTTTGGCGATGAGCGAATTGTTGTAATTAAAGAGATACAAGATTTAGCCGCAGAACTTGGCGATGAGATTGCTACTTATTTAGAAGAACCAGATGCTGGCTTACACCTAGTTTTATGGCACAAGGGTGGGGTTAAAGGTAAAGCCCTGCTAGATAAAATAAAGAAGGCTAAACCAACAATCATCGCCTGCGATGTTCTGAAAAAAGAGGGCGAAAAATCTGATTTTATTCGGGGCGAATTTAAGCGCCTTGGGCGAAAAGTTACGAC
>CAIMMQ010000072.1 GCA_903842675.1 uncultured Actinomycetes bacterium
AGATTAAAGAACGCATGATCAAATTAAGTACTGGCGATGGCACAAAGGGCAGCGATATGGGGCCACTTGTTACTCGAGTACACCGCGACAAAGTTGCAAGTTATGTTGAAGCCGGCGTTAAAGATGGTGCAACTCTCGTTGTCGATGGTCGAAACCCAACGGTAAATGGTTCAGCAAATGGTTTCTGGCTTGGACCAACATTGTTTGATCAAGTAAAACCAAATATGAGTATCTATACCGATGAAATCTTTTGACCAGTTCTAAGCGTTGTTCGCGTCAAGTCTTACGACGAAGGCGTTGCGTTAATAAACAGCCATATGTATGGCAACGGAACTGCAATCTTCACCAATGATGGTGGCGCAGCTCGTAGATTCCAGAATGAGATCCAGGTTGGAATGATCGGTATCAATGTTCCGATTCCAGTGCCTGCCGCCTATTACTCATTTGGTGGTTGGAAGGCTTCGCTCTTTGGCGATACTCATGCCCATGGCGCCGAAGGTGTTCACTTCTTTACTCGCGGCAAAGTGGTCACTAGTCGCTGGCTAGATCCAAGCCACGGTGGCATCAATTTAGGGTTCCCACAGAACTAAAAATATTCACTAAAAGTTATCGAAATTATCGGCAACGGTTCTAGCCCTGACCACCCCCCCGCTGATACGGTTCTCCTGTATCTGCTCACGCTTCTTCGGATGCTCTCTCCAACCTGGAGGTTAACAAGTTGTTAAACAAAAACCATGCTCACAAATTAGCTCCCAACGTTCTTGGACTCTTCGAGTCTGCTGTTATGGGCGTTGCAGGTTCTGCACCTGCGTATTCAATAGCCGCTTCAACAGCGTTACTCGTTGGCGCAGTTGGCTTGGCTGGTCCCGCAGCGTTGCTTTATTGCGGTATCGCAATGTTCGGAATTGTTTTTGCATTTAATTATCTAGGTCGTACCGAATCAAACTCTGGTGCAACTTATGCGTGGGTTCGTCGTGGTCTACATCCAGCACTTGGTTACATCGCTGGTTGGTCACTACTTATGTGTTCATCAATCTTTATGGTCGCAGCAACTCTGCCGGCCGGTTCATCTTTCTTAGGGCTCTTCTCCGACAAACTTGCTAACAGCAAGGGTTGGGTAACGCTCTTCGGTACTGCATTCTTCTTAATGATGGTTGCGGCCGTTGCATTCGGTGTAACAATCACTGCAAAGGTTCAAGTAATCATGTCCGGTATCGAAGTTGGACTACTCGCTCTCTTCGCAGTACTTGCAATCTTCCACGGAAACGCCGTCCACACATTTAGCTGGCACTGGTTTGCACCTTCAGCATTTAAGAGCTCGAGCGCATTCTTTGCTGGCGCTCTCGTCGCTGCCTTCTATTACTGGGGCTGGGATGTAACCGCTAACCTAAATGAAGAGACCAAGGGATCACACAAGACACCTGGTCGCGGTGCAATCATCGGAATGCTAATTACCTTCCTTCTATTTGAAGTATTCACAATTGGTTCAAACATGGTCCTCTCCGATAAGGAAGTTACTGATAACTCAGCAAACATCCTTGGAATCTTGGGACAAAAAGTCTGGCCAGGAAATGGCGGCAAGCTCCTTGTTGTAGCAGTATTACTATCAACAGTTGCAACCCTTGAAACTCAACTTATCCAAGTAACTCGCACCATGTTCTCAATGGGTCGCGATGGAACTTTGGCTAAGAAGTTCGGAACTGTTCACCACAAATACCGGACACCACTATTTGCAACAATCACA
>CAIMMQ010000073.1 GCA_903842675.1 uncultured Actinomycetes bacterium
ATCCAGAAACTATTAAATGTGTTGTACAAGCCGGAAAAGACTATGGAATTAAAGTTATGGGCGATAACTTAGGTTGCGCCGATATGGTCGCTGGCGCAAAACTTTTAGAAGACCTTGGTTGCGACATGGTTATTCACCACATTGGCTATGACGAGCGCCGCGGGATTGCTGCCGCCGGGAATCGGATGCCAAATCCACTTGATCAATTAAAGGCTGTAGTTGATGCAGTTAGCGTTCCCGTCCAAGCCGTTGGTGGCCTATCACTCGAACAGGCAATTGCATGTCCTTCTTATGGCGCACCTCTTGTTGTCATCGGTGCTCCGCTTGCAATTGATGCAGATTCATTTAGTGCCGGTGCTGGAAACGTTGAAGAAGTACTTCGGAAAATTTGTGAAGCTGTTCATGGTTATGGCGATGTGCCTGTGAAGGGAATGAAATAAATGAAATCTGCTGGTGTCGTAAATTTCTCATCCGAACCCCACAGTGTCGAAGTCCGCGAAGTTGATCGTCCAGTTGCTGGCGATGACGATGTCATTATTCAAGTTGAAGCAGCCAGCGTTTGTGGCAGCGATCTGCACCAATGGGAGGGCTCGAACAGCTGGCCGGTGAACTATCCAGTTGTACTTGGGCATGAATTTGGTGGACATGTATTTGAGCTGGGCAAGAATGTAACGGCTTGGAAAGAGGGAGATCGCGTCGTAAGTGAAACTGCTGCGGTTGTCGATATGTCCAGCCCGATGTCACGCCAGGGTCTCTACAACTTAGATCCCAACCGTAAAGGGTTTGGCTATGGTGTAAATGGCGCAATGACTCGCTACGTGAAAGTTCCACAGCGCCTGCTGCATAAAATTCCAGAAAACGTCTCGTTTGATCACGCATCAATGACTGAACCATGTTCAGTTGCCTACAGCGCAACAATCGCGCCCGGACATGTACGTCCAGGTGATCGAATTGTCATTCTTGGTCCTGGTCCTATCGGTGTTCTATCTGCTGCGATGGCACGCATGGCAGGTGCCGAAGTTGCTCTAGTTGGCTTAGAGCGCGATCGCACGCGACTTGAGGTTGCAAAGAAATATGGCTGTGAAGTAATTATTGGCGATGTTAAAGATTGGGCCATGGCCGTTGATGGACTCGGAGCCGATGGCGTTGTCGATGCCGCCGGAGTCTCGGCAACTTTGAAAATTGCGTTAGATGTTGTCCGGCCAAATGGTTGGATTTCAAAAGTCGGCTGGGGACCACAACCTTTTAACTTCTCACTCGATCCACTTGTGCAAAAAAATGTCCGACTTGAAGGATCATTTAGCCATAACTGGCCGATGTGGGAGCGAGTACTTCGGATGCTTTCAACCAAACAACTAGATCTAACGCCAGTACTTGGCGGTACTTTCCCGATTGAACAATGGGAGACCGCATTTGCGAAGATGCACTCTGGTGAGTTCATTAAATCAGTGATTAAGCCGGCCTAGTAATGCGCCTAAAAGATAAGGTCGTAATTGTTACTGGTGGAACCTCTGGCATCGGAGCCGCTATCTCGCGAGCCGTTGTTAGCGAAGGTGGCAAAGTATTAATTACCGGAATTGTTGAAGCCGAAGGAAAAGCCCTAGTTGCCGAACTTGGTTCAGCGGCCGCGCTAAGCATTGCTGATTTGGTAGATCCCGCATCGCCCAAGAAGATTGTCGCTGATTGCCTAGCCGCTTTTGGTCGGATCGATTCACTTGTAAATTGTGCGGCGATTTTTGATCAATCAAATATTGAAACACTTACCTACGAGAATTTTCAAAAGATGATGCAGGTCAACTTAACGGCGCCACTCTTCCTAATCCAAGCCTGTTTCCCGGAGTTGAAAAAGAACAAGGGCGCAGTACTAAATATTGGTTCAGTCAATGCTCATGCTGGTGAAGCAAACTTGCTGGCCTATTCGACGAGCAAAGGTGCGATGGTCACCATGACTCGCAATTTAGCAAATGCTAATGGAGTTAACGGGGTGCGAATTAATCAGATTAATCCTGGTTGGATTCTGACTGATCGTGAAAAGAAGATGAAGGTCGAACAAGGAATGCCAGATGGTTGGTGGAAAACGTTGCCGAAATCTGATGTGCCATTTGGAACTATGAGCACCCCAGAACAACTGGCAGCTGGTTGCATTTACTGGATTAGCGATGAATCAATTCCATTTACGGCAACAGTATTAGACCTAGAACAATTCACATTCATTGGAAGAAATCCGGAGAAGAATTAATGCCACAGATCGCCGCCTTCCCAAAGGGATGGATTAAAGAATTAGTTAAGCCAGATGGCATGAGCATCTACGAGTGGATCGATATCTCCCAAGAAATGGGGATCCAAGGTCTTGAGATGTACAACAACTTCGCTGACTTTAAGGATCCTAAAAACTGGGCCAAGGTTCGGGCATATGTCGAAGCAACCGGAATGGTTATTCCAATGCTCTGCTGCTCCCCTGATTTCACAATTCCAGATCCAGAGTTGCGCAAAGCCCAAGTTGATCACGAAATTCATAGCATTCGAATGAGCGCAGAACTTGGCGCTAAATATTGCCGCGTTTTATCGGGCCAGCGCCGTAAAGATATAACTCGGGAAGAAGGCATGGGTTATGTCGTTGATTCAATTGAAAAATGCTTAATCGAAGCCGAGAAGAATGACATTATTCTCGTAATCGAAAACCACTATAAGGATGATTTCTGGACCGAACCCGAGTTCGCACAGATGATGGATGTCTTTGTGGAACTAGTTGGCCGGATTGATTCGCCACGTTTTGGCGTGCAATTTGATCCATCAAATGCGATTGCTGCCGGGGAAGAACCACTTGAACTTCTTGAAAAGGTTAAGCACCGCGTTCTAACTATGGGCGCAAGTGATCGATATTTAGCAAGTGGCACAATCGCTGATCTTCGAAGCGCCGAAGGTGGAAGCGCAGGTTATGTCTCATTCTTTAAGCACGGCGTTATCGGTAAAGGCTTAAATGATTATGACGCAATCTTTAAAACGCTAAAGGGTGTGGGCTTTGATGGTTGGATCTCTATTGAAGATGGCGTAGATGGCATGGGTCAGATGATCGAGAGCGCAGATTTCTTAAAGGCAAAAGTCCGAGAACATTGGGGGAAGTAATGTCACTAGATCTAGACCACCTAAGAACGATCTTCACATCGGCTCTGGCTTCAGATTGCCTAGACAAGCTTGGCTATGGCAAGCAAGTGCTAAATAGCGATATAAACATGGTCTCCGGATCTGGAATCATGATGGGATATGCCTTCCCAGTTAAGTTAGAGATTGTTAACGCATTTCCAGAAGTACCTTACGTTGGCCTTTTAAAGGCGCTAGATGCCGTGGGTAAAGATCAGGTTTATGTAACACCAACAAATCGCACTGGTCTTGCTGCGCTCTGGGGCGAGCTGCTCTCAACGGCTTGTGCATTTAAAGGCGTCGCTGGCGCACTAACAGATGGCCCTACTCGCGATCTCTCTCGCACTGATGCGATGGGTTTTAAGGTCTTTGCCACCGGCACACTGCCAGTTGATATCAATGGTCGCTATGAAGTTGTTGAACATAATGTGCCAGGTGAAATTGATGGCGTTGCAATAAATCCAGGTGATTTAATTGTTGGCGACAGCGACGGTGTAACAATTATTCCAGTGGCTGCAATTGAGAAAGTTGTCGAACTTGTTATCGAGAAGAATTCTGGGGAGAACCAATTTAGAAAGGCGGTCAAAGAGGGAATGTCCCCTTCGGCCGCCTTTGCAAAATACGGAGTGCTTTAAGCCTTTATTAACCCTTTACTAACCCTTTATTAACCCTTGAGTGAACCAGATAGAAGTCCGCGCAAGAAGTAGCGGCCAAGGAATACGTAGACAATCAAGGTTGGGATCGAAACGATCAACGATGCTGTCATGTTGTTTCCATAGTAAACCTGGTTGCCTGATCCAGTAATGAAGTTCAGTGCTGTTGTTGCAACGGACAACTTAGGCGAACCACCGGTTAGGAAGATCGCGAACAAGAAGTCGTTCCAAGCAGATGTGAACTGCCAAATCAAAACTACAACAAAGCATGGGATAGAGAGCGGCAAGATAATGGTGCGGAAAATACGGACCATGCTTGCGCCATCAACGCGACCAGCTTCAATAATTTCATTTGGAATCGCGGCGTAATAGTTACGGAAGATCAAGGTACAAATTGGAATTCCGTAGATAACGTGAGCAAATACCAAAACGTAGATTGAGCCAGTCAAGTGGGTCCAGTGGTTGAACTGAGTCAATGGAATCATGATCGCCTGGTATGGAATGAACATACCGAAGAGGAAGGTTGTGAAAATTACGTTAGATCCGCGGAACTTCCACTTAGAAAAGACATAGCCATTTATCGAACCAACGATTGCTGAGATGATCGAAGATTGCACCACGAAGAATAGTGTTCGCCCGATTGAACCGCGAAGGTTCTCCCAGACCGGACCCCAAGCAGCAAAGTTTGGATGCAATGGGAAAGCCCAAGCAGCAGATTGAGATACTCCAGTAATACCTTTAAAAGAGTTCACAACCATGATGTAGATCGGCGCAATTGCAACCAAGGTAAGGAAGCAGAGTGCGATGTACTTGAAGGTTAGCCAGAATTGCTCAGTACCTGAAAGGGATCGCTTGTTGCGGGAAATGTCCTTCGACGCAACGCGGTCAACAATATCTTGGCTCATTATTTCTGCTCCTCAGTCTTAACAACATAAATCAAATAAGGGATAACAACCACGGCAATTAGCAGCAGGATGATGATTGCGATTGATGCACCCTTGGCAAAGTTCTGATAGTCGAAAATAACCTGCCACATATAAATAGCAAGTACCTTTGTTACATATGACTTCGAAGCAATACCGTAAATCAAATCGAAGACCTTCATAGAGATATGGCCCAAAATAATCAAGACGGTAAGGAAAGTTGGGCTTAGTTGTGGGAAGAGAATGTGTCGGTAAATCTTGTACTCACTAGCACCATCAACACGAGCTGCCTCGCGCAGATCATCAGGAATACCGCGGAAACCAGCTAAGAAGAGCGCCATGATGTAGCCAGACATCTGCCAGATCGCTGGCATTGCCATCGCAAACATCGCGCCTTTCTCTGAGGAATACCAATTACTTTGTAGGAATCCTAAGTGAACGTCAAAGAAGATTTTATTTAGGCCGGTAGCTTTTCCGTCACGAGATGAGTCCATCAACCAGCGCCAGGATG
>CAIMMQ010000074.1 GCA_903842675.1 uncultured Actinomycetes bacterium
AAGTTGCGAATGGCGTGCCGAGAGCCGCATAAACGAATATTGCGCCCCAATAACCACTTAACAAATTAAGTTTGCTGGCATTGATGTAGGCCGGGATGATGATTGATTGCAATGGAATCAACATTGCGCCAACAATTCCTAAGAAGAAATAGGGCGAGGCTTTTGATCGAAGTTTTGCTAAGGCAAAACCAGCCATTGTCGCGACCAGTAAAATTATCGTGATCGATCCCGCGCAGACCAAGGTTGAATTCAGGAGTTGCTTTCCTACTGGTAGCGCCTTAAAAAGATTGTGCCATGAAGATAGTGAGTGGCCAGGAGCGCCAAAATATTGCTCTTTGGATTTAAATGAGGTGGCGATCATGAAGATAAATGGATAGAGCATCACAACTGCCAGAAGCACCATAGTTACAAATACAAGTGAGTTCTTTAAGCCAATTTTGCGCTTCATTTACTCATCCCGATTTCGCATAATTAGTAGTTGTCCGATGCCCAGAATGGCCATCATAAAGAAGAGCAGGACACCAAGCATTGCGCCAGTACCAAAATCGCCACGTGAGAATGCGCTCTGATAGATAAAGAACTCAAGGGTGGTAGTTCCAAAGCCTGGCCCCCCACCGGTCATAACAAATATCAAACTAAATAGCGCAGTGAAGGCGCTGATAATTGTGATGATAAATGAGAATTGAATGAAGCGACTTAGTTGCGGCAAGGTAATACTGCGAAAGATCCGCACATTGCTGGCGCCATCCATGCGAGCAGCCTCGTTTAGCGATTGATCGAGCGTGGCCATTCCCGTTAAAAAAATAATTGTGTTGGTGCCAACCATGGACCAGATAAAGGTAATCCCAACAGCGAAGAGCGCACCTTGCTCGGAGGAGAGTAAATCGGTCTTAATGAAGCCAAGTCCCATGCCGCGAAGCAGGCCATTTAGAAGTCCCTCTTGCGCGAAGAAGCGCATGGAAACCATTCCAATGACCACCCAAGATATTGCGGTTGGTAGAAAGTAGATAGTTCTAAAGACTTTCCAACCAACCACCTTCTCATTTAGCAAGAAGGCAATGCCCATCGGAAGCAAAATAGCGATCGGAACTCCGAGTAATAAGTAACCGTTATTTTGCAATACCCGCCAAAAAATTGGATTGTGAAGTTCGTGGGAATAGGTACTGATTCCGTGCCAGATTGCCGTAATGCCATTCCATTCCGTGAAGGAAAAATAGCCAGCCTGGATAATTGGAATTCCAAGAAATGCCGCAACTAAAATCAAAGCGGGTGCCGCGAAGAATAAACCAGTGCGGCGCCGAGCTGTGTGAAGCGGACTTACTTTTTTCATTTACTCATCTCTTTAAAATGATAAGAGTGGAGCCATTGGCCCCACTCTTATCTCATCTTCTAATCGGTACTACTTCAGGAGTTCTTAACTATTAGTTGTAAGAACTTCCACGCTTTGCAGCTGGGAGGTTATTCCAAACCTGATTCATCTGCTTTAAGCCATCTGCAACAGATGTCTTTCCGCCGAGAATTGCAGGAATGATCTTATTTCCAGCATCTACAACATCGCCTTGCAGCACGTTATCTAGCATTGGATAACGAGTGAAACCTTGCTTGGCAGCAAAGTCGAGCATCTGTTGGTTAACTGGGTTAGAAGTTACTGAACCGTTCACGTTTGAAATTAATCCAACGCTATCAACGATCTTGGCAGCCTCTGGAGTTGTCATCCAAGCTAAGAATGCTGCAGCAGCCTTCTGGTTCTTTGAGTAATTAGTAAGTGACAAACCTTGACCAGCAAACTCAACTACGCCCTTGATTGGCTTATCTGAGAATGGTGGGATGAATGCTGCAACATTTGTCTTCATTGCATCGGTGAACTTCTTGGTATCCCAAGTTCCGTCGATGATCATCGCAGCCTTGCCGCCGATGAAGTCTTCAACGTTATTTGTCTTGGTCAAGACGTCAGCATTTGTGCAGCCCTTAGTCTTAAGCGCGGCGTACTTTGAGTAGGAATCAGTATTTGTTGCTGAGTTCCACATGTTCTTTCCGCTGTAGAGATCGCGAAGACCAGAAACTCCAGATTGTCCGATCGCAATATAACTGGCGTCATACCATGGGTAATACAAAGCTCCGAGGCTCTGGCCACCGTTACCGTAAACGATTGGTGTGTAGCCCGCACCCTTTAACTTTGAGCAAGCAGCGTAAAGATCGTTCCAGTTTGTTGGAACTGACTTAACGCCGGCCTTGGCAAATGCTGCCTTGTTATAGAAGCCAATGTAGAACTGACGATCGAATGGCATTACATAAGGACCCTTTGCGGCATCAAAGTTTTCTGATGACCAGTTAAGTGAACCTTCATTTGCGAGCGCAGCTGCAGGAACTACGGTCTTTAGATTTGTTAAGTAGCTCTTGTATTGCAGTGCGAAGAGACCGGTCCACATAAGTGCAAGATCTGGACCCTTCTTGGAAACTGCTGCGGCTTGAAGCAGCGCGAAATAATTATCGCCAGGTTGATCAACTAATTTAAAAGTAACGCTTGGGTTTGCCTTTGTGTAGGCGGCTGTTAAACCTTTAACAGCATCGGCATTTTGTGTTGTGCCGAGGTTGTGCCAAATGGTGATTGTGGTGCCCGCTGCATGAGCGGCACTCTGAGTTAAGCCAATTCCGGTGGTAGCAAGAGCCAAAGCCATTGCGCCAGCGAGAAGAGATTTTCTACGCATTAATCCTCCTGTTGTAGTGGTTGTAGAACTTTATTAGTAAATACGGGGTATTACTAGGAACGCCCAACAACAGGCGGGATAAATTTAAGCGCATCTCGCGTTTTGGGACGAAGGAAATCTAAGTCACAACCCTGATCTGCTTGAAGGACGTGCTCTTGATACAAAGCTGGCCAACCGCGTTGGTGCTCACTAACGGGTCTGGCCCAGTTAGATTTTCGATCGGCCAATTCGGTTTCTGAAATCAAGAGTTCTAGCTTTCCTCCGGCAACATCTAATTCGATCTGATCGCCATCTTGAACCAGTGCCAAAGTTCCACCGATTGCTGCTTCTGGTGCCACATGCAAGATGCAAGTTCCAAATGAAGTTCCAGACATTCTGGCATCTGAAATTCGAACCATATCCGTGACACCTTGTTCTAATAATTTTTTCGGTACCGGGATCATTCCCCACTCGGGCATTCCAGGAACTCCCACTGGACCACAATCGCGAAGAACAAGTACTGAATCTTTGGTAATTCCCAGGCTTGGATCATCAATGCGTGATCGCATATCGGCATAACCGTGGAAGACAACTGCTGGCCCAATATGTTTCATTAATTCTGACGTGGCGGCAGATACCTTAATAATCGCACCATCTTTAGCCAGGTTTCCCTTAACCATTGCAAATGCTCCACTTGGATAAAGCGGATTACTAAGCGGGCGAATCGTGGTGCCAGTTGGTTTAACGCCTCGGGTAATTTCACGCCAACTTTTACCAATCAAAGTATTTGCATCTAGTTCAAAGTTAGCTGCAATCATTGAAATTAAGGCGGGAACTCCCCCGGCGGCATGAAAGTCTTGAATCAAGCCAGCGCCAGAAGGTTCTACATCTGCAAGGACAGAAAGGTTTTTAGCTAACTCATTGATTGAAGCCATGGATAATTCGCCGAAAACTCGACCAGAAATTGCAAGCAGATGAATAACTGCATTTGTCGAACCACCGCATGCATGGAGGACTCGAAGCGCATTTCTAAATGCGGCCGGTGTCAATATTTTTGATGGGCGT
>CAIMMQ010000075.1 GCA_903842675.1 uncultured Actinomycetes bacterium
AATTCCGCCGCCGTTATTATCAATAACGAATATTGTTAAATTTGCATCAGGTGGCGAAAGCAAAGCGGTTAAGTCATGCATAAAAGTCAGATCACCAAGAATCGCGTAAGTGTTTTTAAATTGCTGGGAGATGCCAAAAGTTGTTGAGATATTTCCATCAATTCCGGCGAGACCACGATTCGCGAAAACAGTTAGGCCAGATCTTGGGATAGCGAAAGCTTCAAGATCTCTTATCGGCCTTGATGAACCAATGAATAGCGCACTGCCAGTCGGGATTTGGTGGACTATGGAAGATACGGCTAGTGACTCGCTCCAAGAATTATCTTTTGTAATTTCATCGTGAGCAATTGTGCTTACGCTCTTCCAATCTGAAATCCAACTCGGATTAGAACTTTCCAATTCAATTTCTGGGAGTTCAAAGAAGATCTCGGTTGCAGTTCTAGCGCTATCGATAGTTTGGACACGGACATCCACCACATAAGTTTTTGCTGCGGAAGCAATAAAGGTGTTTATGCTCCGAGAGAGCGTGGTTCGCCCAATCACAATCACAAAATCTGGCTTTAAAAATTCGCGGATCTTCTCATCCGCAAGCGAGATGCTCGAATGAGCAATTGCATCGGGATAAGAAAGTGGGTCCTCGGCGACAACTGGTAAGCCCAGACTCGATGTAAATTCTAATACTGCTGAAGTTTCTAGCCCAGCTTGATCGTGACCGATTACAACCAAGCCATTTCCACTTAAGCGAACTCGTTTCTTATTTGAGATTTTTGCACTCTTAACGGCGCTTATTTGCAAGCCCGCAAGCCAATCAGATTTATCTGGATTCAAAAGTGGTTCATCAAACTGTAAATTCAAATGCACTGGACCGGATTGGAGATTTACCTGAGTTGGGACGGTAATGTCATGAGTTTTGATTCCAGGAAAAATATCTACTTGATTAGTTGTTTGGTTCGCTCCGGTATTACGAAGTCGTTCTGGACGATCTGCAGTGATTATAAGTAACTTATTATTTGCATGAAGTGCTTCGAGTGCAGCTGGGTGATAATTGGCTGCTGCAGTCCCGCTGGTGCAAATAACGGCAGCATAATTATTTGTTGCCTTTGCAATTCCAAGTGCAAAGTAAGCTGCACCTCGTTCATCGATCTTCACATGAAGTTCAATTAGGCCACGCTCACTCGCTTCGTGTAGCGCAATAGCGAGTGGGGCATTTCTGGATCCTGGTGAGAGAACAAAATTTGCAACACCTAATTCAATCAACGATCGAATGGTTGCCCTTGCGAGTGAAGTAGCGTCGTTCAACTTACCCACCTCGACTTCCACTCTTCACTCTGGTTATTCCAGATTTCGGTTATTCGATCTTGCCACCAAAGTTTACGCTCGCCTGGCGCGGCAAGCTTCGCCAATTTCTCGAGGTCGGGCGTACGTGGGCGCACATCTAAATATCCATCTTTTAATACTTCTGCTTGCGTTACATCATCCGTTAGCAGTGAAACTGTTCCAAGCCCACAAGCCATATTGAGTTCTGGCTGCGCGGCGGCCAAGGCTAAGCCATGCGAGATGCCAAGACTGGTTTCCAACGCACTTGATATGACAACCGGAAGTCCGATCTTGCCAATTAGTTTTTGAGCATTTTCAAATCCACCACTTGGTTGCCATTTAATTATGGCAATATCGCCGAATCTTTCGAAATCTGAAAAATCACTTGCTAGCGCTTTTCTAATCGATTCATCTAAGGCAATTTTCATCGGGATTTCAGCCTTAAGTTTTGCGAGGTCTTCGAGATCAAAACATGGTTGTTCAATGTATTCGAAGACGTTTCCAAATCTTAAGTTGTAGTCGTATAAATTTAACAGCGCCTCTTCAAGAGTCCAACCACCGTTTACATCCAATCGGATCTTGGCATCAGGGTTGAATTCCAGCGCAGCCTCTACTAAATAACTATCTTCTTCAAAGTCACTCACCTTTATCTTGATGGTATTTGCACCCGGAAATCTTGCCAAAATTTCTGGGACACGATCTGGATTTACCCGAGGTAACGTGGCATTTATCGCAATCTTATTTCGATAACTTTTCGGCCAAGGTTTAAATGCAGCTTCAAGTGCCGCGGTTAACCAGGCCGTTGCTTCATCTGCTTGGTATTCAACAAATGGTGAGAACTCACTCCACCCTTGTGGGCCGCGAAAGATAACGGCTTCTCGAGTATTTACCCCACGAAAATCTGTCCTGGTCGGAATAGAAATAACAGATAGATCTGTTATGACCTCTTGCCAAGACAACATCGACAATTAAGGACGCTTAGGGAACTTGTCGAAATTTGGTTCGCGGTTCTCTTTAAATGCATCGCGGCCTTCTTGACCTTCTTCGGTCATATAGAAGAGCAATGTGGCATCGCCAGCAAGTTGTTGAACACCCGCAAGTCCATCATCGGCAGCATTTAAGCCAGCCTTCAATAATCGAAGTGCCATCGGTGAGTGACGCAACATCTCGCGACACCAAGAAACAGTTTCTGCTTCTAGTTCCGAAACTGGAACAACTGTATTTACTAATCCCATATCGAGCGCTTCTTGGGCATCGTATTGGCGACACAAGAACCAAATTTCACGGGCCTTCTTCTGGCCAATATGCGCGGCTAATAATCCGGCGCCATATCCACCATCGAAAGAGCCAACCATCGGACCGGTCTGACCAAATTTTGCGTTATCAGCAGCGATCGTTAAATCACACACGACATGTAATACGTGACCGCCACCAATTGCCCAACCCGCAACCATCGCAACAACTGGTTTAGGAAGTCTGCGGATTTGGATTTGTAAATCTAAAACATTTAGTCGGCCGATTCCTTTTTTGGCAAGTGAGTCTTTTGTTTTATCACCGATGTACCCGTCATCGCCACGAACATTGATATCGCCACCTGAACAAAATGCTTCGCTACCAGCGCCTGTGAAAATTACAACACCAACTTGATCATTGTCGCGAGCTAAATGAAATGCGCTTTCTAATTCAAAGAGTGTTTCTGGGCGAAATGCATTTCTAACTTCTGGACGATTGATTGTTATCTTCGCCATGCCTTCAGCAACTTCATAAATAATGTCAGAGAATTTTTCGCCACCGGCGCCGATTTCCCACTTCGGGATGGTTCGGCTGCCTGGCTCACGCTTTATCGGCTTGCTCACGTTTCCTCCTAGAAAAATATATGGATAGCCTAGGGTGATCATGAATACTTCGATACCAGAGCGCGATATCAGCCTCCGTAAGGAGTGGTCGACCCCACAACTTACCGCGGCCCTGCGTGCTGCGCGGGATACCGGGTCGCCCGCTCGACTCATCGTGCCAACCACTGGTTCATCGGGGCGAGCAAAACAAGTCGTAATAGGGATTGCGGCCCTTGGCGCATCTGCCGCGGCCGCGCATAAATTTCTCGGCGCAAAACCCAAACAAGTTTGGTCTTTATTATTACCAACGAATCACATAGCCGGTTTAAATGTAATCATGCGCGCCATCGAACTAGAGAGCGAACTAGTAGATATCAATGGCAAGGCCGATTTCACTTCAATCGTTCCAACTCAACTTCATCGCGCACTAAATGGCGGCGATGCACTGCTACACCATTTACAAAATACCCAAGCAGTTCTAGTTGGCGGTGCTGGTATATCAAAAACTTTGTTAGATGGTGCACGTGCTGCACAGATCAATGTCGTGACAACGTATGGCATGTCTGAAACTTGTGGTGGTTGTGTTTATAACGAGCTCCCCCTCGATGGCGTCGAAGTTCAAATTAATACTGAAGGTCGGATAATGATTAAGGGATCAACTCTTGCGCAGGGTTATCTAAATGATGAAGAGCTCTGGCACCAGAGTTTTAATAATGGCTGGTTCACTACAAGTGATTTAGGCAGCATCAGTGAAGGAAAAATTACCGTTCTTGGTCGCGTTGATGATGTGATCATGTCAGGCGGTGAAAGTATCTCACTCGATAAGGTTGAGGCCGAATTAAATAAATTGCTCCCAAATATTGAATGTATTGCCTTTGCTGTTGCAGATGAAAAGTGGGGCAACAAACTTTGTATTGGATCAACTGCGGTAATTGATGAGATCGAAATTAGCCATCTTCTAGTTAAAAGCCTAGGGAAAGAATATTCGCCTAAGGCGTTCATCACCTTTATTGAAATACCAAGAATTGGAATTGGTAAACCAGATCGAGTTAAAGCGCGCGAAATCTACCTAAGTAAGAAACAATAACCTTCTATGAAACCTTGGATCCTAGGCGCACGCCCGCGAACACTTCCCGCCGCAATTGCCCCAGTTCTTGTTGGAACAACACTTGCGCTACCTAACGGCCTAAATATCAATTGGTTAAATGCCCTGCTCGCACTACTAGTAAGTCTTTTCCTCCAGATTGGTGTGAACTACGCGAACGATTACTCTGACGGAGTTAGAGGAACTGATGAGGTACGTGTTGGACCAATGCGCCTTGTCGCAAGCGGATTAAAGAGTGCAAAATCCGTCAAGCAAGCTGCTTTCTTCTTATTCTTCCTAGCTTCGATTTCTGGTTTATTTTTGGCGCTTCGTACATCACGTTGGTTAATTCTTGTCGGGCTAATAGCAATTCTTGCCGCGTGGAATTACACCGGAGGCGATAAGCCTTATGGATATCAAGGTTTCGGAGAAATATCGGTTTTCCTATTCTTTGGTGTAGTCGCAACAGCCGGAACATATTTCGCGCAATCACAAAAAATTACTTGGCAATCACTCTTGATTTCAATTCCAATGGGTGCACTGTCCTGCACCATTCTTGCAATAAATAATCTACGTGATCTTCCTAAGGATGCCTTAGTTGGCAAACACACAATTGCAGTGAGAATTGGTGACAAAAGAGCCAGATGGATGATCATCGCTCTAATAGTCACAGCGATCGTTGCTGGATTGCTTGCTGCAACAATCTCGCCCTGGGTATTTGTAACGTTACTGATCGTTCCGCTAGCAATTCGGATCGGGGTTGCGATTAATCAAGGCGCCCAAGGTGCTGCGCTCATTCCGCTCCTTGGTAAGGCTGGAAAACTGCAATTGTTCTTTGCGCTGTTAATGACGTTCGCGCTATTCATGGCTAGGGCCTAAACTCCTCTTATGCGCATTTTGATTTATGTAATTCCGATCGCACTAACTCTCTATGCTTTTTTTGATGTAGCTCGAACTCCACAAGAAGAGGTGCGCAGACTGCCTAAATGGGCTTGGTTACTTATTGTTCTGCTCTTTGAATCACTGGGCGCTCTTGGCTGGTTGTTCATTGGAAGACCAAAGCGCGAACCAGGTGCACGGCCAGGACGTGGCAAAATTATTCCGCCAGATGATGATCCGGATTTCTTAAGAAAACTTTAAGACTTACAGCCCAGAATAAGTGTGGCGCCCGGTTCCCCAGATATTTACGTAAACATAATTAAACAAGAAAGTTGATCCGGCAAAGAGACACAACCAAGCTGCTTTGCGCCCGCGCCATCCGATAGTTACGCGCGCATGTAGATATGCGGCGTAGGCAACCCAAGTTATGAAAGCCCAAGTTTCTTTTGGATCCCAACCCCAATAGCGACCCCAGGCAGATTCAGCCCAGATGGCACCGGCAATAACTGCGAAAGTCCACAATGGGAAAACAAATGCAACTAGGCGATATGAAAGTTGATCTAGCACTTCAAGGCTCGGTAACTTCAAAGCCCAGATTGGTCTCGCTCCACCATCTTGTTCATATCGATCAAGAATTAAATATGTTGCTGCAACACAATTAGCAAGTAAGAAGACTCCGCCCGAAATTATTGCTGCGGATACGTGGATCGCTAGCCAAGTTGATTTAAGCGCTGGAACAAGCGGTGCACTTGGCCGATAAAGAACTGTTATCGCGGTGCCGAGAGTTAGAAGAACTGCAATTGAAACTGGAAGTCCAAGCCAGCGAATCTTGTACTTCCAAAGTGCAAATAGATATGCAGCAGTGAATGCTAGAGCCCCAGTAATCGAGAACTCATACATGTTGCCCCATGGAACTCGGTGGGCCGAAGCGCCACGGAAAATTACGCCGGCAAATAAAAATGCGAAGCCCAGGATCATCATGACACTTCCGAGGCGACCGCTCTTTTGGGTTCGACTGAAATCAAATTGAGTCTTTGAATCAACATTTCGTACTGAGAATGAAACTTCGAGCGCATGAGAGATGAAGGCAATCGTGTAGAGAACC
>CAIMMQ010000076.1 GCA_903842675.1 uncultured Actinomycetes bacterium
GCCGTTCGACAAACACAAATCTAAAAGGAGTTTTTGCATGTGGTGATTTGGTGGACCATACCTACCGCCAAGCGATCACCGCAGCGGGGTCTGGTTGCCAAGCCGCGCTTGATGCAGAGCGTTTCCTGGCAGGACACTAAAGATTTACAAACTAGAATTATCCCTATAAACCACAAATAAACGATAAGTAGAGAAGGAAAATAAATGAGTGCAGCACAAGCAGTTACAGCCGCAACTTTTGATGAAGTAGTTTTAAAGTCCACAACCCCAGTGTTGGTGGATTTCTGGGCAGAGTGGTGTGGTCCATGCCGCGCTGTCGGACCAATCTTGGATGAGATCGCTGGCGAATATGCCGACAAAATTAAGATTGTTAAGTTAAACACTGATGAAGAGTCAGCCATTGCAATCAAGTATGGAATTACATCAATACCTACTTTGAATGTTTATGTAAATGGTCAAGTAGTAAAAACTGTTATTGGAGCTAAGCCAAAGCCTGCTCTTCTAAAAGAGCTTGCTGAATTTATCTAAACAGTAAAACACCATGCAAAATATAGATCTCTCGCGCGGAGATGCGAGTGATGTGGTTTTGCATGCAATCAATACCCTCAAGCGACTTGGTTTGCTTGCATCAAGTCCAACCGTTTTTGATGAGGCGGTGGAGAGTTCGGTAAAAGCATTTCAGCAAGAGCGCGGCTTGATTGTTACCGGAACTATTAACTCCTCTACTTTTCAAGCACTCGAAGAAGCTCGTTGGAAACTTGGCGATCGAGTTCTCTCATTTAACCCACAAAATCTTTTGCGTGGTGATGATGTTGCTGCGCTGCAATCTCGGTTGGTTGAAATGGGTTTCAATTGTGGGAGAGTAGATGGAATTTTTGGGCCTCGCACTGAAATGGCTGTCAAAGAATTCCAGAAGAGTGTTGGTGGGAAAGCTGATGGTTCCTGCGGTCCAGCAACCGTTATGGCTCTAATTAGATTAATGCAGATAGTTTCTGGGGGAACTCCTGCGGCGCTTCGCGAGAAGGCGGATCGGGCAGTTCGTGGTCCAGCCCTTGCAAATAAAATTGTTGTGTTAGATCCAAGTTCCGATCCAAGTGATGCAAAAATTGCCTTTGATATCGCCCAGCGCCTTGAAGGACGTTTGATTGCCTTAGGTGTTTCAGTTTTCTTAACCCGCAGTGCGCAAAACCATCCAAATGATCAAGAGCGAATTGAGTTAGCAAATAAGGCAAATGCAGATCTTTTGATTTCTATTCATACCGATAGTTATAAAAATGAAACCGCTCATGGAGTGACTACTTATTACTATGGCAGCGAAGCTCATGGTGTCCACTCTGTTGTAGGCGAGCGATTTGCTGCACTTGTTCAACGAGAAATTACCGCCCGGACAGATTTATTGAATTGCCGAACCCATGCTAAAACTTGGGATATTTTGCGATTAACAAAGGCGCCAGCAGTTCGACTAGACCTAGGTTATTTAACAAACCCTGGGGATTTAGCCAGGTTAACTGATTTGGCATTTATCGAGACCATTGTCGAATCAATCATGATTGCAATACAGCGGCTCTATCTCGCTACTGAAAATGATGCCAAAACGGGAACCTTGCGACTTTCAGACCTTCGTCGGGCAGGGATTCGTAAAGATTAAGTTGATCTAATACCCGCTTCGAGTGATCTCGCAAGTGTGGGAAGATACTCAGATGAGCGGGGATATCACACGCATCCATACTGGGGTGCCACAGCATCTTGATGAGCGGTTTGCTCATCGCGCTGCGATGATGAAACCAAGTGAAATTCGCTCGCTATTTGCAGTCGCCTCTCGCCCAGACATCGTCTCCCTTGCTGGTGGTATGCCTAATCTGACCGCATTCCCTATGGAAATGATGGCCGGTGTAGTTGAAAAATTACTTTTAGAAAATGGCCAAGAAGCACTTCAGTATGGAAGTGGTCAAGGCCATCCAAAACTTAGAACTCAAATTTGTGATGTGATGGCGCTCGAAGGAATTCATGCGCACCCAGATGATGTAATCGTTACAACAGGTTCCCAACAAGCTCTTGATTTAATTTCGCGAATATTTATCGATCCAGGCGATGTCGTTCTGGTTGAAGCACCTTCATATGTCGGAGCGCTCGGAACTTTCCACCAATACGAAGCACAAGTTGTTCACGTTGCGATGGATAACGATGGCTTAATCCCACAAGCACTTCGTGAAGCAATTACTTCAACGCGCGCTGCCGGACGAAAAATTAAATTCCTTTATTTAATTCCAAACTACCAAAATCCTGCCGGTGTGTTACTTACCGCCGAGCGCCGCACTGAAATTCTAGAAATTTGCCGAAGTGAAGCTATCTTCGTAATTGAAGATAATCCATATGGCCTTCTTGGTTTTGAACGTCCTTCACCAAACGCTATGCGGGCGGAAGATTCTGAAAATGTAATTTATTTAGGAACCTTCTCAAAGACAATTGCGCCGGGATTACGAGTTGGTTGGGCTCTTGTTCCGCAATCATTAAAAGAAAAAATGGTAATCGCGAGTGAATCTTCGATTCTCTGTCCTTCAAACTTTACCCAGTTAGCAATTTCAAGTTATTTATCCGACCAACCTTGGCGCGATCAGATTGCTTCCTTTGCCCAACTTTATAAAGTTCGCCGCGATGCGATGCTCGAATCTCTTGAAAAATATTTCCCTAAAGGCGCTACTTGGACGAAACCTGAAGGAGGTTTCTATGTCTGGGTCACTTTGCCACCAGAAATAGATACCAAGGCCCTGATGCCTAAAGCGATTGTGGGCAAGGTTGCTTACGTTCCAGGAACAGCGTTTTATGCCGACGGTTTCGGAAGTTGGTCGATGCGGCTTTCTTATTGCTACCCAAGCCCAGAAAAAATCCGCGAAGGCGTAAAAGCTTTAGGTGGCGTTCTTGCTACCGAGATGCAGTTGCGTGGGCTTAATTAAGTAACGCTTTAAATTAATCCGGCAATCCGCTCTAAATCTTCCAAAGTTGCAAATTCGATCGTAATTTTGCCCTTTTGCTTACCCAATTCGACCGTTACACGAGTGTCTAGGGTTGAACCCATTTCATCTGCAACTTCTTTTAGTCGCGCGGTTAAAGCGCTGCTATTTGCGCCTTTCCCAGAACTTGGTTTATTTGAATTATTTCCGGCAGTTGTATGTTGAGATGTCGCAACTATCTCTTCAGTAGCACGAACACTTAAACCTTCAGCATTAATTCTGTTTGCGAGTTTTTCAATTTCGCTTTCATCATTAAGTGTAAGAAGTGCGCGGGCATGACCAGCAGATAAAACTCCGGCAGCAACTCTGCGTTGTACTGCTGCCGGCAAATTTAATAGACGTAGCGTGTTTGTTATCGCGGATCTGGATTTACCAACTTTGCTAGCTAGTTCTTCGTGGGTATAACCAAAATCATTTAATAAGTTTTGGTAAGCCGAACCTTCTTCTAATGGATTTAGTTGGCTGCGGTGAATATTTTCTAGAAGCGCTTCGCGTAGTAATTCATTATCTGGGGTCTGTCGAATAATTACCGGAATTGTTTTTAGCCCTGCTAATTTAGATGCGCGCAATCTACGTTCACCCATAATTAATTCATAAGTGCCATTTCCCATATCGCGAACAACAGGAGGTTGTAGCAAACCAACTTCTTTTATTGAAGCAGATAATTCTGCTAGTGCATCTGCATCGAAAATTGTTCGTGGTTGTTTTGGATTAGGGACAATCGAATTTATATCAACTTCATTGCGATCAGCAATTTGAATACCAGTCGGTGAAGTAATGCTTGTTGGTATTAGTGTGTCTAACCCACGTCCCAAGCCACCTTTGCGAGTACTCATGCTGTGTGTGCTCCTTTATTAATTTCCGAATTTAAAAGATTTTTATTTGGTGTTGCCTCACCGGCGCCGCGTCTTGCGATCTCTCTTGCAACAGTCATGTATGCAACTGCTCCTGGCGAACTGGCGTCATATGTCATAACTGTTTGATTAAATGATGGCGCTTCCGAAATTCTTACAGCTCTTGGAATTGGTACATCGATCAATTCTTTTGGAAAGTGTTGACGAACGCTATTTGCAACATCATTTGCTAACCGAGTTCTAGAATCAAACATTGTTAAAACTATTGTTGAGATATGAACCTTCTGATTTAACATTTGTTGTACTTGCTGCAAGGTGGCAAGCAAAAGGCTTAAGCCCTCTAGCGAGTAGTACTCGCACTGGATGGGGACTAGGACTTCTTCAGCCGCCGTCAGGGCGTTGACTGTTAGTAGTCCGAGGCTTGGTGGGCAGTCGATAATCACGTAATCCAGGCGGTTTCCTGCAGCTTCACGTTCTGCCAAAAATTTATTTAAAGCTATTTTTAACCGAGACTCTCTTGATACAAAGCCGACCATATTTATTTCGGCGCCAGCAAGGCCGACATCCGCCGGGGCGCATTCAAGGTGTGGGAAACCAGCCACCTTTTTCACTACCTCGCCCATCGGTTGATCGTTAATGAGTACCTCGTACATCCCAAGTAGGGAGCTGCGGTCTATACCTAGTGCTGTACAAGCATTTCCTTGGGGGTCTAGGTCAATTACTAGGACTTTAAGGCCACCCATTGCCAAGGCGGCGGCGATATTTACCGCGCTAGTTGTCTTACCAACCCCACCTTTTTGGTTTGCAACGGTAAAAACACGTGTTTTTAGCGGTGTTGGCATCGGCTCTTTGAGTCGGCGAATACCTATGACGCGCTTGCTCTCGATTGTTTCACGTGAATCATCCACGTGAGTATCTAACCAGCCTTTTTGAGTTGAACTATCCGTGTAAGGGGTAGGTCGGCCGGGGAATCTAATAGGTCAAGCGTAATTTCATGAACTTGGCTTTTGGCCACCTTCTTGAAAACCTTGGGGGCCTCTTTTTCTGCCTCGGCAAGCTCTATTGCCGCGGCCTCCCCTTTAAAGGCAAGAAGGCTGCCTCCTGGGGCTACTAAATGCCAGGCCAGAGTGGCTAATTTGGGAAGCGGGGCGACTGCCCGGGCTGTTACGTTGGAAAAGGAGCCTTTAAAGCTCTCCGCTCGGCCGCGCCGCACGGTTATCTCTACCCCAAGTTCTGCCACGACCTCCTCAAGGAAGTCGATCCGGCGCTGCAGGGGCTCTAAAAGGGTCACTCGTAGGTCTGGTCTGGCCAGGGCGATGACTATTCCGGGCAGTCCAGCCCCAGAGCCGATATCGAGCAAAGAGGAGCCCTCAGGCAAAAGGGAGATTATTGGCAGGCTGTTGGCGATATGGCGATCCCAGATCCGGTCGCCCTCTTTGGGGCCGATTAGTCCTCGATCAATACCCCAGGTGGCCAGAATTTCGGCATACCTCTCGACCTCTTTGGAACGGGCCGGGAAATAGGCAGAGATTAGGGTTTCACGTGAAACACCCATATCGGAGACTTTTTGCTTCTTTTTGTTGTGGACTATTCAGGCAGAACTACGACACAGCGATTTGGGTCTTCGCCCTCGGATTCGCTGGTGAGTCCAATTTCTTGAATTGTGTCGTGAATGACCTTGCGTTCAAAGGCGTTCATTGGACGCAACTTCACACTCTCGCCAGATGCCTTAACTTGTTCTGCAATTTCATGAGCAAGTTTTGCAAGCTCTTCTTTTTTATCGCCGCGGAAGTTATCAATATCCAACATTAAACGAGAGCGCTCACCAAGTGAGGTCTGTACAGCGAGACGAGTCAATTCTTGGAGTGCGTCTAAAACTTCGCCACGATCCCCAACAAGGTGTCCGAGTTTTCCACCTGCGATTGCAAGTGAAGCACGGTCGTTCTCAACATCGATATCAATGTCGCCATCAAGATCGGTGATATCTAACAAAGCCTCTAAGTAGTCAGCTGCAACATCGCCTTCTTCTTCCAGGCGGGCAATAAGTGACTTCTTCTCTACCTTTTCACTTTTTTCTGCGGTTTCAAGCTTCTCTACTATTTCAGTCATTTTCTCTCCTTTAAAAGTTTGGGTTATTAAAGATCTAATTACTTACGTTTACGTTTTGGTTGATTGCGTTGTTTTTTAACTTGGGTTGGTTCGATCACTGTGCTGTTGGTGTCGTTTTGAACATCAGGGTTCGTATCATTTTTCTTCGCGCGTTTTGCTTGTAACTCTTCATATGCTGGCGACCCAGGAGTTGGGTTTCTTTTAATTACATAAAATTGTTGACCAAATGTCCAAAGGTTTGTTGTTGACCAATAAATTAAAACACCTACTGGAAAGTTAACACCAGAGATTGCAAAAATAACTGGGAAAACATAAAGCATTATTTTTTGTTGCTGCAACATCATGTTATTTGATGAATCCATCTTAGGCATGCCTTTAACCATAAGTTGGCGCTGAGTTGTGAATGTTGTTGCAGACATGAAAACAATTAAAAGAACTGTAACGATTTTTGTTTGAGTATTTGTATGAGCACTAAGGAAAGAACTAGAAAGATCTGCGCCAAAGAATTTTGCTTGTTGTGCTGAAGTTAGTAGATCGCCTTTTAAAACACCGTGTGGGTGGTTGCGCGCAATACCATTCAAAACAGTAAATAGCGCAAAGAAAATTGGGGCTTGGGCGAGTATTGGGAAACAAGAAGCGAGTGGGTTTGTTTTGTGCTCTTTGTAGAGCTTCATCATCTCTTCGGATTGTTTCTGCCGGTCGTCTTTATACTTCTTTTGAATTTCTTTCATATGTGGTTGAAGTGCAGTTAAAGCGCGTTGGCTTTTAATCTGCTTAACAAACAATGGAATTAAAATAATTCGGATTAACACAACCAGCCCAATAATGGCCAAGCTCCACTTAATACTGCCGTGAGAGTTCTTACCAAAGACATAACCAAGTAATGAGTGGAAGGTAACAATTACCCAAGAAACTGCGAAATACAGTGGGTTAAGAATAGTTCCCATTTAGATTGCTCCTTCTGTTGTTTTAACAAAATATTTTGGGTTTGTTCCTTTTACGTAGTCCACGCCACCGAGTGACCATGGGTTACAACGAACTAAACGCCAACTCCCGATTAAAATACCTTTGATCCCATATTTTGAAATAGCGTCAATGGCATATTGTGAACAACTTGGGTAGTACTTACATTTTGGTGAAAAACTTGGTGAAATCCATTTTTGATAAAATTTAATTGGAGCAATTAAAAGAATTCTCATTGGCTAACCACAAGCTTCTTGGTTGCTTTTTCAATTAGTTCAACTAGTTCGGTTTTGTAATCTTCGCGTTTGCGAAGTACTCGAACAACGAGTTGGGTGTTTTTAGAATTGGCGCCTAAGGTTGGAATGATTTCAGCTATGAGGTGGCGAAGTTGTCGTGAAACACGATGCCTTGTTACAGATCCACCAATTGATTTATTAACAATAAAACCAATTTGTGGCGCGCTTAATTCTGGGACGGTGCGTAAATAAACTACAAGCGAAAGTGATGTTGCCCGAAATCCAGTCTTAGTGGTGAGAGCAAAATCTTTACTTGTGCGCAAACGATTCTTTGCAGGTAGCACGAGTATTAGGCAGAGATGCGAGTGCGACCTTTAGCGCGGCGTGAGGCAAGAACTGCGCGCCCACCACGTGTTGCCATACGAGCACGGAAGCCATGCTTCTTTGCGCGCTTACGAACGTTTGGTTGAAAAGTACGTTTTGTCATTGAGCACTCCTTATTTATCCCGGTTTGGTTTGCACCATCGGGGCCACAACTGTGAGGGGGTAACGGTACGGCTACCTGTTGATAAGGGTCAAACTGGGAACTGGCTAGCTGCCCACCGGCGATCATATTGTGGATAACCACTTGCATTTCTGGTGAATTAGCCTTACTTTCGCCCTCTATCCACAGATTTTAGGGATTTAAGAACTTTTCAAACCCCTTAAAAGGCTCAATCTTTGGTTTAGACCACAGGTTGTGGATAACTGTGTGGAAAACCCAAAAATGGGGTTTTTAGGCCAAAAAGGATTTATAGAAGCAATATTGAAGCTATATGGAAGCAATATGGAAGTAGGGCGCAAATGGCACTAACAGAGGTTGAAGACCTAACCCCGCTTTGGGGCAGCGTTATAGATGAGGTTGCGGTCGAATCCCCTCAACATCGCGCATTTCTCTCGCTAACAAAACCTTTGGGATTGATCCAAAACGAAGGTGGCGCCAACTTACTTCTCTCCGCACCCAACGCTTTTGCAAAAGATGTTTTAGAAACCAGGTTGCGCGCCGTTTTAAATGAAGCGCTCTCGTTAAAACTAAACCAAAAAATCAGTATTGCGGTAACGGTTGATGAATCAACACCTGTTACAGATTTCGAACCAGAAATTTTAGAGACAATAGTTGACCTGGCAACCAAATATGGCACCGGACGTCACTCAACAACCGGCACAAGTTTGGAACCAACCCAACTAAACCCGCGCTATATTTTTGAAACTTTTGTTATTGGTGCGTCGAATCGTTTCGCTCACGCGGCCGCTGTGGCTGTAGCGGAAGCGCCAGCAAAGGCTTACAACCCACTATTTATTTATGGCGAGTCTGGGCTTGGAAAAACCCACTTATTGCACGCTATTGGCGCTTATGCCAAAGAGTTGTACGGAAGTGTGCGTGTTCGTTATGTTTCAAGCGAAGAGTTCACAAATGACTTTATTAACTCGATTAGAGATGACAAAGCTTCGGTATTCCAAAGTCGTTATCGCGACCTAGATGTTTTATTGGTTGACGATATTCAATTCTTGGAAAACAAGGAAAGAACTCAGGAAGAGTTTTTCCATACCTTTAATACGCTTTACAACGCGAACAAACAGATTGTTATTTCTAGTGACCGTCCACCAAAACAATTAACAACTTTGGAAGACCGCTTACGCAGCCGATTTGAGTGGGGCTTAATTACAGATATTCAACCACCTGAACTGGAAACTCGAATTGCAATCCTTCGCAAGAAGGCCGCACAAGATAAATTAAACGCACCTGATGATGTGTTGGAATATATCGCGAGCAAAATATCTTCCAATATTCGCGAACTTGAAGGAGCTTTAATTCGTGTGACCGCTTTTGCATCTTTAAATCGCCAAGGTGTTGATTTAGGTTTAGCGGAAATAGTTTTAAAGGATTTGATTCCTGATGTTGGCGGTCCAGAAATAACCTCTTCAACAATCATGGCCCAAACAGCCACCTATTTCAGCCTTACAATCGATGATCTTTGTGGAACCTCTCGTTCTCGGGTTTTGGTTAACGCCCGCCAGATCGCGATGTATCTATGCCGAGAGCTCACCGATCTCTCGCTTCCTAAAATTGGGCAGACTTTTGGCGGCCGGGACCACACAACTGTTATGCATGCCGATCGCAAGATTCGCCAGTTGATGGCCGAGCGCCGCTCGATCTACAACCAGGTGACCGAGTTGACCAACCGGATCAAAATCCAAGCCAAAAGCGCTTGAGTTTGATTTGAACTCGATTTAGACCTCAAAGGGATTCTTAGAGGTTGTGTAAAAGGTTGCCCCCAACCTGGGGGTAACTTGTGGATAAATGTGGATATTTGGAGGGGTGGTTGTGGGGCCGGGCTTAATAGCCAGGGTTAACAAAAGTTATCCAAAGGTTTCCCACAGCAAGAATTTCTAATATTTACGCTTACGACCAGGGGTTTTAAGGGTTATCCACACAAAATACCTCTAGTTACTACGAATACTTATATATAGATAGAAAGGTTGGGGAAAGAGAACCTGCTCCACAAATCTTAAAAGTCCTAACAAGACTCAAAAAGTTTGAGGATATGGGTTTCTTTAAACAACCCTTTAAAGAGAGGATAGTCGGATGAAGTTTGTCGTTGAACGTGACCCGCTTATAGAAGCGGTTAATTGGGTTGCCCGCAGCCTCTCTAGCCGGCCGATTCAAACCGCCTTGCTTGGAATCATGATCGATGTAGACGATGTCATAACTCTTACCGGTTCAGATTTAGAGACTTCAACCAAAGCTGTTATTCATGCTGATGTAACCACAAAAGGAAAAGTTTTAGTTCCTGGTCGGTTGCTCGCAGAAATCGCTAGATCGTTACCTGCAAAACCAATTTCTTTTGTTTTAGATGGCACTCGAGTTTTAGTAACAGCAGGCAGCGCTAAATTCACATTGCCAACTTTGCCAGTAAATGAATATCCACAACTTCCAAACTTGCCAGACAGCGCGGGTGTAATTCCAAGTGATGTATTCGCAACAGCTGTAAATCAAGTTGCAATCGCAGCTGGAAAAGATGACTCACTTCCAACACTAACCGGCGTACATATTGAAATTAATAAAACAAACATTACTTTTGCAGCAACAGATCGCTATCGCTTAGCAGTGAAAGAGATTGTTTGGAAACCAAAAGATTCAAATATTGAAACCGCCACCTTACTGCGCGCCCGCACTCTTGCAGATGCAGCCAAATCTTTAGCTAGCAGTTCTGAAGTTACCTTTGCATTGTCTCCTGCAAACACCAACGAAAAACTTGTTGGTTTTCTATCAGATGAAAAAACAATGACATCTCGAACCTTGGATGGAACCTTCCCGCCATTTAGACACCTACTTCCAAGTGAATCAACAGCGGAAGCTGTTATTGAAGTTGCACAACTATTGGACTCAGTCCGCCGAGTTGCGTTAGTGACAGATAAAACCGTGCCGCTTCGGTTAATTTTTAGCAAAGATAACTTGCGCTTAGAGGCTGGCGCGGGCGATGATGCTCAAGCAACCGAAAACCTTGATATCACTTACTCTGGCGAAGATATAAATATTGCTTTCAACCCAACATTTTTAACTGATGGTCTTCAAGCAATCAACTCGCCATTTGTACACATCGCATTTACTGGCGATAAGAAACCAGCAGTGCTAACCGGCAAAAGTGAATTAGATGGAGCTATAAACACCAGCTACAAATATTTACTAATGCCTATGCGCTACACCTCATAAACTATTCAAAGTGTTTATCTCTAACCTATCTTTAACAACTTTTCGGTCTTATAAATCTTTAGAGTTAGAGCTAACCCCTGGAATAACAACTTTTATTGGGCGAAACGGTGAGGGCAAAACAAATATAGTTGAAGCTGTTCTCTACCTTTCCTTCTTAACATCCCATCGGGTGGCGAGTGATCAACCATTAGTCCAATTGGGAAACTCTTCGGCATACATAAGAGCTAAGACTCAAATCCCTGATCGTGAAGTTTTGGTTGAGTTAGAAATCAATAGCGAGAAAGCTAACCGGGCTCGAATAAATCAAAACCCCACTCGAAGCCAGAAAGAAATTTTCGGAATAGTTCAAGCAATCTACTTCTCACCAGAAGATTTAGATCTAGTGCGCGGGGACCCAAGTGAGCGCCGTAAATTTATAGATCAGCTTTTGATTTTACGCTCACCAAGAATGGCCGGCGTTATATCTGATTATGAGCGCGCGGTTCGCCAACGAAACTCATTACTGAAATCCAGAGCAGGCAATGAATCTTTAAGTGCTTGGGATGACCAAGTAGCAAACTTTGGTGGTGAGATAATCGCAGCAAGACTTCTAGCTCTCTCAGATTTCGAACCAATATTTCAAGAAATTTATCAAGAGATATCTTCAGAAAAACCAGCCTTTATTAACTACAAATCCAGTATTGATGAACCATTGTTAGACCCAACGACAAACACAGCAAAAATATTGGAACGTATGAAATTAACCAGATCTTCAGAAATTGAACGAGGATTAACTCTCACAGGCCCACATAGAGATGACTTGGTTTTAAATTTAGGAAACCATTTAGTTAAAGGATATGCCAGTCACGGCGAATCCTGGTCTATTGCTTTAAGTTTAAAACTTGCGACTTATAAATTACTTTTAAACGATGGGTTAAAACCCATTTTAATTCTTGATGATGTCTTTTCTGAATTAGATGAAGAGCGAAGAATACATTTAATAAAACTAGCCAAGAGCGCTGAACAAACATTTATTACAGTTGCAGTAGAAAATGATCTTCCAAAAGAGTTAGATGGAGTTAAGTATTTAGTAAAAACTGGAGCAGTCACTAAAATTGGGGCAAAAAATGGCTAGAGATCTCGCTCGCGAGCTTTACCGCGCATTTAGAGGCCAACCAAAACGTGGCAAAATAGGCGAGGTTGTTGAACCTCGAGAAAATATTAAAGATCCAAAATCGCTTAACGATGTCATGTCTGAATTAATAAGTAATCGCGATTGGCGTCAAGGTTTAGCAGAAGGAAATATTTTTTCAGATTGGGAAAAAATTGTTGGCGGCGAGATTGCTTCGCACTCAACACCAATCTCACTTGTCGATGGCAGATTAACAATTCAAACTTCATCAACCGCTTGGGCAACACAACTCACACTAATTTCCAGTGACTTATTAAAAACAATTTCAAGCTCATCACCCGGGGCCTTGGTGGAAGAATTAAATTTAATCGGTCCACATGCACCCAATTGGAAAAAAGGGTTGCGCACAATCCGAGGGGCAAAAGGCCCAAGGGATACCTACGGCTAAATCTGGCAAAATCAGCCTTTTCTAATATAGGTCCACAAGTTGGCGCCAAAAGCCCCGCAAATCAACCTCACAAGGCGCTTTTGGGTGGTTCTAGTTCAACTTATTGACTAGGATGAACCTATTGAAGTCCGGTAAATCGCCGAGGTTTTGCGCTGGGGGATTTTTACCCACCAAATATTGGTTTTAACAAAAAGGAGGCCTGATGAGCGAAAACTCTTATAACGCCTCGAATATCACCGTTCTTGAAGGTCTAGACGCCGTCCGCAAGCGCCCTGGAATGTATATCGGATCCACTGGAGAGCGCGGACTCCATCACCTCGTCT
This sequence comes from uncultured Actinomycetes bacterium, assembly GCA_903842675.1. GTDB lineage: Bacteria > Actinomycetota > Actinomycetes > Nanopelagicales > Nanopelagicaceae > AAA044-D11. The sequence continues at coordinate 12,810 of CAIMMQ010000076.1, forward strand.
ATGAAGTTGTAGATAACTCAGTTGATGAAGCTCTGGCCGGGTACTGCTCAGAGATAAACATAACCCTTTGCCCTGATGGCTCTTTAAAGTGCGTTGATAATGGCCGCGGTATTCCAGTTGATATGCACCCCGTTGAAAAGAAACCAGCACTCGAAGTTGTTCTTACAGTTTTACACGCCGGCGGAAAATTCGGCGACGGTGGTTATTCAGTTTCTGGTGGTTTGCACGGAGTTGGTATCTCAGTAGTAAACGCACTTAGTACCGACCTTGCTGTTGAAGTTAAACGTGATGGTTTCCATTGGTACCAAGAATATAAATTAGGTGTTCCACAAAAACCAGTTCGCAAAGGCGATGCAACAACAGATCACGGAACAACGGTTACATTTTGGCCGTCGGCTGAAATTTTTGAAACTACTGATTTTTCATTTGAAGTTCTATCAACAAGATTCCGCGAAATGGCATTTCTAAATAAAGGCTTAATTTTAACGTTAACAGATGAGCGCCCAGGACACGTAGATGAGAAAGGTGCACCAATTCATGTGCGCTACCACTACCAAGGTGGCATCATCGATTTTGTTAAGCACCTAAATCAAACCAAAGGTGAAACCCACAAATCAATTATTTCATTTAACACCGAAGACAAAAAACAAAAAATTAGCCTAGAAGTCGCAATGCAATGGAACACTGGTTTTACGGATTCGGTTTACACCTTCGCTAACACTATTCACACCCATGAAGGTGGAACCCACGAAGAAGGATTTAGAACTGCGCTCACATCGGTTGTAAATAAGTTTGGCGAAGAGTGGGGCTTTATTCGCAAGAAGGAAGATCGCTTAACTGGTGAAGATATTCGTGAAGGTTTAACTGCAATTGTCTCGATCAAAATTGCCGAGCCACAATTCGAAGGTCAAACTAAAACCAAATTGGGAAACACTGAAGCCAAATCATTTACCCAAAAAGCAATGAATGATCAATTAACAGAATGGTTTGAGAAGAATCCCGGCGAAGGTAAAGACATTGTTCGCAAAAGCATTGATGCAGCAGCAGCACGTGTTGCAGCACGAAAAGCACGTGATCTTTCAAGAAACCGAAAAGGTTTACTTGAAGGCCGCGGCATGCCTGGAAAATTAGCAGATTGCCAGTGGACTGAACCTGAAAAGTGTGAGCTATATATTGTTGAAGGTGACTCTGCTGGTGGATCTACAAAGGGTGGAAGAGACTCTAGATATCAAGCAGTACTGCCTATCCGTGGAAAAATTCTAAACGTTGAGAAAGCTCGCATCGATCGCGTACTTCAAAATAATGAAGTCCAAGCGCTAATAACAGCGCTGGGTACTGGTATTCACGATGATTTCGATGTTGCGAAACTTCGTTATCACAAAATTATTTTGATGGCAGATGCTGACGTGGATGGACAACACATTCGCACCCTGCTACTGACTTTGCTATTTAGATTTATGCGCCCATTGATTGAAAGTGGTTTTGTTTATCTCGCACAACCACCACTTTACAAACTTAAATGGGGCGGTAAAGAACCAGTTCAATATGCCTTCTCAGATCGCGAACGTGATGGATTTATTCAAATCGGATTAGACGCCGGAAAGCGACTTCCAAAAGATGACGGAATTCAGCGCTTCAAAGGTTTGGGTGAGATGCCAGCAAAAGAACTTTGGGACACAACCATGGATCCAGCACATCGAGTTCTAATCCAAGTAACTCTCCAAGATGCTGCCGCAGCTGACGATCTATTCTCGGTATTAATGGGTGAAGATGTTGAGTTGCGACGTAACTTTATTCAACGTAATGCAAAAGATGTTCGGTTCTTGGATATCTAATGGCTGAGAATATGAATCCGGATAAAACCGCTGCGCACGATCGAATCGAGACCGTCGACCTACAGGTCGAAATGGCGCGCTCTTATTTAGATTATGCGATGTCGGTAATTGTTGGCCGGGCACTTCCAGATATTAGAGATGGTTTAAAACCAGTTCATCGCCGCGTCTTGTATGCAATGTATGACGCTGGTTACCGACCAGATAAAGGTTATTACAAATCTTCTCGCATCGTCGGTGATGTGATGGGTAACTACCATCCACATGGTGACACCGCTATTTATGATGCTGTAGTTCGCTTGGCGCAATTCTGGTCGCTTCGTTATCCATTAATCGATGGAAACGGAAACTTTGGTTCACCAGGAAATGACCCAGCAGCAGCAATGCGTTACACCGAAGCAAAACTCGCACCACTCGCGATGGAGATGATGCGCGATATCGATGAAGACACAGTTGATTTCATTCCTAACTACGACGGCCGTTCCCAAGAACCAACCGTTCTACCAAGCCGCTTTCCAAACTTATTAGTTAATGGTTCTGCTGGAATTGCAGTTGGCATGGCTACAAACATCCCGCCACACAATTTAAATGAAGTAGTTGAAGGCGTGGTTTGGTCGCTGGAAAACCCAGATGTCGAACCAAAAGTATTATTAGAAAAACTTCTCACAATCATTAAAGGCCCAGACTTTCCAACAAAAGCCTTAATCGTGGGACGCCAAGGAATTGAAGACGCCTACCGAACTGGCCGTGGCTCAATCATTATGCGTTCAGTTGTTGAAATTGAAGAGATCAATAAGCGCACCTGTTTAGTTGTCACCGAACTGCCTTATCAAGTAAACCCAGATAATCTCGCGCTAAAAATCGCCGAATTA
>CAIMMQ010000077.1 GCA_903842675.1 uncultured Actinomycetes bacterium
GATTCACAATGGTTCTGGTTTGAAGGAAACTTCGAATCTTATGAAGAAAACAAAGTAGCAAGACTTGGAGTTGAAGCCTCCCGTCCACATCGTGTTACATATAGAAAGCTCACGCGCTAATGCGCTTTCTTAGCAAGCAATTTATCCGCTGGGATGATCTTGATGCTTTTGGTCATGTAAACAATGCAAAATATTTAACTTTTGTGCAGGAAGCACGGATCGATATGTTCTGGAAATCTCGAGTGGAAAAAGGCTTGCCACCCGTATTTGATGACATGGTCGTTGCTCGGGCCGAAGTTGATTACAAGTTGCCAATTTATGAAACTAATCATGATTTCGATATCTCAATCTGGGTCTCCAAAATCGGGGGAGCAGCATTCGATCTTGAGTATGAAATCTCAAGTAAAAATGGCTTACATGCCCATGTGAAAACGGTACAAGTTGCAGTTGATCTAGAGACGAAGAAGTCTCGCAGGTTGCGTGAAGATGAACGCGCAATTCTTACTTCTTACCTAGAGGAATAAACTCTTGAAAACTAAACGAATTCACCCTGCCTGGACCGCAGCCGGCGTTACCTTTTTGACTCTTGTCGCTACTGCTGGATTTCGTTCTGCGCCCTCGGTATTAATAATCCCGCTTCAACAAGCATTTAGATGGAATCGCGAGCAAATCTCACTTGCGATATCAGTAAACGTTTTGCTCTTTGGTTTGACCGCGCCATTTGCCGCAGCCCTGATGGAGCGCTTTACGATTCGCAAAGTTGTTATGGCGGCCCTGGCTGTAGTTGGTTCGGGCGCCCTTGGAACAATCTGGATGACATCACCATGGCACCTGGTTTTACTTTGGGGAGTTGTTGTTGGCGTTGGAACTGGCGCAATGGCACTTGTCTTCGCCGCATCGGTTGCAAATCGTTGGTTCGTGCAACGCAGAGGGCTAGTAATTGGTGGATTGACTGCAGCAAGTGCAACCGGACAACTTATATTCCTGCCGGGACTTTCTTATCTAGCCGTGCATCATGGCTGGAAGAGTGTTTCAATAACGGTCGCCTGCGGTGCTTTCGTAATGATTCCACTCATCTTTATCTTTCTTAAAGAACGACCATCTTCTGCTGGGGTTAGTGCTTATGGCGCACCTGATGGATGGAGTGAACCACTTCAAATCAAACGTAATGCCGGCAAGCTTGCAGTTGTAACACTTCGAGACTCGATGAAGGTTAGAGACTTTTGGTACCTCGCAGGATCATTTATGGTTTGCGGACTTTCGACATCTGGATTAGTTGGCACCCACTTCATCCCAGCCTGCGGAGATCACGGAATGCCACAAGTAACGGCGGCCAGCCTGTTGGCTTTGATCGGCGTCTTTGATGTGATTGGCACGTTATTTTCTGGTTGGTTAACTGATCGAATTGACCCAAGAAAGTTGCTCTTTTTCTATTACTTATTGCGCGGACTTTCCCTCTTCTTGTTGCCTCACATTCTCTTTGCCAGCCCGCATCCATCAACTCTGGTATTTATTATTTTCTACGGTTTGGATTGGGTAGCAACGGTTCCACCAACA
>CAIMMQ010000078.1 GCA_903842675.1 uncultured Actinomycetes bacterium
CCCACTTGTCGCATTCCGGCACCGTAGCGCTTGCGCCACACCCGGGCAGTTGCGATTTGATCTTTTGAAGCAAGGATAAGTGAGCCGATCGGTGCACCCAATCCTTTAGAAAGACAGACGCTTACGGTGTCGAATTGTTCGCCGTATTGCGCAAAGCTGACACCGCTTGCCACATGAGCATTCCAGATTCGTGCTCCATCTAGGTGCATTGCTATACCAAGTTTTTTGCTGGCAGCTCGCAATTTAATAATTTCGGAGATTGGCTGAACGCTGCCACCACCAAAGTTATGAGTGTTCTCAATAGCGATAGCAGCAGTTGAAACCAAATATGGGCCAGAATCGGGGGCTGCAATTTCGAGTGGATCTTCGCTTCGCAAAATTCCAAATGGGGCTTTCCAAGTCCGAGTTGTTATTCCGCTAAAGACTGCGCCGGCACCAAGTTCTGCTCGGACAATATGAGAATTAGTTTCGGTAATAAGTTCCTCGCCAGGTTTTACGAGCAGTTTTATTCCCAATTGGTTGGCCAGCGACCCAGAAGGTGTAAAGAGTGCAGCTTCTTTTCCGAACATAGCAGCCACGCGAGACTCCAAGGCATTTACTGTCGGATCATCGCCATAAACATCATCACCAACTGGAGCAGCCATCATGGCAGCGCGCATAGCTTCACTTGGCTTAGTTACAGTGTCGGAGCGTAGATCAATCATTGGTTGATCCTGCCACATCTGTTGGACTTCGGTCTAAAAAGATAATTGCGTACATCGCAACCAGGACCATGGCGCCGCCACTTGCAATCCGCAGCGTTAAGGATTCATTTAGAATCCAAATACCAAATATCGCCGCAAAAACCACTTCCATCGCGAGTATCACCGCAACCGTTGCTGGTGGGATAAATGATTGGGCCCAGGTTTGCACGATAAATGCCAACGCTGTTGCAAAGAGGGCAGTGTAAATAATTGCTTTCCAAACTCCAACATCTGGCGGAACATGAAACCCGCTCTTTAAGCTGGCTAAGAAAGTAATCACGGAACATGTTGCGAGCTGTAGAACGGTAAGTGCGTAGGTATCCAAGTCAGAGGCCCATTCGCCAAGTGCGACTATGTGGAGTGCAAAGAGCAGAGCGCTTACTAAAACTAGGAATTCGCCGAGGCCGATCTGGAAACCTTTGAATGAGAGCAAGGCAAGACCGGCTGTTGCAAGTAGAACAGCGCCCCACTCCAATTTTGTAATGTTTTTCTTGAGGAATAGTGCGGCAACAATTGGGGTTAGAACGACATACAAGCCGGTGATAAATCCAGTTTTACCTACGGTAGTAAGTGTGAGTCCAAATGACTGGAAGATATAGCCGCTGCCTAGAAAAGTTCCGATTAGGGCGCCTTTTTTCAGAAATGCCGCATTAAAGGATTTCAATACCATCGGGCGCAGGATTATTAAAAAAAGCGTCGCAATCATGAAGCGCCAAGCTAAAAAAGAATTTACATCTAGGCGATGCAAAGTATCTTTCATCACAACAAATGCGCTGCCCCAAATCGCAGAGACTGCCGTAAGAATGAATGCTGGAAAAAACTTGTTCTTAATCATTTAACATCATTTGATTTTGTCACGCATCGATTTTAGAAGCGCAACCTCCTGACCATGCTCGGGCTCCATTCCGGGCGTCTCTAAAATTAGCGGAGCATTTGCGACAGCCGGATGTGCCAATAATTCTTGAAAGGGTTTAACGCCTATTTCGCCCGCACCAATATTTTGGTGGCGATCTTTCAAAGCGCCACAGACATCCATCGAATCATTGGCATGGATTAACTGGATCCGTTCGATTCCAACAATTTTTACGAGCAGATCCAAGGTTTCAGTCATCCCACCTTTTTTGGCGATGTCGTGGCCGGCTGCAAAAACATGGCAGGTATCTAGGCAAACGCCGACTTTTGGATGCCATTCGAGGGCATCGAAATATTTAGTTAAATCATCAAGTTCTTTAACAAGTGATTGACCTTGACCGGCTGTTGGTTCCAGCAATAACCAAGGATCTTCATCAGTAAGTTTTTTAAGTATTGGCATCATGCCTTTATTTATTTGTTTCCACGCTTTGGCTACGTGATTAACATCGACAGCAGAACCGGTATGTATGACAACACCCTTAGACCCAATTTCGCGACCACGTTTTAAAGAATAGGCAGTGGAAGCTAATGAGTTCTCGTAAGTTCCAACTGTTGGCGAGCCCAAATTAATTAGGAATGGTGCATGAACATAAGTTTCAATATCTAATTCCAAGGCTCGAGTACGAAAGGCGGTATCTGCTTCAACATTGGCCTCAGGCATCGCCCAACCCCGTGGGTTTGAGGCAAAAACTTGGATGGCCTCTGATTTTGTTTCTTGCGCGTAGGCAATCGATCGCTTCGCCATGCCGCCAGAAGTCGGGGTGTGGGCACCAATTCTTGGAGTTCTTGGTGTCCCCGATGTTGAAGGAGTCATTTTTTTAATTGCGGCGGCCATTAGGCAACCCTATCGAAATTACCCCAGCGTGATGGTAATTGTTGATCCAGGGGAAACCTTGGCCCCAGAAGCTGGCGAGACGTTGGTAACGGTCTTGAACTTTTTGGTGCCAATTTTTCGAACCACAACTTTGAACCCCAGATTTTCCAGGATAGTAGTTGCCTTTAATTCGGTTAACGAATAAACGTTTGGCACGAACAAGGCTGACGGTCCCTTTGAAATTACCAAAGTTAAAACACTACTTTTCGCAAGTGGCGTCGAACCGTCAGGAGATTGTGAGATCACAGTTCCAATCTGGATCGTGTCGCTATATTCGTATGTTGCATTCACTTTTAGCCCGGCAGTGGTTAATTCATTGAGTGCTTCATCGCTGGTCTTTCCAACATAAGAATTAATAGTAAGTTGTTGAATTCCTAAACTTATTACCAAGTCAACCGCGGCATCCTTACGTGCATCCGATTTAAATGGTGGCTGCGATGTGATAACTAAATCTTTGTCACGAGTCGTGCTGTAACTTTGCGTGGTTCTTCCAACTTTTAGGCCAGCGGCGGCAAGTGCTGCTGTCGCAGCATCCAAAGTAAGGCCGGCAAGAGCAGGAACTTTAATTCGGTCTAGACCCTTAGAAATCGTTAAGTGGACAGTCCCGCCTACGCCTATTTTTCCACCGCCCCCTGGGTTAGATGAAATAACTTTTCCAACCGGGACGTCTTCACTAAATATTTGATTTGTGACATCAACTTTTAACCCCAATGCAGTCAGGGCTGATGTGGCTTCACTTTGTGAGGCACCGGCCACTGATGGGACCGAGACTCGAGTGCCACTTCCGGCAATAAGTTGATAACCGCCGATTAGTAAGGCTAGGACAATTAAGAGCGCAATCGCACGATTTCGTTTGACGCGTTTAGATATTTTCCGCTTAGTGGCTGCAGAGTCTTCACGCTTATTCGGATTAGTGCGTTCTCTCACGATGGCACCCTTCTTAAAGTCGTGTGAAGCCGTGATGCTCTTTATTGCTTCGAGCCTGCTGCGCTTCTTCTTTTCAGGTTTTACGCTTTGAATTGGAATATCTAACTCAAGGGACAACTGCCGTCGTTTCGGATCAAGTTTTTGCATGAGCGCTTGCAAACTCTCTTGAAGTGATCCGGCATCTTTGAAACGCTTATCAGGGTTGTTGGCGGTTGCTTTTAGAACTATGGCATCGACCTCAGGTAGCAAATTTGGCGTCAGAGTAGAAGGCACTGGAATATTTTCATTCACATGTCGGTAAGCAATTTGTATTGGAGTTTCACCTTCAAATGGTTTAACACCAGTAAGCAATTCAAAGAGCACGATTCCGAGTGCATAAACATCGCTACGAGAGTCGGAGATTCCGCGCTGAACTTGCTCGGGCGAAAGGTAGGAGACGCTTCCTAGAATAACGCTGGATTCTGCGGTGAGCGTTTCACCTAATGATGCATTGCGCGCAAGTCCGAAGTCCGCAATTTTTACTCGACCATCTTTCGAGATCAAGACATTTTCTGGCTTAATGTCACGGTGCAAGATTCCAATTTTATGTGCTGCGGCAACCGCGCTTACTACTGGTGCAAAGTAACGCAGCGCTTCGGCAACTGGTAGCGCACCTCGATCATGAATTACATCGCGAAGTGTGAAACCATCTATTAATTCCATAACAATAAATACCGCAGCAACGCCACCTTCATTCCAGCCTTGGTCTTGAATAGCAACAATATTCGGATGGGAGAGGGCAGCAGTTGCTTTAGCTTCGCGAATAAATCTATTTACAAACTCTTCATCATTTGCCAGATGTGGATGCATAATTTTTACTGCCACACTGCGGTCTAACCTGACATCAAGTGCGGCATAGATTGTGGCCATGCCGCCAGATGCCACGACTCGCAGCAACTGGTAGCGATTATCAATTATCTCGCCGGTTAGATCGGACACGCTTAAATTCTAGACAATTCCTAGTCCACTCAAGTGATATTCGGCGTGCATCTTGGTCTCTTCTTTTCTAAAGTGGCTTTCCTGTAATGCCAAAAAAGCCGGCATATGATCCCGAACGATTTCGCCATCGCGCTCAATCACCCTAGCCAAGCCAATATCTATTGGAACTTCAATCCATATGCTCATTGAAACAAAAGGGCGCAGGACCTCCTGGCCACTTCCAACCCCTTCGATAATGAGGAATTTCGGAGCCTGGTACTTCACAACTTCACCTATCGAGTTATTAGACCAATCAAACTTCGCAAAACTGACAATTCCTAGGTTTTGGATGTTATGGGCTATTCCGAGAAGATTTGAAGTCAGCGAATCAGTAAGTGTGTTCTGCCAACCAAGATAAAGATCATCCATGTGAATTATTTGAACGTCAGTAAGTTTGCTGGCTAGTTCTGCGGCAAGGGAGGTTTTCCCAGAACCAGCGGGACCATCTATTGAAATCAATACCGACTTCCCGCATTTAGCGGAGCGGGTCGCAATTTGTGAACTAAGTTCGGGGATTTGCTGATTCATTTGATTCCCTTAACCAACGCTTCCATCC
>CAIMMQ010000079.1 GCA_903842675.1 uncultured Actinomycetes bacterium
GTTTTTGTGTAACCGATAACGCAGATTGTGGATCCGATGCTGCTTTGAGTGACAGCAGGGTTAGTGAGGCCAGGTGTCAATTTAGAGTTTGGTAATCCTGCTGTTTGGGCGTTGCTGGCTGGAATTGAATTGGTAAGAAGTAAGAGCGAAATCAAAGTTACATAAAGTGATCGCTGCGCCATACCCGCCTCAATTCACTAGTTTATTTCGGGCTTACTTCTTAGAAATATATTCCGAGAGTCTAGCCGCGCTTGCCATAACCGCAGCGGCATGTAGCCGGCCAGGTTGGCGACCAAGTCTTTCAATCGGGCCAGAGATACTTACTGCTGCGATAATTTTATTATTTGGCCCGCGTACTGGTGCTGATACTGAAGCCACACCCGCTTCGCGTTCACCGACTGATTGGGCCCAGCCACGTCTGCGCACTGCAGCCAGGGATGCTGGCGTAAATTTAGAGTTGATGATGGCCCGGCGAATCTTTTCGGCATCTTCCCAGGCTAGTAAAATTTGAGCAGCGGAACCCGCCTGCATTGTTAAAACTGTTCCGGTTGGCACTGAATCGCGCAGCCCAGAAAGTCGCTCGGCCGTTGCAACGCAAATTCTTTGATCACCTTGTCTGCGATAAATCTGCGCGCTCTCACCAGTTGCATCACGAAGCGATGTAAGAATTGGGTTTGCTACTGCGAGCAGTCGATCTTCACCGGCGGCAGAAGCTAGTTCTGAGGAGCGAGCTCCAAGCACAAAGCGACCGGCATAATCCCGGCTCACCATTCGGTGAAATTCAAGTGCGACAGCCAAACGATGGGCAGTTGGGCGTGCAATACCAGTGGCGGTTACGAGTTCGGAAAGTGAGTGCGGGCCAGCTTCCAGAGTGGCCAGTATTTTTACGGCTTTGTCTAATACGCCGACTCCGCTATTCTTCTTGTCCACGATGCAATATAACCATCTCATTATTTGAAATGCAAATAAACTTGAGACGGGAATCTGGAGAGGTCAAATGGCAACGACGTTAGCGCAGAAGATTTGGGCCGATCACATTGTTCGCGAGCACACCGGCGAACCTGACCTGATCTACATTGACCTGCACTTGATTCATGAAGTTACCAGCCCACAAGCTTTCGATGGCCTGCGTCTTGCTAACCGAAAAGTTCGTAGACCAGACCTCACAATCGCAACCGAAGATCACAACGTCCCAACCTTAAATATTGATCGACCAATCGCTGATCCAGTTTCAAAGCTTCAGGTCGATACTTTGCGCAAGAACTGCGCTGAATTTGGCGTTCGCCTGCACTCACTCGGTGATGTGGAACAGGGGATCGTGCACGTAGTTGGACCACAACTTGGAATTACCCAACCAGGCATGACGATTGTTTGTGGAGATTCACATACATCAACCCACGGCGCCTTTGGCGCGCTCGCATTTGGTATCGGAACTTCTGAAGTGGAACACGTTCTTGCAACTCAAACTTTGCCTCTTGTTCGCCCGAAGACGATGGCGATAAATGTTGAGGGCGCGCTAAAGCCTGGTGTAACTAGCAAAGATATTATTCTTGCAATTATTGCCAAGATTGGAACTGGTGGCGGTCAAGGTTATGTACTTGAATATCGCGGCTCTGCGATTCGCGCACTTTCGATGGAATCTCGAATGACCGTCTGCAACATGTCGATTGAAGCCGGCGCCCGCGCTGGCCTTATTGCGCCAGATGAGACAACTTTTGCCTATCTAAAAGATAAGCCTCATGCACCTAAAGGCGCCGACTGGGATGCAGCCGTTGCATACTGGAAGACCTTGAAGTCAGATGATGGAGCAAAATTTGATGTTGAAGTAAATCTAAATGCAGATGACCTAGCGCCATTTGTAACTTGGGGAACAAACCCAGGACAAGGTTTACCTTTATCAGCAAATGTGCCAAACCCAGCGGAAATCACTGATCCTGAAGAGCGTGGAGCTGCCGAACGCGCCCTAACTTACATGGGCTTGACTGCTGGAACGCCTCTAAAAAATATCAAGGTAGACACTATTTTTCTGGGCTCGTGCACAAACGGTCGAATCGAAGATCTACGTTCTGCAGCCGATGTGCTGAAAGGAAAACATATTTCAAAGGAAGTACGCATGTTGGTAGTTCCTGGCTCGGCTCGCGTTCGCTTGCAGGCAGAAAGTGAGGGCTTGGATAAGGTTTTCATCGATGCCGGTGCAGAATGGCGCACAGCAGGTTGTTCGATGTGCCTGGGCATGAATCCAGATCAACTCGCGCCGCAAGAGCGCAGTGCATCAACATCAAACCGAAACTTTGAAGGACGTCAAGGCAAGGGCGGTCGTACTCACTTGGTCAGCCCACTAGTGGCTGCGGCAACCGCAATTCGCGGCA
>CAIMMQ010000080.1 GCA_903842675.1 uncultured Actinomycetes bacterium
AAACCTTCACCGCTGGTGGGCGCTGCATATCAGCACCTGTTAGATCTACGGATGGAGCAAGGTCCACTTGGTGGCGATGCCGCAAAGGCCGAATTACTTAAATGGTGGAGTGCGAACGCGCCGAAAAATTAGTTTTCGCTAGCAAAACAAATGCGGTGAACAAATACATGGCGCTTATTAGAACTGTTACCAGCACTGATTTACCACTAGTTGGCAAGAGTAAAGCCGCTGCAAGCGCACCCAGAATGATTCCACCATTCACCGCAACGTCGTAGAAAGCAAAAATTCGGCCGCGGTACTCATCTTTTATTTTAGATTGAACAAGTGCATCGTTTGTAACTTTGACACATTGACCGAAACCGCCGGCAAAAAACGCTGCAGTTAAGAGCAACCAGTCTGTTGGATGGATCCCAACTCCAATTAAAAATGGAATCGGCCCAATCATTGAAATGCGAATCCAAAGGTGGCGACCAAATTTTGCGACACCGAATGGACTTACGAAAGCACCGACACCAATCCCAACGCCAGCAACGGCAAGGGCAAACCCAAAACCACGTAGCCCGGCAGTTGGATTATCTGGGGCGTTGAAAGTATTTCTTTCTACAAGAAGCGCCATCAAGGTAAGTGCGGTTAAACCGCTTCGTTGCGTAGCGGTGGCAAATATTCCGCGTAACGCATCGCCGTGATTTCGAAGGATTTTAAATCCCTCTGCCATCTCGCCCCAACCCCGAGACTCTGGTGAAATTTCGTGTTCGTGCGGGCCGATGGAATTCTTTTTCAAACGCGATGTAAGAGCAGCGGCAAGTAAGTAACAAAGCGCACCAGCTCCAATTAAGAAGGCATCTGATAAATCAGTGCGGTTACTGTGGTCCAACAGATTTTTGATTGCGATTCCAATGCCACCACCGATAACAACACCGATTGTTCCACCAGTCACGGCAAGTGCGTTGGCTGAAACTAATTCCTCTTTGGAAACTAACAAAGGCAACCCAGCAGAGAGTCCAGCTAATATCAATCGATTAATTCCAAAAGCAATTAATACAAAAAGCGTTAGAAGAATTCCGGTAGTGCCACTTCTTATTAATATTGCGATCGCCACTAAAACTATCGCTCGGATTACATTTGCAATTTGAACAATACGTTGCCGACTGAAGCGGTCTAAAAATATTCCGGCGTATGGTCCAACAAATGAGTATGGAAGTAGCACAACCGTAAAAGCTCCTGCGGCAGCAACTGCGTTTGGTTGGCGTTCTGGTGAGAAAAGAACAAAAGAGGCTAGCGCTGATTGAAAGATTCCATCACTGATTTGGCCAAGCCAACGAATTTGTAGCAACTTAACGAGCAAACTCCCCTTACGTAGCGGCCAGCTTGGGAGTTTCATAACGCAAAGCGTAATCATTAAGTTGGGATTATCCTTATCCATTATGTGGTCAAGACGCGATGAGATCGACTATTCACTAGATCGAAGGTCGACCCTGCAAGCACTTTTTCGCGGTTCTTCCTCTGCGCTTGATGCTTGTGATGCCGACCCATATTTGCGCCGAGCTGCAAAACATCACGGTGAAGTTACGAGTCGAGATTGCCCTATTTGTAAGAAGAAAGAGATTAGAGATTTGCGCTATACCTTTGGTGACGAGTTGGGCCAATATTCCGGACGCATTAAATCCATTGCAGAGCTGGAAGAAATGGAGAATGAGTTTGGCGAGTTTCGGGTTTACACCGTAGAAGTTTGTCTTGATTGTGGCTGGAACCATTTGATTTATTCATATCTACTCGGCGATGGCCGCACTCGGAAGGCTCCCAGAAAAGTCCACACACTTGAAGATGACGATTGGAAAGCGCCTAAAGAGTTAAAGAGCTGGCATCTTCACGAAGAGAGCCTGCGCGGCAATCGCAGGCGGTAACCTTCTCGTTATGAGTCGTACTCGTACCAATTTGATTCGCATTGCGGTATTTGGCGCTGGTATTGGCTTCATTGTTTTCGTTCTGGGTTTTGCTTATGCCTATTTCACTGTCAGCATCCCCGACCCAAATTCCTTTGTAAATAGCCAATCCACAATCATTCAATATGCGGATGGCAGCGAAGCGGGTCGTTTAGGTTCTGAAAATCGCAGAATAGTTCCACTTGCAAATATCCCATTGAATGTTCGTCATGCAGTAATGGCGGCAGAAGATCGCAATTTCTATTCCGAAAGCGTTGTTAGCCCGCTTGGAATCGCGCGAGCCTTGTTTAATAATCTAAAGGGCGGTTCACTCCAAGGCGGATCAACCATCACACAGCAATACGCAAAAACAGCGTTCCTATCACCAGAGCGAACAATCACGAGAAAAGTTAAAGAACTTGTTATTTCACTCAAGTTGCAAAACCAGATGTCGAAAGATCAAATTCTCGAAAATTATTTGAACACAATTTATTTCGGACGTGGTTCTTATGGAATTGAAACCGCTTCAGAGGTTTATTTTGGCCGAACTGTCGATCAAATAAACGTGTCACAAGCCGCGGTATTAGCAAGTATTTTGCGCTCACCAGGTTATTACGATCCTTCGTATAGCGCGGCAAGCTTGCAGCGATTAAAAGATCGTTGGCAATATGTGATTAACGGAATGGTCACAGCTAAGTGGTTATCGAAAGAGAACGCGGCAAAAGCAAAATTTCCAACCGTTCGTTTGAAAGTAACTTCTGGCGCATTGGCCGGACCCAAAGGTTATGTAATTTCTTGGGTTGTACACGAACTAGCTAAATTAGGATTCACCGAAAGCCAATTACAAACAGGTGGCTATGTAATTAGAACAACTCTTGAAAAGGTAAATCAAGAAGCTGCAATCGCTGCGGTAGATAAGGGAACTCCAAAGGGCGCCCCAGATAACCTACGGATTGGATTAGTTTCGATCAGACC
>CAIMMQ010000081.1 GCA_903842675.1 uncultured Actinomycetes bacterium
CCGGTACTCAAATCAAAGTTGACGTTAACCAGGGTGATGCTGATACGACAATAACTGTCAGTGATAACGGTCCTGGGCTGACACCGGAAAATCAAAGTCGAATATTTGAAAGATTCTTCCGGGCTGATCCTTCTCGAGTTAGAACCAGTGGGGAAGGAAGTGGACTTGGTCTTGCAATTGTTGATGCTGTGATGAAAGCACATGGTGGTTCAGTAGAAGTTAATTCAGAATTTGGATCTGGTTCCAGCTTTACTCTTCGATTCCCAAATGGGGAGAATTAATTAATTTTTGATTTGTGAAAATTTAACCAAGATTTGCTTGCAGTTGGTCCGCGTTGTCCTTGATATCTAGAACCATATAAAGCCGAGCCATATGGATTTTCTGCTGGTGAAGATAGTTTTATCAAACAGAGCTGACCGATTTTCATCCCAGGAAATAATTTAACTGGAAGATTTGCAACGTTAGAAAGTTCAAGAGTTATGTGACCAGAAAATCCAGGATCGATGAAGCCAGCAGTCGAGTGCGTCAACAAACCGAGGCGACCTAGGGATGACTTTCCTTCGAGACGACCAGCAATGTCATCTGGCAGTGTGATTACTTCGTAGGTACTCGCTAAAACAAATTCACCTGGATGGAGAATAAATTCTTCGTCGTTTTCAACAGCAACCTCACGCGTTAGTTCGGATTGTTCTATCGATGGATCGATAACTGAGTATTTATGATTTTCAAAGACTCGAAAGAATCGGTCGAGTCGAACGTCCACGCTAGAAGGTTGAATCATCTGGCCATCAAAGGGTTCAACTTTGACTCGGCCGGCGGCAATCTCCGCCTTAATATCGCGATCACTCAGTAGCACGGAGGGAGCCTATATCCCTTCTGATACTTGATTAAGTTACTGGCGAGTAGCATTATTGAGCCATGGGCCATTACATAGCCAATCTGCGGGACATTGAGTTCTGCCTTTTTGATTTACTGGATCGCGAGTCAATCTTGGGCACCTCGGTCTATAAAGATTTAGATCGTGAAACTGTCATGGGGATGCTTGAGGAAATTAAGCGCCTTGCTGAAAATGATTTTTCGGCTTCCTTTGTTGAAGGGGACCGACTTGGTTTGGAATTCGATGCGAAAACTGGAGAAGTCACACTTCCGGAAAGTTTTAAGAAGTCTTACCGTGCCTGGTCTGAGAATGAATGGTGGCGAGTTGATGCCCCCGTTGAAATTGGCGGAACAAAAATTCCATTGAGCGTTCGTTGGTCAATCGCAGAAATGGTTTTAGGTTCTAACCCTGGTGTTCATTTATATGCATCGAGTGGTTCCTTTGCACATGTGGCATTTGAACTTGGAAATGCGAATCAGAAGAAACTTGCACAATTGATGGTTGATCGCGATTGGGGCGCAACCATGATGCTGACCGAGCCAGAAGCTGGCAGCGATGTTGGCGCCGGTCGCACGAAGGCTGTTGAACAACCTGATGGAAGTTGGCACATCACCGGAACAAAGAGATTTATAACTTCTGGCGACAGCGGTGATATGAATGAAAATATTATTCACTTTGTGCTCGCACGCCCACAGGGTGCTGGCCCAGGAACAAAAGGTTTAAGTCTCTTCTTGATTCCTAAATACCATTTCGATTTAGAAACTGGTGCAATTGGGAAGCACAATGGAGTTTATGCAACAAAAATTGAATCCAAGATGGGGCTAAATATTTCGGCAACTTGCGAAATGAATTTAGGCGAAAAGGAACCTGCTGTTGGCTATTTGTTGGGCGATGTCCATAATGGAATCGCGCAGATGTTTAAAATAATCGAATTCGCGCGCATGATGGTGGGAACCAAGGCAATTTCTACTCTTGCTACTGGTTACCAAAACGCTTTGGCCTATGCCAAAGTTCGCGTGCAGGGCGGCGACATGAAAAATATGGCTGATAAGGCCAGCCCTCGCGTAACAATTATTAAACATCCAGATGTTCGGCGCTCTCTCATGGTGCAAAAGGCTTATTCCGAAGGCATGCGGGCTTTAGTTCTATACACCGCTTCGATACAGGATGAAATTACAATCGAGCGAGCTGAAGCAAAATCAGAGAAGTTATCTGATTTAGAAGCGCTTAATGATTTATTGCTACCTGTTGTAAAGGGCTATGGCAGCGAAAAGTCCTGGGTTTTGCTTGGTACTGAATCACTTCAAACATTTGGTGGTTCTGGATTCACCCAAGATTGGCCACTTGAACAATATGTTCGCGATGCGAAAATCGATACCTTGTATGAGGGAACCACCGCGATTCAAGGTTTGGACTTCTTTTTCCGCAAGATTATTAAAGATGGTGGTCGTGCAATTGGACTGCTTGGAAAAGAGATTAGCGCCTTTACTTCAACGGGTGGCGAGTTAGCACATGAAAAAGCTGAACTAGCTAAAGCCCTTGAAGATATAAATTCCATGATGGGCACAATGGTTGGGTTCGCAATGGAGTCACAAGAGAAGGCGGATGAGATTTATAAAACCGGGCTAAATACTTCGCGTTTATTGATGGCAGTTGGTGAAGTAATCATTGCATGGTTGCTACTTCGTCAAGCAGAAATTGCAATTGCTAAATCTGTTAATCCAGGTCGCGATGGTGATTTCTATCTTGGCAAAATTGCCGCGGCGAAACATTTTGTTCGTACCGTGCTTCCACACCTAAAGGCAGAACGTGCAATTATCGAGAGTGAAACCGGCGCTTTGATGGAAATTCCGGAGAGCGCATTTTAATAGCCGCTTTTTTACTGCCTCGCTAGGCCTCGCTAGGCTAAACTGCCCGAATGCTTAAACACGCAAGAGCTGAAGTTGCACTTCTTTTCGGCGCAATTTTCTTTGCGTTAAATGCGATCCCGGCAAAGTTATTGATGGCCTCTGGCTTATCTGCTTGGCGCTTAACAGAACTTCGAACAACCGGCGCTTTTTTATTGATCTTGATTATTGTTTTAATTAAAAATCCAAAATCGCTTCGTGTGACTAAGTCAGAAATTCCACTGTTGATCGCCTTTGGACTGGTGGGATTTGCTTTCGTGAACGTTTTTTATTTTGCCGCGGTAGCTAAGATGCAAATTGGTATTGCGCTAATTATTGAATTTACTGCCCCGATTTGGATCACACTCTGGCTGCGTTTTGCCCGGCGTAAACACGTCTCCTCTTTGATGTGGTGGGGATTAACAACTGCATTTGCTGGGTTAGTTCTGTTGTCGCAAATTTGGCAAGGGCTAACAATTAGCGGTGTCGGACTTATCTATGCTTTTATCGATGCTTTTTCGTTATCGATCTACTTCTTGCTCGGGGAAAATTTGCTCGAAAAGAAACCCAACGAAGTTATTATGGTTTGGGGACTTGGGGTCTCAACACTATTTTTTGCAATTGTTCAACCTTGGTGGAACTTCCCATTCTCTGTTTTTACCAAGCAGGTTGCTCTTGAAGGTCGCTACACCGGACATTTTGTAATTGGTTTCTTGCTGGTTCTTTGGTTAATCAGCATGGGAACTGTTGTGCCATATTTTCTAGTTTTCCGCGGTCTACATAAATTAAGCGCATCCACTGCAAGTGTTATTGGAATGCTTGAGCCAATCTTTGGCGGAATTTTTGGTTGGTGGTTCTTGCGCGAGAGCCTTAGCACCGTACAACTCATAGGCGCTGCTGTTGTACTCGTCGGTATCTATCTGGCAGATCGCGCCAAATTGTCGGCTACGGTAGCCTAGAACTTATGGAGAACTTCGCAGATTTAATTGCCGCAAATAAATCTTATGCCGCTGGTTTTAAATCCAGTGGGTTGAGTGGCGAGGCTAAGAAAGGTTTAGCGATCGTAACTTGCATGGATTCGCGTATTGATCCGCTCCACATTGTTGGAATGGAAGCTGGCGATGCCAAGATATTGCGTAATGCCGGAGCCCGAGTAACCGAAGACGTGCTTAGAACTTTGGTATTGGCGACACACCTACTTGGTGTTAACCGTGTGCTTGTAATGCCGCACACCGACTGTCGAATGGCTTCGGGTGAAGAACATGAGATTCATGCAGCGATAAAAGAGAAGTCAGGTATCGATACTAGAAGTATTGAAATTAGAACCGTAAAAGATCAGAAGAAGGCGTTGCTTGCAGATATCACTCGGGTCGAGACTTACCCATTATTAGCTTCAAACTTAAAGGTGATGGGTGCAATTTTTGATGTTGCAACAGGAACCTTAAC
>CAIMMQ010000082.1 GCA_903842675.1 uncultured Actinomycetes bacterium
AAGCCCAGGATCATCATGACACTTCCGAGGCGACCGCTCTTTTGGGTTCGACTGAAATCAAATTGAGTCTTTGAATCAACATTTCGTACTGAGAATGAAACTTCGAGCGCATGAGAGATGAAGGCAATCGTGTAGAGAACCATTGCGGAGTAAACACAATAATTTGAAAGGTAGGCGAGATGAGTTGATGTCATATTTCACTCCCCTCTAAAGCGCGCTTTAGCGCAGCAATCTCTTCTTCAAGTCCTGGAATAGAATTCTTAGCAAGGCCGGCAACTTCAACAGATTTGCCAACCTTAATCCAAATTCTACGTTGCCTTGCAAAGAGCGAAATTAATAGTCCCAATATTGCAAAGATCGCACCGAACAATGAGTACATCTTGCCTGGGTCATCAACAATTTGCAGATTTACCCAAGGCTTCCAACCTTCGAATGTGATTGAACCCTCACCGAAGTTGTACTTCTCGCCAAGTTTTAAAGTTTTAAGACCAATCCGCTGCATCTTGGAAGTATCAATTCGATAGACCGACTGCGGGCGACCATTATCCAAACCAAGGTTGCCGGTCCATACTGAAATTAAAAGTCTCGGGTCCAAGACCTCTGGGTAAGAAGAGAAAGCACCTCTGGTTGGCGAGCGATCAAAGGTTGGGATGAAGGATGCAACAAAACCGAGTTGCGGTTTCATATCTGGAACTTTTATTGCACCTATTGATGTCAAATTTCCATCTTGTGGAAGAAACACAACTGCACCTTGAAAAGTAATATTTCCAGAACTATCGCGAACGGTGACTATTGGCGAATAACCATTTGCTTGCAGGTAAACCTTGGTATTTCCAAATGTAAGTGGCGCATTTACTTTTATTACTTTATCAACCGACTTTGTTCCAATCGGATTTGATATTGCAACAGAGAGCTTGTAGTCGGTTGGTGCATTCGTTTTTATGTCATAACTAGCCTTGAAATCTGTCACCGTCAACGAGAATGGAACTAGTGAACTAGCAGATTGGAATTTGCCAAACCCTAAGTTGTCATAAGAAGTTGGTGTATTTATAAAGCGATCTCCGACGCTGGCAATTGCTTCACCTTTGAGACCAAATAGCGAACCGACACCCACGCCAACCAAAATCAAAATTAGCGAGAGGTGAAAGAGTAAGTTTCCAGTTTCACGCAGGTAGCCCTTCTCTGCCGAAATGGAATCGGAATCACGTCTGATGCGGAAATGATTTTTTGAAAACCAAGTTTCTGCGACATCCAGTGCAGTTTTAGTATCAGTTTTGACTGAAGAATAAAACTCCATCTTCGCTAAATACTTTGGTGTTAAAGGTGGTTTCGCCCCGATTGCCTTTAGGTGCTCAATAGTGCGTGGCAGTACACAGCCAATTAGCGATATGAATAGAAGTAAGTAAATAGCACTAAACCAAGGCGAGCTATAAACATCAAAGAGTTTTAAGCGATCAAACCACTGGGCAAGTGTTGGGTTATCTGTGAAATAAGCCTGCACCTTCATGGGATTTTGCGTCCGTTGTGGGATCAGCGAACCTGGGATCGCCGCAACACCCAACAGCAAGAGCAAGATAAGTGCGGTGCGCATACTTGTTAACTGGCGCCACATCCAACGGAACGACGCCTTGGAATCTAGATCTGGGATTGAACTCAATTAAACCACCGGTGCAAAACTCGAGATGAAATCTCGCATCGAATTAACGACCTCACTCCATAGTCCAGTTACTTGAAGCAAGCCAATCAAAATCAGGAATACCCCACCAACTAGTGTTAAATGATTTCCGTGCTTTGAAATGAAGCGACGTAGTTTCGTCGATTGATCGAAGAAAATACCGACCAAAATAAATGGAATCCCAAGGCCAATGCAATAAGCAAAGCTAAGAATTGCGCCACGAAGCGCGCTTGAAGATTCAAAGGAAAGCGCTTGAACCGCCCCAAGTGTTGGTCCAATGCAAGGTGTCCAACCAATACCAAAAAGGAATCCCAATACTGGTGCACTTACTAATCCAGTGCGCACCTTCCATTGTGGTTTGAAAGAGCGATAGAACCTCTGATTAAAGAGAAATACCGAACCCATTGCCATGGTTAAGAGGCCAAGGATGATCGAAAGGGTGTGTGAGTTGCTATTTATTTTTGCACCGAGCGAACCAAAGAGCGCACCATAAGAAATAAATAGAAATGAGAAACCCATGACAAATAAGAGTGAACCAAGTGCGACCCGGCTTCGACTTCGAACTTCAGTCATGCCGGCGGCGTAGGAGAGATAACCAGGCACAAGCGGTAGCACGCACGGTGAAAAGAAGGAGATCAGTCCAGCAACTATTGCGACAAGTGCGGCAACCAATAAATTGCCATCAAATACCTGATTCACGAAGAAATTATGCATTTATGGTCTCTCCAGAAACTTTTGTTAGTAAATCTTGCAGCGCCGCAACGGTAACTTCACCACTGATGCGCGCTGCTACTCGCCCCATTGCATCGATGATAATTGTCGTTGGTATTGCATTGGCAGGCAGCGTTCCACGGAAGCCTGCAATTATTGAATCATCGACAAGCGTTGGGTAAGTCAGATTAAATCGCTTGGCAAAGCTCTGGGCCGCAGACAAATTGTCTCTGGTGAGAATTCCAATAAATTGAATCTTTGGATTCTTCGATGAAAAAGCTTCTAAGGTCGGTGCTTCTGCGCGACAAGGCGCACACCACGAAGCCCAAACATTAATAACTGTTACGCGAGTGGGATCTGCTGAAAATTGACCACCGGCAAGTGTTTCACCAGAAATTTTTGGTGCCGGTTTGCGGGCGGCTTCCTTAATAAGAACGGCAGATCCGTTACCAGAGACAAAACTACTTTCATTTGGTTTTGATAGTCCGCCGCTTGAACATGAAGTTAGAAGTAAGAGAGAAGCGAAAATCGCAAATTTCTTCATTTGGTCGGTAACAAGTGCTTTGCCGGCTCGGCGTATGAAACTCCTGAAATCATTCCCTCATCATCTAAATGAAAGCTTGTCACTGAAGCAAGGGTGCAAATTCGCTTTCTTGGATCATGCAAAAGACGTCGTCCTTCAACCGCAGATCGTAAAATCCAAATCGGAAGTTGATGCGAAACAACAAGCGCGTCCTTGCCATTTGCAGCATCGCGCGCACTAAATACCGCAGCAAGCATCCGTTCGATTTGTTCCGAGTAGGGCTCGCCCCAAGACGGCTTTGCTGGATTGCGCAGGTGCCACCATGACGCGGGATGTCGTAAAACTCCGCTACCTAATTCGAATTTCTTACCTTCAAAAATATTTGCGGCTTCGATCAGATTTGGATCGGTGTGAATTGCCAATTTATGTTGCGCTGCAATTGGCGTCGCGGTCTCTTGCGCGCGTTGCAATGGTGATGCATGAATTGCCCCGAGATCAAGTGAAGCAGACCATTCGGCAACTGTTTTTGCCATTTCTTGGCCACGTGAAGATAGCCGCCATCCTGGCTGGCGTCCGTAAAGAATCTTCTCGGGATTTTCTACTTCACCATGTCGCATGACGTGAATTGTCGGTCCCATACACCCATCATAACTTGGAGCAGTAAGGTACGCATATGCTGCAAAGCCCGAAGCGAGCCGCCTTCTTTGATGTAGATAACACAATCACTCGGGGCTCGACGCTCTTTTTTCTTGGGCGGGGGATGTACCAGCGTGGTTTCTTTAGTAAAAAGGATATTTCCGCATTTGTCTTAGCAAATCTCCGTTATCGCTTAACGGGAACTGAGAATCCGGATGAGATCGCTAAATACCAAGAAGCTGCTTGTGATTTTATTGGTGGCCACAATGTAGAAGAGATCAAATCAATTGGTCTAGAAATTTATGACGAATTCGTTTCGCCAGCTCTTTGGCAAGGTGCAATTGAAATTGCAAACTCACATCTGCAGAAGAATGAAGAAGTTTGGCTGGTAACTGCAACGCCGCAAGATATGGCTGTTCTGATCGCAGATCGTCTTGGTTTCACTGGTGCACTTGGAACAAAAGCGGAATCTAAAGATGGCGTCTACACCGGAAAGATGATTGGCAAATTACTGCATGGCCGGGAAAAAGCGCTAGCGATTGCCGAATTAGCAGCATCACGAAATATAGATTTAAAAAATTCTTATGCATATTCTGATAGTCATCACGATATTCCACTGTTAGAAGCAGTTGGAAACCCTGCTGCAATAAATCCAGATACGTTACTCCAGATTCGTGCCATTAGAGATAGTTGGCCAATTCACGACTTCAGACGCGGTCGGGCGCTAAAAGCTGCATTTGGTCCGATTCTGGCAAGGATTGCCGCAATTGGCGCTCTACTTTCACCTCGAAGATTTCGGTCTAGGTAACTTCTAAACTTCGGTAAAGTAGGGCAGTTATGTCTGCTAATTCTTTTGCCGATGAGTTGCGTGGTCGCGCTGATGAAGTTATTGCTGCGCTCTTTTCTGCCAGGCCAGACCTATTAACTCCAGTTCCCTCAGACTTCTCCGCCCTTGCTGCCCGCGCCAATTCAACACCGAGTCTGATGCGAATTATGGAGTCGTTAAATAAGCATCAACTCGAAATTATTACTGCAGTTGCAACCCTTGGTGAACCATTTGCAAAGAGCGAACTAGTTGCAGTGACTGATACCTCGGCTGGGGCAGAACTTGAAACTTTATGGGAGTTCGGTTTAGTTTATAAAGACGGCACAAAATTTCGAGCACCGAGCAATTTGCGAAATTTGTTGGGCGATGAACCAGCTGGGCTAGGTCCGGTTTCACCAAAGAAGATAGATTTCAAAGCCCTCAAAGATCTTCCTAAAGATTCTGCTCTTGTTTTAGAACGCCTTATTTGGGGACCACCTCGTGGTCAAGTTACAAGTGTTAAGGCGCCCGGTAAGGCAATCAGCTGGTTGTTGGAACACGACTACCTATTAGCAATGGATTCGCATACCGTGGTTCTTCCACGTGAAGTTGGAATGCATTTGCGCGGCGGCAAAATTTATAAAGAACTAACACCAAAGGCGCCAACCTTTGTTGGAGTAGCCCGAAAACAAAAAGATGTAGATCGAGCAGCAATAGCGAATATTTCAACTTTCTTGCGTTGGTGTGAGGAGCTTGCGCACAACTGGTCTGACGAGCCACCACTTGCCCTGCGTTCTGGTGGACTTGGTGTGCGGGATTTAAAACGGACTGCCGAACACCTTGGAATAGATGAAGTGTGCGCCGGATTTGTTGCAGAGGTTCTCTACCTTGGCGGACTGATTGTTATTGATACTGATGATCAAATCTTGCCGACAAATTCCTTTGATATTTGGATGACCCGAAGTTTGGAAGAGCGTTGGGAAACACTTATCGGACTCTGGCTTGAGACATCTAGAGTTGCCGGATTAATTGGAAAGAGTGATCTTAAGAACGTCGCACCTCTTGGGCCCGAATTAGATCGCACCGGAATTGCATCGATGCGCCGCGTTTCCCTCTCTTTGCTTTCACAGAACCAAGAAAAAGATCCTGATTTGCAAACACTTCAAGAGATTATTCGTTGGAAAGCACCTCAGAGATTTAGCGCTGAATATATTGAGTGGACACTTCGCGAAGCCGAATGGCTAGGCATCACTGGTCAAGGCGCAATTTCATCTTTTGGTATCGCCTTCTTAAATGGCACCGAAGATTTAGGTGTTGAAAACGCACTTCCTAAGCCGGTCGACCACATTTTGATTCAAGCAGATAACAGTGCAATTGCTCCGGGTCCGTTAACGCTCGAGCTTTCAAATGAACTCGGAACCATCGCTGATATCGAGAGTCGCGGTGGTGCAACCGTTTATCGCTTTAGTGAAGGTTCAATCCGACGCGGTCTTGATCATGGTAAAACTGGTGATCAGATAAAAGATTTCTTAAAGCGCACATCTAAGACGCCAGTTCCACAACCTTTGGAATACTTAATTAATGATGTTGCAAAGCGTCATGGTCGCCTTCGTGTTGGTTCATCGCACTCTTACATTCGCTGTGAAGATGAAGGTTTAGTCGCTCAAATATTGCACGATCGAAAGATTGAAAGCCTGCGTTTGCGAAAATTAGCACCTCAGGTTTTAATTTCAGATCTAGATGTAAATGAGGTTATTGCAACCCTTCGCGAAGCTAGTTATCTACCAGCTATCGAAAATGCTGGCGGAATTCTTATTTCAGCGCCGGCCATCAGACGTGCTAAAGCCCGACCAAGACCACCAAGAGTTTTAAGTGAAACCCAAACACCAAGTGCTGTGATTGCAACATCTGCGGTTCGAGCACTACGTGCCGGCGAGAAAGCATCTTCACACAAGCCACGTGAAGTTCCACGCACAACCGCAAATGAAACTTTAGATTTGTTGCATCAATATATTGAGGAAGAAGCCAGCCTGACTATCGGCTATGCCGACACAAACGGTGGCGTCTCAAATCGATTAATTGACCCGATTTCCATCTCTCTTGGAACGCTAACTGCGCGTGATCACGCTACTGGTGAGATCGCAAGTTTTAGAATTCCAAGAATCACCGGCGTCAGTCCAGCGAAGTAAGGCAGAATTAAGCCATGAGCATCCTTGATGATCTTAAAACGTTGGTGGAATTTGAATCACCTAGTGAAGATCTTGATGCCTGCCGTGGCGTAGTTGAACTAGCGGTAGAAATCGCAAATAAGAATTTAGAAACTCCTGCAACAATTCATATTGAAAATGGCCGGCCAGTTTTTTGGTGGGGCGCTAAAGAACCAAAAATTGTTTTACTGGCTCACCTAGATACTGTTTGGCCGATCGGATCTTTCAATCCAACCTGGCAAGTATCTGGTGACATTGCAAAAGGACCAGGCGTCTTTGATATGAAGGCTGGTTTTCTACAAGCACTTTATGCAGTTAAAGAAATTCCTGGCGCGGCCACAAGCGTCGCATTAATTGCAACAACTGATGAAGAACTCGGAAGCCAAACTTCACGTGAGCTCATTAAAAAATTAGCCAGCAAAGCACAGGCCGTCCTAGTTTTAGAAGCATCATTAAACGGCAAGGTTAAAACTGGCCGCAAAGGAACTTCGATGTATCAAATCTCATTACATGGTCGGGCCTCACATGCAGGTCTCGAGCCAGAGAAGGGAATCAACGCCACAACAGAAATTGCGCAAATAGTTATGGCAGTTACCCAACTTGCAGATAAAGAATTTGGGACCACGGTTGTCCCAACAGTTATGCACTCTGGCACTACTACAAATACTGTTCCAGCACTTGCCTCACTTGATATCGACATTAGATCTTTCTCAGCAGCCGAATTAATCAGAGTTGATACTGCAGTCAAAGCGCTCAAAGCCCAACACAGTGAAGCGAAACTTGAAGTTACTGGTGGCATAAACCGACCACCTCTCGAACCAACAAGCACCATGGCGCTTTATGAAAAGTTAGAGAAAGTTGCTGCAGAACTGGGAATGGAGCCAATCGGCCATGCTTCAGTTGGTGGAGCAAGTGATGGAAATTTCGCAGCAGCAGCCGGTGCACCTACTCTTGATGGTTTAGGCGCCGTTGGCGATGGTGCGCACGCACCGCACGAACAAATATTGCTCTCTTCAATTCCGTCGCGAGTAAAACTTCTAACTGCCTTTATTAAGGAACTCATTCGTGACTGATGGCCCGTTAATTGTTCAAAGTGACAAGACCCTTCTCCTAGATATTGATCATCCACTAAGTGATGAATGTCGACGTGCAATCGCCTCATTCGCCGAACTTGAAAAATCCCCAGAACATATACATACCTATCGACTAACTCCACTCGGTTTATGGAATGCCCGCGCTGCCGGACATGATGCCGAGCAAGTTGTAGACATCTTGTTGAAGTATTCAAGATTTGCAGTTCCACATGCACTTCTCGTTGACGTTGCTGAAACTATGTCTCGCTATGGTCGCCTGCGCCTTGAAGCACACCCAGTTCATGGTTTAGTTCTTGTCTCGCATGATCCAGCGGTACTGAAGGAAGTAACTCGCGGCAAGAAAGTTGCACCAATGCTTGGCCTACAACTTGATGCTGAAACGATCGTTGTGCATCCCGGGCAACGAGGATTTCTAAAGCAAGCACTTTTAAAACTCGGTTGGCCCGCAGAAGACTTTGCTGGTTACGTTGATGGTGAGCATCACGAAATAGATTTAGTCCAAGATGGCTGGAGTATTAGAAAGTATCAAGAACTTGCAGCTGAAGGATTTTGGCACGGTGGTTCAGGAGTCGTAGTACTTCCCTGTGGCGCTGGAAAAACCATCGTAGGTGCAGCGGCGATGGCACACGCTAAAGCCACCACGCTAATCCTTGTAACAAACACGGTTGCAGCTCGCCAATGGCGTGATGAATTGTTAAAGCGCACAACGCTAAATGAAGATGAGATTGGTGAATATTCTGGCGCGAAGAAAGAGATTCGCCCCGTAACAATTGCTACCTATCAAGTTATGACTACTCGTAAGCAAGGCGTCTATGCCCACTTAGATCTCTTCGATGCAATTGACTGGGGCTTAATTATTTACGATGAAGTTCATTTACTCCCTGCACCAATATTTCGTTTCACTGCAGATATCCAATCGCGTCGTCGTCTTGGACTTACTGCAACCCTTGTACGTGAAGATGGCATGGAAGGTGAAGTCTTCTCACTCATCGGGCCAAAACGTTATGACGTTCCATGGAAAGAGATCGAATCACAGGGTTACATTGCCCCAGCAGATTGTGTTGAAGTTCGTGTGAATCTAACTGAAGCCGAGCGGATGCATTACGCAACAGCCGAGCCGGAAGATCGCTATCGCTTCTGCGCCACAACTGAGACAAAGCGTAAAGTTGCAGTCGCGTTAGCCAAGCAACATGCAAATGATCAAGTGCTGGTTATTGGCCAATATATTGATCAACTTGATGCCCTAAGCGCCGAACTTGGTGTACCGCTTATCAAAGGTGAAACTCCGATCAAAGAGCGGGAACGACTCTTTGCGGCTTATCGATCGGGTGAAATTAAGTGCCTTGTTGTATCAAAGGTTGCTAACTTTTCTATTGATTTACCCGAAGCCACAATTGCGATTCAGGTTTCAGGAACTTTTGGAAGTCGTCAGGAAGAAGCACAGCGCCTAGGTCGAATACTTCGACCAAAGGCTGATGGTCGCACTGCACGATTTTATTCAATTGTTGCCCGCGATACCGTGGATCAAGACTTCGCGCAAAATCGCCAACGCTTCTTAGCTGAACAGGGTTATGCCTATCGCATCATTGATGCAGAAGATGTATTAACGCAAAACAAAGATTAAATATTTGCCATGGCGGCCCGGAAACGTTCTGGGTCGACTCGGAAAAAATCATGTGGCGTTCCATTAATTAAAATAACTGGAACGCCCTCGCCGTATTTATTTTCCAACTCGGCATCGCCATCAATTAATTTCTTTACAATTGTAAATTCGAATTCTTCAGAAAGTTTTTCGAGTTGCGCCATCGCAACATCACATAGGTGGCAATTGCTCCTGGAATAAACTGTTACTTCAACCATTTATGGGCCTCACATATAGTTTTAAGCAATTAGGCGTCGCCTCCGCTGGTGTCTATCCTCCCAGACTGCTAGCGTTTTCGTTGTGCGCGCCAAGAATCTGATCCTGATATCCGCCCTCATTGGCGGGGTATTAGCAGCGCCGGCACATGCACTGGTCCCAACAATTCATTCGGTAAATGCTCCTTGGGTTTATTTTTATGCAAGTGATAAACCGGCACCACTACTTACCGCCGAGCACCGGCCGCAAAGTGCGTCGATTGATAAAGCAACGACAATAAACATTAATTTTCAAGCTATCCCAGATAAAGCAGTACCAGCAGAGTTTCAGCCAGCGATTAACGCCGCGGT
>CAIMMQ010000083.1 GCA_903842675.1 uncultured Actinomycetes bacterium
GCTTCGCACGCTCGAAAGATCAGTTAGGTCCATTTCAATAACTTTTGCCGAACCGATTAACTTTAAAACTTTATCGGCCTTCTTCATTGAACGTGCGGTGATAGTTACATCTGCACCCTTGCGAATTAACTCGCGGGCCGTGACTAAACCAAGTCCGCTTGTTCCGCCAGTAATTAGAAAGCGCTTGCCAGATTGGTCTGCAATATTATTTTCGTGCCAGCCTTTTGGGATTGCCAGACTTGTGATCGCTGATTTATCGCCGTTGCTTTTCATAAGTGGAGCTGAGGGGATTTGAACCCCTGACCCCCTGCATGCCATGCAGGTGCGCTACCAGCTGCGCCACAGCCCCGATTCTTAGCGACTATTTCAAGAGACTAAGAGGTGAGAGAGCAGACCTTATCTCAACCTAAGGTCTCGTTGCCAAACACAGGCTCAGGAATGGATCCCGCATTATGTTCGGCCAAAGTCCATCCCGAATTTTTCGATTTTTCAAGAACGCTCCAACATGCGTTTGATAATCCACCAAGGCTGGCCCAGCTATCAAAGGGCAGATTTAACATCGAACCAACTAAGCATCTTGCTGCGCCGCCATGTGTTACAAAAACGATCGTTTCATTTTCAACAGAATTTCTCCCAACAACTGCGCGTTCAATTGCACTCATTGCTCTTGAGGCAACTTCACTTCGCTTTTCGCCAGTCTCTCCTGCTGCAACATCTTCACCCGATAACCATTGGGTAAAGCGGACACCATCTTCGGCTCGATTTTCTGCGCCAGTCTTTCCTTCCCACTTGCCGCCATTTGTTTCGCGCAAGTCGGGATCTACTTCAAGAGTTAGTCCGGTTAAATCTAAAAGAGCTTGGGCGGTCTGTTTGGCGCGGATTAAATCGCTGGAAATTATTCGAGTTGGATTCATGCCAGCAAGAATCTTCGCGGCGTGATTGACCTGGTAATGACCAACATCGTTCAGTGGAATATCAGAGTGGCCTTGAAAGCGATTAACCACATTCCAGTCAGTCTGGCCATGACGCCATAAGACGACTTTAGGAGCGATTAATTCGGTCATGCCTAATTATCGAACTTCAGATACGGCAAGTCCAATTCGTGGGCAGTCATTCCAGAGATGATCGAGCATGTAATAATTTCTAAGCTCTTGGCTCTGAATATGAACAACTAGGTCGGAATAATCAAGCAGGATCCATTGCCCCTTGCCTTCGCGGCGAATTGGCTTTTCGCCAATTTCAGCCAGTTTCTTAAAGACGCCATCGGCAATCGCATCAACTTGTACTTCATTCGCACCAGTACAGATTAGGAAAACTTCAGAGAGCACCATCTGCTCGGTCATATCGATCGCGACAATATCAGTGCCCAATTTTTCAGCAACTGCTTCGGCGGCGAGTTGTGCCAGATTGATTACGTTCTTACCTGCTGCCATATAGGCCTCGTTCTTTTATGTAGTTGAGCACGGCTGGCGAGAGCGAGGTTGTGCTTTTTGCCTTGGATAATTCTTCGCGAACTTGTGTTGCCGAAATATTTAAGGCCTTGATTTCTAACTCGGGAAATTCTGATTTCACTTCACCTGGACGCTTGATTACCAAAATTTCTGCTTGCTTGCGCACATCTTCTGGACGTTTCCAATTCTTAAATTTAGCAGCGGCATCGCTACCGATAATTAAGGTGAATTCATCTTTAGGAAAAAAGGCGCGAAGTGATTGCAAGGTGTCAAAGGTATATGTGGCGCCCTTGCGGGTAGTTTCGATATCAAGGACTTCGACCTTGCCTTGAAGTTCATCACTTAAATCATCAAGGGCCAGTGCGCACATCTCTAATCGTTCATCAGGTGTTGCGACCGGTTTGAATTCCCGAAGATACGGATCGCCAGTAGGAATAACCATGATGCGATCAAATTTCTTCGCCAAAACTTCAATGATGTGAAGGTGACCTAAATGAGGTGGATCAAATGTGCCACCAAGTATTCCTACCTTGGA
>CAIMMQ010000084.1 GCA_903842675.1 uncultured Actinomycetes bacterium
GAACAAGATTTCCGAAGAAGGAATTATTGCGCTTCGAGCCGCAATTTCCCAAGCCGTCGCCCAATCTAAAGCGGTCCAAACCGAAGAGTTGCTTCCCTTTGCAACATCGGCGCTTCGAGACGCTGCCAATGGCGATGAAATTATCGCGGCAATAAATAAAGATTTTGAAATTGATCTACAAGTTCTCTCCGGTCAAGAGGAGGCAAAATTAACTTTCCTCGCAGCCAGACGCTGGTTTGGTTGGTCGAGTGGGCGGTTGTTAGTAATTGATATCGGTGGTGGCTCACTTGAGATTGCGTCCGGTGTTGATGAATCACCAGAGGTTGCCGTTTCACTTCCACTCGGCGCCGCACGACTTACAAAAAATCATTTGAGTGGTGATCCATATTCTGCCAAAAGTATTAGAGGTTTGCGCGACCACATCGAAAATCAACTCGAGTCAATACTTCCAGCACTGGTGCATCATGAAGTTTCTGATCGAGCAATTGCTACAAGCAAAACTCTTCGCACCATCGCAAGGCTTTGTGGTGACTGGTATGAAGGAAATGGAAAAATAATTACCATCGATGCAATCAGAAAGATATCGGCAAGACTCTCTGAAATGGACTTGGATGAACGCACAAAGTTGCCTGGTGTTTCGGCAAACCGTGCCCGTCAGATAGTTGCCGGGGCTTTTGTCACTGAAAGTGTGATGCGAAATTTGGATTTGGATAAATTGGAAATCTGCCCGTGGGCGCTTCGTGAAGGCGTAATTCTAAAATTTATGGATTGGTCTGAGGTTTAATAAAACTCGTTAAACAACTCGTTAAACAATAGGTGCTGGAATTACCTCAATGTGGACGCACTTTTTCTTGTCGAAATAAACCACCCAAGCATCGCCAGGCAGTAATTTGCTCTCTGGTAAATCAACATCAGATTTCTTAGTTATCTTCTCTAGCATGCGTGGCAGCACTGGATTATGGCTGCACAAAAGAATTGGCTTACCCTCTTTTTGAATTTGTTCGGCTAGCTTCTTTGCATAGTCGAGTGACTTGTCTTTATCTTTCTTGAAGGTGTATTCGCTCAAGTGATTGGTGATTTTTGGTTCAATGCTTAGGGCTTTTGCCATTGCAATTACCGTGTCATAGCAACGCACCGCATCAGAGGTGTGAATTTCAGCCAGACCAAATACTTGGTAGGTGGCAAGCATGCGCCTGGCCTGCTGTTGGCCAATGATTTCAAGTGGGCGATCTTCATCCCCGCTCTGCCATTCACTCCTGGCCAGTGCCTTGGCATGGCGCAGAAGAATCAACGGTGTTGCATCAAAAGGCATCTCAATAAATTTCGTAAGAATTTCAATATCGGTTTCCCGAGTGAGTTTTGCTAATGCGGCCTCAATGTTGTGCCACTCCATTAGGTCAACTTCACTATTTACATGAAACGCTTTCTCGCTATCAATCGCCTTTGCACACCAATAACTAACGCGCTTTTGGCCATCAATAGCAAAGTATTCGATCTCCCCGATGAAAGGTCCGAGTTGGACCGAGAGACCAGTCTCTTCCATGATTTCACGATACGCACAAGCGATTAAGGTTTCACCAGAATCTAGTTTGCCTTTCGGCAGCGACCAATCGTCATAACGAGGGCGATGAATAATTGCGACTTCGATTTCATCAGTTGTGTTTCTGCGCCACACAACTCCGCCGGCGGCTTGGGTTATTTCACTCATCCGCGCGCCCGATACCACTTGATTACTTGGTCATGTAAATCAGTTAA
>CAIMMQ010000085.1 GCA_903842675.1 uncultured Actinomycetes bacterium
GCTGTGGTCGGGGCTCGAATTGCAGTGAATCGAAACATGGATTACGGAGGAATAGCGTTAGTTGCCGCTGTTGCATCTTTGAGTGGCGGAACCTTTCGAAATCTCTTCCTAAGAGAGCAGCCACCTTGGTTGCTAAATCCGTGGTTGTTCGCATCAATAATTCTTGCAGTCGCACTAACGATCGCTACTAAACAAACTGGTCCAGTTGGTCGTTTTGCGCTTTCATTTGACACTTTTGGTCTGGCCGTGGCTACCGTTTCGAGTACAAATTATGCTTTGAGTTTGCAGGCAAATTTTGTTGGTGCGCTAGTTCTAGGAGTCCTAGGCGGTGTCACGGGTGGTTTGCTACGAGATGTCCTCTGCCAGGTTGAACCAGTACTTCTCCACCGAGAAACCATTGGGACTTCTTGTCTGGCAGGTGCGCTAACTTATGTAGCGCTAGATCGTTTAAGTGCGACAACTTTGACAGCAGCTCTGGCTTCAGGTGCGGTAGTTATTTTGGTCCGTGAAATTTCGATTAAATTCAATTTGAACTTACCCAAAATCAAATAACCAGATTTCTATTCCACTAATGCTGTGGGTTAATGATTGTTATTCCTGGGGTGTTATATAAATCCATCTCGGCAAGTGCTTTGGTTCCAATCGCTAATCCGATTTCATTTGTTCGCAATTTCTCTGGTGCAAGTGCCCCGCTCTTAACAAGTTCAAGCATCTCTGGATAATCAACGGCGGCCATACCGTGACTTCCAAGTAAATCTAATTCCCAAGCAATCACGCGTGCCATTGGCATTTGCGTTAAACCTGTTGGTGTTAATAGCAAACCAAGTTGGAGGTGGCGGCCCCGACGCTTGAGCGACATGACAGCTGCCTGGGTGGTTTCTGGTGAACCTAACGCATCAATCGCAACATCAGCCCCGCCACACATAGTTTGAATTGAAGCGATTGCATCAACATCTTTGGAATTTATAAGAAGTCCAGCGCCCAGTTTCCCGGCTTGATCTAGCGCACGTTCTGAAATATCTACTGCTATCACTTTCGCCCCAAGCGCCTTTGCAATCATGATTGCTGACAAACCAACGCCGCCACAACCAAAGACTGCAACCCATTCTCCGGGTTTTACCTGCGCGCGCTTTGCTAGCCCACGATATGCCGTTGCAAAACGACAACCGAGAGCAGCTGCGGTGCTGAAGGAAATTTCATCAGGAAGATTAATCAGATTGAAATCAGCGTTTTCTAGGGCAACTAGTTCTGCAAAGGAGCCCCAATGCGTGAAACCAGGTTGAGTTTGTTTTGGACAAACTTGGGCATCCCCACGTAAACAAAATTCACAGTCGCCGCAACCATTTACGAATGGCACTGTGACGCGATCGCCCACTTTAAATTTCTTAACCGCCGAACCAATTGATGCGATGGTGCCGGCTAGTTCATGACCAGGCACGTGTGGAAGTTTGATGTCGGTGTCATGCCCAACGTATCCGTGCCAATCACTTCGACAGAGTCCGGAGGCTTCAACTTTGATAACGACACCACGATCACTCGCAATCGGGTCTGGAAGATCTTTAACTTCTAACTTGCCGTTAAATTCTGTGAAGTAAATTGCACGCATGGTTATTGTTTCGGATTAACTAAAATCTTTGGACCAGCACCAGCATTTGTCGGACGAGTACCAGACATGACGTTTCCGACCTCGGAAATACCAATGGTCGCACCGATGATTGGGCGTGGGTCAACTCGACCACTAGAAATGTATTCGATGGAAGGTGCCAGACCAGGTGATCCAGAAAGTATTCCTACTGCTGTCACATCTTTTAAAACTAATTGACGCGAATCAATAAGAGCAGGATTGGAATCAATTCCAATAAATACTAAACGACCACCTGGCTCGACAAGATCAACCATCTTGGGCGGCACGGTTGGATCAAATGTTGCGTCAATAATTGCGTCATAGCCACCTTCAAATACTTCTAAATCTTGCCCCGCGCTTGCTACGCCAATATCTAGTGCAAGTTTGATTGTTGCTTCTTCTCGACCAATCATGTGCACGATCGCGCCTTCAGCCATTGCAAACTGAGCCGTCAATAGCCCGATAGTTCCAGTCCCCCAGATAAGAATTCGCTTACCTTTAGCAGCGCGCGCCGCATCCATTACTCGCCATGAATTAGCACCTGGTTCAACAAGTGCTCCGATGGAATCCTCGATTGAATCTGGAAGCAGATGTAAAAATCTCGCTGGAATTACAAATTGCTCTGCAAGTGCGCCATTAAACCCATTTCGAATACCAACTTCATAGCGATCTTCACAAGTATGTTGGCGAGCATCCAAGCAACGTTTGCACTTACCGCAACCCATCATTACATCCCCGGTTACCCGCTTGCCGAGCAGCGACTTATCGACGCCACTTCCGGTTTCGATGACAGTTCCGCACCACTCATGTCCAATTCGAAGTGGAAACTTTGCATGTCCACTAGCGAGGTATGGCATTGACCCGTGGAAATATTCCATATCAGTTCCGCAAATTCCAACACGTGCGATATCAATTAGAACATCGCCCGGGCCAGCAATTGGTGGCGCAACATCTTGCACCTCAAAAGTATTAGGGGCGGTAATTACAAAGGCTTTCATAATCTAATCCTATTGCTCTAACTCTTTTAATACATCGAGTGGTTCACGGTTGCGCAGCTCTGCTAAGGCAGCAGCAATTTGCGGTAGGTACTTAGCATCTAATTTGGTGCTGAAGGTTGGGTGATCGAATATTCCGGTAACAGCCAGCAGTGGATCGGCCAATTGCGCGATTGGAATCAATTGCGTTGCAAACGGGTCACTAACGCGTGGGTTTGTTGCAAGGTAATGGACCCAGATTGCTAGCGCCACACCTAACCTTGGTGCTGGAAGTGATTTCGTAGCCAAGTCATTCATCGAGTTAATGATGCGTTGCTGCAACTTTTGCGAACCATCCATCGCGATTTGCTCGGCACGATGCTTCAGCGTTGGATTCGAAATGCGTTTTCTAATTGTTGCTGCGTAAGAAATAAGATCAATTCCAGCCGGATCGCTAATCGACGGCGCAATCTCTTGCTCTTGCATCGCCTTGATATAAGGTCCAATAATTGGATCAACTACGGCATTTGCGACATATTCAGTTCCAATCAATTCACCTAGATAAGCCAGAGTTGAATGCACGCCATTGAATAACCGGATCTTCGCTAATTCATATGGACGAACATCCGATACAAACTCGGCACCAGTTCCAGCCAAATATTTGGAAATTGGATCGTTCTCAATAACCCACTGCGAGAACGGTTCAGTAGTAATACTGTCACCTGTTATCGCTGGAACAATGCGATCCACCATGGAATTTGGGAAGCGAATGTGATTAGCAATCCAAGCCAAGAAGGGTGGATCACCAAGTTCTGATGCCACATGATTAACCATCCGAGCAGTTGAATCACCATTACTTGGTAAGTTATCGCAACAAATTACCGCAATACCTGGTGCACCTGATTTAAAACGTTCATTTAATAAATGCACCAACTGGTTCGGAAAAGAACTTGAACCATCGATCCGGTAAGCCTTTTCGGTAACGGTAAGTGTGATCGCTTTAAGTGCTGGACTTATTGCAATCGCTTCAATTGCCTTGAGATCACGGCCATAAAAATAAGTTTCTTTGATGGCGGTAACTGTGGTCGATTCTTCTGATGCGCCATCACGCGCTACTACGCGATATGAATATCCCTGATTTCTAAGTGAATCTGCCACTTCGCTCTTGCGCATCGAAACGGCAGCGATCGCCATTTCTGGATGGCCATTAGCGATTGCTTGGTTGAAATAGACCGCTTGATGCGCCCGATGGAAAGCACCTAGGCCAAGATGCAGAACACCAATCTCCATCAGAGGTTGAAGAATTCTTTAGTTAAGTTATAGGCCAGATCACTCGCTAGTTCAAATGCTTCAACCTCGGTAATCCGATCGCGCGCAACTTCGCGAGCGAGATAACCAGCATCGAACCTACGTGCAACATCATGTCTAACTGGGATCGAAGTAAATGCCCGAGTGTCATCGATAAATCCAACGGTGTTGTAATAACCAGCAGTTTCGGTGACCGCATCTCGCCAACGCTCCAAACCGTTCAAGCTATCTAGGAACCACCAAGGTGGTCCCAAGCGCAGACCGGAATAGGCACCGGCAAGTGGCGCAAGCTCGCGCGAATACGAGGCTTCATCTAGCGTAAATAACACGGCTCGAAAATTTGGATGGTTGCCTACAGCGTTTAGCAGCGGCGCAAGTTCTTTGGTGTATTTAGTTTCTACTGGAATATCAAAACCTTTATCAGCGCCATACTTATTAAATATTTGCGAATCATAATTTCGAAGTGCACCTGGATGAATCTGCATGACCAA
>CAIMMQ010000086.1 GCA_903842675.1 uncultured Actinomycetes bacterium
AAGAAAGTAACCCGACAGCCAGCCGGAGGAAATCATGGCCGCAGATAGATTAGAAACAATTGTTAGCCTCGCCAAGCGCAGAGGTTTTGTCTACCCATCATCAGAAATTTATGGCGGCTTGCGTGCTGCGTGGGATTACGGCCCACTTGGTGTTGAATTAAAAAATAATGTGAAGCGTCAATGGTGGCGTGCGATGGTTCAAGGCCGCGAAGATGTCGTTGGTCTGGACTCTTGCGTAATTCTGGCGCGTGAAGTTTGGGAAGCATCTGGCCACGTTGAAACATTTTCGGATCCGCTAACTGAATGTACCGAGTGCCACAAGCGCTATCGCGCTGATCATCTGCAAGAAGCATTCGAAGCGAAGAACAAGCGCCCACCAGCATCGATGGATGAAGTTAACTGTCCAAATTGCGGTAACAAGGGCAAGTTCACCCAACCAAAGCAATTCTCTGGGCTACTAAAAACTTATCTCGGCGCCGTCGAAGATGAATCAGGTCTGGCTTATTTACGGCCAGAGACCGCGCAAGGTATCTTCATTAACTTTGAAAACGTCGCCACAACTTCGCGCAAGAAGCCGCCATTTGGAATTGGCCAAATCGGTAAATCATTTAGAAATGAAATCACCCCTGGAAACTTCATTTTCCGTACTCGCGAATTTGAGCAGATGGAAATGGAATTCTTTGTAGTTCCAGGAACCGATGAAGATTGGCACCAATATTGGATCGATACCAGGCTCGAGTGGTACAAAGGTCTAGGAATTAATCCAGATCGTTTGCGCTTATTCGAGCATCCAAAAGAGAAGTTGTCACACTATTCAAAGCGGACCGTTGATATCGAATACAAATTTGAATTCAACGGAACTGAATGGGGCGAACTTGAAGGAATCGCAAGTCGGACCGACTTCGATCTAAAGGCACATGGCGCCGCATCTGGAAAAGATTTATCTTGGTTTGATCAAGAGAAGAACGAACGTTGGGTGCCTTTTGTAATTGAACCTGCGGCCGGTGTTGATCGCTGTGCCCTTACCTTCATGATGGATGCATTCACAGAAGATGAAGCACCTAACTCAAAGGGCGAGATGGAAAAGCGCGCCGTAATGAAACTTGATTACCGCCTAGCTCCAATCAAGGTTGCAGTACTTCCACTCTCTAGAAATGCTGATCTATCACCGAAAGCGCGCGATTTGGCTGCCGAACTTCGTCAGAACTGGTCAGTTGATTTTGATGATGCGGGTGCAATTGGTCGTCGCTACCGTCGTCAAGATGAGATCGGTACGCCATTTTGTATCACGATTGACTTTGAAAGCTTGGAAGATCATGCGGTAACGATCCGTGAGCGCGACACCATGGCGCAAACTCGTATCGCTATCGATCAAGTTCAAAGTTGGCTTGCGCCAAGGTTATTGGGTTGCTAACAAAAACTTTTGCACCACTTCGCTTGCCGATTTCAAATGGGCAATTTGTAAATAACGAAGTTGTTCTGGATGCTCCAGTAGTTCTGGCACCAATGGCTGGTATTACGAATTCAGCATTTCGCACGCTTTGCCGTGAACAAGGTGCTGGGCTCTTTGTATCTGAAATGGTTACCGCACGCGCGCTCATCGAGCGTCATCCAGAAACTCTTCGATTAATTACGCCGGGCAAAGGTGAAACGCCAAGATCAGTACAACTTTATGCAGTTGATCCAACCGTAACCGGGTTAGCAGTAAAAATGTTGATGGAAGAGAATTTAGCGGACCATATCGATCTAAATTTCGGTTGCCCAGTTCCGAAGGTAACCAGACGCGGTGGGGGATCGGCGCTGCCTTATAAGCAGAAGCTATTTTCATCGATTGTTAAATCAGCGGTTGATAACGCAAAACCATTTGGTGTTCCAGTCACGGTAAAGATGCGCATCGGAATCGATACCGATCACGAAACTTATTTAACCGCGGCAAAATCAGCCGCAGACGCTGGTGTTGCTTGGGTTGCACTACATGCCCGCTTTGCTTCCCAAATGTATGAAGGTCAAGCTGATTGGTCGGCAATTGCTCGACTAGTGGAATTTATGGAACCAACTGGCGTCCCAGTTCTTGGTAACGGCGATATCTGGTCTGGGTCTGATGGTGTGCGCATGATGGAGGAAACTGGTTGCGCAGGTGTTGTTGTTGGCCGCGGTTGCCTGGGACGACCTTGGTTATTTGCTGATTTGGTTGCGGCATTTAGTGGTTCGAGTGAGCGAATTACGCCTTCACTATTTGAAGTTCGAGCGATTATGTATCGCCACGGAGAATTATTAGTTGAATTTTTTGAGGCAGAGGGCCGCGCGATGCGCGATCTGCGCAAGCACATGGCCTGGTATTTAAAGGGCTTTCGCGTTCCGCGCGAACTTCGTGCAAAATTCGGAATGGTTTCCTCCCTCGGCGAATTGGAATATTTACTTGCTCAACTTGAGGATCAGCCATATCCAGTAGAAGTTGGTGAATCGCCACGTGGTCGTTCTAGCCATGGTCGGCCAGTGCACCTGCCAGATGGTTGGCTCGAGGATCCATTTGAGATTCCAACAATAACTATTGATGATTCCGTCTCGGGCGGTTGAGATTGTTCTTTATATTTAAGTTGTTCCGCAGATTTATCTCACTGCTACTTCTTTTAGCAATTGTGCTTCCAACTTATGCTGGCTTTAAAGTTTGGTACACCGCAAATCATGCCAAACCAGTTAAGAGTGATGTGATTGTTGTGCTTGGTGCGGCGCAATTTAATGGCAAGCCAAGTGATGTCCTTGCTGCGCGTTTGCTCGAAGCGAAGAAGGTTTTCAACGCTGGTTTTGCGCCCCGGATTTTTACAGTTGGTTCAGGTGCGCCAGGGGATCTAACAACCGAAGCTGCCAGCGGATCGAACTGGCTGCGAGCTAATGGAATTTCTAAGAAAGTTATCAATGCGATTCCACAAGGCCGCGATACTTTGGCGAGCACCCAAAGTTATGTGAAGGATATGAAAGCGCTGCAACTCAAATCAGTCATAATCGTTACCGATGAATACCATTGCCTGCGCGCAATGACGATGGCCAAGGACCTTGGTGTTACGGCTTCCTGTGATCCGACAAAGACTGGGCCAGCCTCGACGACTTCATCCTCGCTGCGCTATTTAGTGCGCGAAACCGGCGCCTATCTCGCATACGTAACTGTGGGTCGCCACGGTGTTC
Source organism: uncultured Actinomycetes bacterium (assembly GCA_903842675.1). Classification (GTDB taxonomy): domain Bacteria; phylum Actinomycetota; class Actinomycetes; order Nanopelagicales; family Nanopelagicaceae; genus AAA044-D11. The sequence goes on from CAIMMQ010000086.1 coordinate 3,184, forward strand.
ACCTGACCGATCAAGTGAAGAATTAAATAGGAGTTAGAGTTAAGCCCTTATGGTTTTAAAAGCGGCAGTTGAAAATGCAGGTTATAACGATGCCGATCGCGAACGCTTTCTTGATGAACCGGCCAAGCGACTAGGTCGTACTGAATTTGCTCGTGATCGTGCCCGAATCATTCATTCATTTGCACTGCGACGATTGGCTGCGAAAACTCAAGTTGCGGTTCCATGGGCAACAGATTTTCCACGTACCAGACTTTCACATTCACTTGAATGCGCTCAAGTAGGTCGCGAACTCGGTGCGGCGCTCGGCGCTGATCCAGATTTAATGGAAGGTGCTTGTCTCGCGCATGACATCGGACATCCACCATTCGGTCACAACGGGGAAGAAGCGCTGGATAAATTAGCCGAGTCTTGTGGTGGTTTCGAAGGTAATGCGCAAAGCTTTCGCTTGCTTGTCCGCTTGGAAGCCAAGACAGTCGATGCAAATGGAATTTCCCTTGGCCTGAACTTAACTAGGGCATCACTTGATGGCGCAACGAAGTATCCGTGGCCGCGAAGTAATGGCGTTAAAAAGTTTGGTGTTTATGATGATGATCAAGAGATCTTTAATTGGGTGCGAAAAGGGGCTCCGCAAGGTGCCCAATCTTTTGAAGCTCAGATTATGGATTGGTCAGATGATGTTGCATATTCAGTGCATGACTTTGAAGATTCACTTGTCTCTGGTCAAGTGAAATTACATGATCTCTCAAATGATTTGCCCGATATTTTCAAGATGGCACAAAATGGCTACTTGGCAGATATCTCTCTTTCAGAGGTTCATGCTGCGCTAGAAAGTCTGCAACAACTATCTTGCTGGCCAACTAGTTACGACGGCAGCCACCGCGCACTGGCCAGGTTAAAGGATTTAGCATCACAACTTGTTGGTCGATTTGCACTCGCCGCAGAGCGTGAGACTCGGGATCGTTATGGCGAGGGCGATTTAACTCGCTATCACGCAAATTTGGTTGTGCCACGAGCTCAGCACGTCGAAGTCGCGTTTTTGAAATCAGTAGCGAATTTCTACATCATCAGCGCCGAAACTTCAGTCAAGCGTTATGACGAAGAACAGAATTTGATACAAGAATTAGTGGCCACCGTATTAAAAAATGCACCAGCAACCTTGGAATCTTTCTTTCTCCAGGACTGGGAGCGCGCCACCACCGATGCCCAGAAACTGCGCGTAGTTATCGATCAGGTTTCCTCGTTAACCGATCCAGGTGCCATCGCTTTACACGCCCGACTAAGATAGCGGCATGGCTGGCGGTCGAATTCGTGATGAAGATGTCACATACGTTCGTGATAATTCCGCGATCGATGACGTCGTTGGCGATTTCGTTGCGTTAAAGAGCGCTGGCGGTGGAGCCAAAAAAGGCCTCTGTCCATTCCATGATGAAAAAAGCCCTTCCTTCACCGTCACACCTAGCAAGGGATTTTTTCACTGCTTTGGTTGTGGAGTTGGTGGCGATGTAATCGCATTCTTAATGAAGATTGATCATCTCTCATTTATGGAATCGATTGAAAAGCTTGCCGATCGTATGAATTACACATTGCATTATGACGGCGTAAGTGATGGCAAACCGAGTGGTCCAGCAAAATCGCGTTTGGTTGCGGCCAATGCGGCAGCAGCAGCCTTCTATCAAGAGCAATTAAATTTACCAATCGCACAACATGGTCGAGATTTCTTGCAGAAGCGGGGCTTTGATCGCGCTGCTGCCGAACAATTTGGAATTGGATATGCACCAGATGAATGGGATGGCCTCTACAAGCGACTTAAGTCAGATGGCTTTAGCGATGCTGAACTATCTGCAGCGGGGTTAACCAAAGAGGGCACTAAAGGTCCAATCGATCGTTATCGCAATCGCTTAGTCTGGCCGATTAAAAATATAACTGGCGATTATGTGGGTTTCGGTGCGCGCAAACTCGCAAGCGATGAAGTTGATCAGGGCCCAAAGTATTTGAATACATCTGAAACCCCGCTCTATAAGAAGAGCCAAATTCTCTATGGCCTGGATATGGCGAAGAAAGAGATCGTTAAGAAGCGTCAAGTAGTAATTGTTGAGGGCTATACCGATGTGATGGCCGCCCACCTGGCCGGTGTCACAACTGCGGTAGCAACTTGCGGAACTGCTTTCGGCGCCGAACATATAAAAATTATTCGCCAACTTTTAATGGATGATGCGACATTTCGTGGTGAAGTTATTTTTACCTTCGATGGGGATGCGGCCGGGCAGAAAGCTGCGCTCAAGGCTTTTGAACTCGAACAGAACTTTGTGACGCAAACCTTCGTTGCCGTTGAACCTAGCGGAATGGATCCGTGCGACCTTCGCGTTGCATCCGGAGATTTAGCCGTTCGCGATCTAATTGCGCGCCGAGTTCCACTATTCGAGTTCGCAATACGTACCGAGATTGCTAAGTACGATATTAATTCAGCTGAAGGCCGGGTAAGTGCGCTAAATCAAGTGGCGCCAATCGTTGCAAAGATTCGCGATGCCTCACTTCGCCCAGAATATGTGAAATTAGTTTCCGGGTGGCTTGGCCTTGATACTGACACGGTAGGTGCTGCGGTTAAGAAGAGCGCGGCCAATTTGAAGAAATTCGATAATCAGGGCGCCCAAGAAACAGAACCAGTTGCGCCAACGCCAGAAGTTAATTTGAAGGACCCAAAATTGATATTGGAGCGCGAAGTATTAAAGATCAAACTTCAGCATTCTGATATCCCTAATGCGTGGGATGAACTTGAGCCAAATGCATTTTCGTATTGGGCCTACCACCAACTACGTACCGAGATTGATGCACTGGAATCCTTTGATCTAAAAGCACTAATCGAAAACTCGCCAAGTGAAGAGATCAAATCTCTAATTACCGAACTCGTAGTGGAACCAATTCGCACTGACCGAGAAATAACCGATCACTACATTCGAAGCGTATTTGCGCGGCTTCGTGAAGTTGCTATCACCAGATCGATTGTTGAACTCAAAGCCACACTTCAGCGCTTAAATCCGGTAGAAAATGTGGATCAATATCAGGAGATCTTCACCTCACTAGTCGCCCTTGAAGGCGCTAAGAGGGCTCAGAAAGAGTTATCGCTCGGCGACTTGGGCTGATTTTTTAGCACTGACCTCATCCGATATAGTTACGCCAGTCCAAAGCGATCCTTACGGGTCATATTCCCTCATAGCTCAATTGGCAGAGCAGCCGACTGTTAATCGGCAGGTTCTTGGTTCGAGTCCAAGTGAGGGAGCATTACTCAGGATCGTGCAGTAACATCTAAGAAATAACTTTCGAAGGGCAGATTAATTGGCTTCATTTAGTATCCGTAAAACATGGCAGAACCAATCAGTGGCTACTCGCATCATCCGGCTTTGGCTAGGCGTTACTTGGGTTTACGGTGGTTGGAATAAGGCAACGGATGCTGGATTTTTAAATGCGGCTTCACCTCATTACATCGGCGCCCAATTAAACGGTTATCTAACAACTTCACCGATTCACTCAATATTGCAACACATGATCGAACATGCCACATTAATAGGTTGGGGTGTGATGATTTCAGAGTTTGCAATTGGTATTGCAACTTTGACTGGCGTAGCACTTGAACTTGCCACACTTGGTGGCTTTGGAATGTCGATCATTCTTTGGCTCTCAGCATCTTGGACAGTTAAGCCTTACTTCCTCGGAAGTGATACCGCTTATGCTGTTTTGTGGCTTGCGTTGTTTTTACTAGTTCGTCAAAACTTCAAGGGTCGCCGTGGAATTAAATCTTTGATCCCTAATCTTTCTGATCGCCGCGAAGTATTTCGCCTAGTCAGCGTTGGAATCGTTGCAGTTGGCGCGGCGCTTGCTGGTGGCAAGATGCGCACCAATAATCCGACCCCAGAAGCCGGAACTGCGATTGCGACCTTGGCCGAGCTTCCGATCGGCGCGACTAAGAATTTTACGGCTGCAGATGGTTCGGCCGCGGTTCTCTTTAGATCTAAAGCTGGTGTATTTGCTTACTCTCGAATCTGTACTCACCAAGGTTGCACAGTTAATTACGATGCTGGTTCAAATACCTTGCTCTGTCCATGCCATGGCGCTGCCTTTGATCCCACAAAAGACGCTGCCGTCGTAAGCGGACCGGCCCCAACACCGCTGGCCAAGATAAAGGTTGCCATTAAGGGCAATTCGATTGTTCAGATTTAATTTTCAAGCCCGAATCAACCCGGTAACCCAGTCGTAACGAATATTCGCTAACCTTCATCACATGGCACTCTTTAAATTACAGATAAGTCTTCCAGATCGCCCAGGTTCATTAGGTGCGGTTGCATCAGCGATTGGCTTTGCTGGGGGCGACATCAGATCTCTTGTAGTTCTTCGAAGTGAAGATGGACATGGTGTTGATGAAATTACAGTTGCTATTCCCGGCAGTGATCCAATCGATCTCCTCGGAGTTTTGGGCGACATCGGCGGCGTTGAAGTTATTTCAATCAATCCAGTTATTTAACTATTTGCGCACCATCACTTGGAAGTGATGTAAAGAAGCGTGGTGAAATAAATCCAGCCGCTGCAAATGCGCTAGCGATTGCCTTTTTCATATTTTCAGTTTGATCGGCGCGAATTAGCGCAATGGCGCTTCCGCCATATCCGCCACCAATCATCCGAGAACCTAGCGCCCCAAGACTTAACGCAGTATCCACCGCAACATTTAATTCGGGACACGAAACCGTGTAATTGTCGCGAAGTGAAATATGGGATGCCGTGATTATTTGACCAAACTCCTTGTAGTCGCCGGCCTTAAGAGCCGCAACTCCATCTAGTACGCGCTTCATTTCGGTAACGCCGTGAAAAGCCCGGATGTAGGTTGTTTCATCCAGCTCGGACTTTCGGGCAACAAAATCAGCAACTGATATATCTCGAAGTGAAGTAATCCCAAGAACTGCAACTGCCTTTTCGCATGAAGCACGGCGTTCGGCGTATCCGCCATCAACTAGCGCATGGTGAACTTGGGTATCGATGACGAGAAGTTCTAAACCAAGTGGTGAAATATTAAAAGGAATATGTTCGGTGGAAAGATCTCGACAATCGAGCAAGAGCGCTGATCCTTTGCGACCCATGATCGATACCGATTGATCCATAATTCCACATGGCATTCCGACATAAACATTCTCTCCCTTTTGCGCGATGCGCGCGAGTACGGGCTCGGAAATATTTAGGTTAAAGAGGTGATTTAGCGCAGTCGCAATTGCACATTCCAGGGCAGCGCTGGAGGAAAGTCCGGCGCCCAATGGCACTTTGCCATCAATCAAAATATCAAAGCCGCCCCTAAAATCTAGGGAATCGCGCATCGCCCAAATAACACCAATTGGATAGCGGGTCCAGGCTTCACCAGTCATAGGTGCTAGATCTTTCATTTGAACTACAAAAATTTCATCGGTTTGCTGAAGTGAAGCGATGCGAATAGTTGGTTGAACTGTCCGCGCAATGGCAACAGTTGTTACATCTTCAATGGCAAAGGGGAGGACAAAACCATCTAGGAAATCCACGTGCTCGCCCACAAGATTTACTCGTCCCGGGGCTTGCGCCACTAGCTCTGGTGTTGAACCAAAAAGTTCGGCGAACCTAGCCTTAAGCTCGGGCATTTTGTGATTCCCAAGTGTCGCCAACCATTTGTTCAAGTGAGCGCGTTGGCGCCCAACCCAATTCAGTTTTTGCTCGGGAGATATCTGCAACAAGCACCGCAGGATCACCAGCACGCCTTGGGGAATTCTCGTAAGGAATTTCGTGTGTAACAACCTTTGCTGCGGCGGCAATAACCTGGGCTACTGAATAGCCAACGCCACTTCCCAGATTGATTATGCGGTGGTTGCCAGGTGCCACTTTTTGCAACGCGATGATGTGGGCTTCTATTAAATCAACCACGTGGACATAATCTCGTATGCAGGTGCCATCCGGTGTTGGCCAATCGGTTCCGAATACTTTTAGCGGATCAAGTGAAGTCGCGCGAAGGACATTTGGAATTAGATGAGTTTCTGGGTTGTGTCGTTCGGCCAACCAACCGGATTGAGATTTGAACGCTCCGGCAACATTGAAATAGCGCAGGCTAATTGCGGCCAGCCCGCTCTTGGCGGCCTCGGTGATCATGTGATCGACTTCCAATTTAGTTTGCCCGTATGGATTTGTTGGAAGTGCCTCGGCATCCTCGCTAATCGGAGAAGATTTTGGTTGACCGTAAGTTGCCGCCGTTGATGAGAAAACTAACTTGGTAATTCCAGCGGCGCTCATTTCGGCAAGTAAATTCTTGGTTCCGCCAACATTTACCTCGCGATAGAGCTCGGGTTTTTCAACTGATTCGCCAACTAGAGATTTCGCGCCAAAGTGCATGACGGCTTGGCAATCAGATAGCGCGGATTTTATAGTTTGAATATCGAGTAGCGAGCCCTGGATAAATTTTGCGCGAGGATCAAGGCTGTCGGCATGGCCAGTAGAACAGTCATCTAAAACCGTTACGTCATAACCTTTTTCAAGCAGCATTGAGGTTGCAGTGCTTCCAATGTAGCCAGCGCCACCAGTAACAAGTATGCGCATTAAAGTTTTACATCGCGCAATTGCGCTGCAGATTGTTCTGGGGCCATATCCATAATAAATGCACCCATGGCAGATTCCGAGCCAGCAAGATATTTCAATTTTCCAGGTGCTCTGCGAATGCTGGTTATTTGTAGATGAAGTCCCAGTGCCTCGCGACCACTTCGAACTGGTGCTTGATGCCAGGCAGCTATGTATGCCATCTCAATTCCAAATACGCCATCTAGACGTAACAGAACTTCTTTAGCAATTTCTGGGAAGGCATCCGCGATAGCTTCGGATAATTCGGCAAGGTCTGGCACGAATTTCCTTGGGGCAATATGGATCTCAAATGGATAGCGCGAAGCAAATGGCACGTAAGCGATCCAATGTTCATTCTCGGCAATAATTCTTACTTCATCTTGGACCTCGCGGGCGATTAAGTCGGTCAGCAGCGGGCGCCCATGCTTGCTCAGATAATCCTTTGCAACGTAGAACATCTTCTCAACGCGCGGTGGCAGGTATGAATAGCAATAAATCTGACCATGTGGGTGGTTCAGAGTTACCCCAACTTCTTCGCCCCGGTTTTCAAAAGGAAAGATATGTTGGACGTAAGGCAACTTGGAAAGTTCGCGTGTTCTATCAATCCAGGCTTCCATAACGGTGCGGATCTGGGGAAGTGATAATTTGCCAAAACTTGTGTCGTGTTCATCGGTAAAACAAATGACTTCACAGTGACCGGCGGCTTCAACTACGGGCGTCGTGATTCCTTCATAAGTTGGCAGCGACCAACCAGAGTTTGGCGTTGCAAGTGAAGGCGACCGATTTTCAAAGACAACAACTTGGTAATTTGAATCAGCAATTTCAGATTCAAGTCCAGGTTTGGTAGGACATAGCGGGCATAATTCTTTGGGCGGAAGGAAGGCGCGAGTTTGGCGATGCGCCGCCATGGCAACCCACTCGTTTGTTAACGCATCGAGTCGAAGTTCGCCAACACCTGGCCGAGATTCCTTGGCTCTGGCATCAACGGCAGTTCTTGAAATCTCTGCACTGCCATCTACTTTGTCATAATAAAAAATTTGGCGACCATCAGCCATCGCGAGATCTTGGCGCACAACGCCCTTATTTAGCTTGGTTACTTTTCCTGCGCTCACAACAACGAACTCTACCGATTAATTACGGATCTGTTTTGCGCATGAATCAACCGGCGCAGGCGCAGGTTTTGGCGAAGGCTTCTTGCTTGGCTGGGGGATCGGAGTTGGACCTTGGGTGATACTAAAACTGACAGGAATAGCTGATGGTGCATGGGTGCCACTTGCATCTATAAATTCAACGAGACCTACATAAGTGCCAGCTTGTAGTCCAGTTATTTTAATTTGCCAACGACCCGATGCAGAGCGAACAACACTTTGGACGCCATTTGGCATCAAAGTATCAACAGATTTGAAATCAACGGTGCCAGTTACAACAGGTGTGCCATCTGGACGAAAAACATCGACTACAAAATTGGCTGGATCATTTGTTGTAGCAAAACTGCTGGAAACCATTTGCATAGTTGTTGGTTCATTCACGGGCAGTAAATCAGTAACTTCTGGTTGCCAAGTGCCGGAAGTCAACGCTTGAAATTTAATTGCGTCACCATTGAAAACATTGAGATCGAGGCGAGCGCCCGGCACGCCATATTTAGCGGCAATACCGCAAGATGTGTATTGCCAAAATTGCCAATTAGAAGTGCAATCAGATTTTGTCCATGAATGTGCAAAGCATCCGACGGTTTTTGTACCTGGTTGGGATGTGGTTAAAGCTGGATCTTTTCCGTAATCCGCAATCCAAAGCGGATAACTTGCGAGTTCCGGGGAGCGCACCAGTGCTGTTTCTAAGAATTGAGGATAGGAATAGATAAAAGGCTTGCGGTTAGTTTTTGCCGTAACTTCGGCCAGCCAGGTGGTGGTCCAGAGAGTTACATATTTCTTATTCATATATTTGGTGCAAACCCCACCCGAGGTACGGACGCAGTTGTTTTCCATATCGAGTGCGATTGGTAAATCTTGATTTGTGTAACCACCAATCGAAGCTAACCGCCAGACTGCTTTTTGTGCCTGCGCTTTGGCATCCGCCGCAATAAAAACTTTATCGGCGCTATCAGGAAGATGCGCGTAATAATAAAATCCCGTATAAAGGCCGGCTTGTTGCGCAGCACTGTGATCGATCAATAAATATTTCTTTGCGAGAGCGTCGGCAGAATCCGTTGAGTCAGAACCTTTGATCCACACGAACCGAACGCCGGCAACAAGCATTTTATTGAAATCAATTGAACGACCATTTGGATGTTGCCATCTACTTACATCAGCACCATGGATTCTGGCACCTGGTCCAACTGCAACTATCGGCATTGGTTCTAGTGCTACTGCGTTATTAGAAACCAGCGTGAGCGCCATTCCAAGAATCAGAAATAAGCGCCTCATACTTCAATGACCTCCAGAGTAACCCCGCAAACCTTTGCGATCGCAGCCACTAGTTTGGCAGTTTGTTCTGGTTTTCTACGGGATTTATAGTTGTGATCACCACCAAATTTTTCAGAGTCTGAGAAATTTATGCGAAGCTCGCTACCTTCAAGTGATACTAATCGAGCATCAAAAAAAGCGAGCCAGGTGATGCGATCCACATCTAGAAGTAGATCTAAGACTTGATTCCAAACTCCTTTAAGAGTTGCCAGATCAAGCTCAGCCATTAGTACACATTATTTCTGAGAAAGTGCGATTAGCTCGGCGACGTGAATCACCTTGGTTATAACGCCAGCTCGCTTAAGTTCGGTCTTTAGTTGGCGAGTACAGCCCGGGTTAACGGTTGCAAGATAATCCAACTTCAAATCTGCAATATCGCTCACCTTTTGTGAGATTACTTTTCTGCTGTTCTTCTTCTGCAATAAGGCATAAGTTCCAGCTGCGCCACAGCATCCCGATGCATCTGGCACTTCAACATATTCACCTAAGGATGCGAGGATTGCGCGTGGTTCCTTAAATACGCCCATTCCATTTCGCAAATGACAGGAATCTTGAAAACCAATTCGAACTGGTTTTCCAGATTTAATAATTGGATTAAGTACGGCTTCTTTCGCGGCCCACCATTCGGAAAATTCTTTTACGCGATCTCGCCCAAGTGCTGATGAGAGATGCGCAGCGCAGCCACCCGCGGTCGAAAGAATTGTCCCGGGCATCGATTCACCCAGCGCAACCGCCATCTCTTTGCCTTTTTCTAATTCGCCATTGTGCGCATGCAGCGCGCCGCAACATCCTTGATCTGCCGAGATTGAACAATTTGGTTCAATGGCCGCAACCGCTTTGCTTACTGATGGAAACAGAGCGCGTTCAAAACAACCCAGTGCCAAATGAACTTCGCCTTCGCTTTTGCGATTCTTTGCCAAGGGGGAGAAGAGTCCGAGCAGGCGCACAATAAATTTTGTACCAACTGCGATAAATAGTCCGCGCACGATAAGTGGTCGATTTTTCCCAGTCCAAGTTGCAACGCGCATCTCTTCTAACAGAACGCCATATTCAACGCCTGCAGGACAAACTGGTTCACAGGCCCGACAACCCAAACAAAAGTTAGATTCTCGAACCAAATCAACAAGGGGCAATTTTCCATCCTGTACTGCGCGCATCAAAGTTATTCGGCCGCGAGGTGAGGACTCTTCATTGCCAGTTAATTTATAAGTTGGACATGCAGGTAGACAGTAGCCACAAGAGATACAGCGATCTAATTTGTTTTGAGTAAATGGTTTGGTCATGAACCTAGCCGCCCAGGATTAAGGATTCCCTTTGGATCAAATACATTCTTGATGGAGCGTTGGAGTTCCATATTTCCTGGACCGATCAATCCTTCAAGGAAGGGTAGCTTCGCACTTCCAACGCCGTGTTCACCAGTGATAGTTCCACCATATTCAATTGCTAGGTTAAAAATTTCGCGCAGGGCTAGTTCAGATTTCTTTACTTCCTCCACATTATCTTTATCAAGAACGATTGTCGGGTGCAGGTTCCCATCACCAGCATGGCCGAAGGTTCCGATTCGCAAGTTAAATCGTTGTGCAATCTCTTCAATTCTTTTTACAACCTCCGCCATCTTTGGGCGGGGTACTGCAATATCTTCCAAGATAGATAGCGAGCCGAGTCGGGCAAGTGCAGGAAGTGAACAACGGCGGGCATATAGAAGTTGTTCTGCCGCTGCGACATCCGCAGCAAGCGTCACACCACGGCAACCTGGCGCCACCTTGGCAATTTCTGCCATTCGTTCAACAGTTGGAATTACTGATGTTTCATCGCCATCATCACCAAATAGAAGTAGCGCACCAGCCTTGGTATCTAGTCCAAGTTTGGCGAATTCTTCGACCGCAACAATGCAAGTGTTATCCAAGAACTCCAAGGTTGCTGGCATGATCCCGGATAAAATAATTTGATCAACAGCGTTGGCCGCGGCTGCTAGATCATTGAAATATGCCACACCGTACTTAGAAGTTTTCGGACGAGGCGCAAGTGCGACAGTAATTTCAGTAAAGACCCCAAGTGTTCCTTCGCTGCCAACCAGAAGTCGGGTTACGTCATATCCGGCAACGTCTTTGACCAGACGGCCGCCAGTTCGAAGAATTTCGCCAGTTCCAAGTACGACCTCAAGGCCCAACACATAATTCTTCGTGGTTCCATACTTAAGGCCACGTAGGCCGCCAGCACTTGTCGCAACATTTCCACCGATTGTTGAAACATTTCGCGATCCTGGATCAGGAATAAACCGCAAGCCATCTTTTGCTGCTGCTTCATCTAATTCAATATTGGTAACTCCAGGTTGCACGACAGCCAGCGCTTCGGATTTAGAAATCTCAAGAATCTTCTTCATATTTGCCATGCTCAGCACGATGCCACCCGAAAGTGGAACAGTTGCGCCACATAAATTACTTCCAGCACCTCGAGCAATTATTGGCGTTTTGGTATCGGCTGCGAACTTAACAACTTTGGCAACTTCTTCCGTATTTCTTGGGCTAACGATTACTTCTGGAAGTCCATGAAATAACGGAGTTGCATCCCGGCTATAGGCTTCAAGGGCGGTGGCATCAGCGCGCACAATTTCAGAACCAAGAAGCGCTGTCAGCTGACCCAATAGCGATGTAGAGCTGGCGGCTGACATGACGTTATCTTATTAAAGAATTGAAGAATTACTTGCTACCAGGCTAAGTATCCGCCATCTACAACGATGTCGCTGGCAGTCATGAAGTCAGATGCTTCGGATGCGAGATAAACAACCGCCCCTTGCAGGTCAGTCACCGCGCCCATCTTCTTCTGTGGGGTTTGTGCAATCCATACTGGACCAACTTTCTGGCCAATTTCAGTTTTTAAAAGATCACCAACAAGAGCGGTCTTTGTGTAACCAGGGGAGATGCTATTTACCCGGACACCACGATCTGCCCATTCGGCGCCTAAACTTCTAGTTAACGAAAGCACACCAGATTTTGCAGTGTTGTAATGAGATTGGTTCTGCGGATAATTAACAATGTAACCAGACATCGATGCAGTATTAATAATTTTTCCATAACCAGAGGCCAACATATATTTTGCCTCGGCCTGAGCGCATAAAAATACTGAATTGAGATTTACATCCATCATTCGTTTCCAGTCGGCATAAGGCATTGTTTCGGCATCAATCCATTGGCCGATTCCCGCGTTGTTGCAGGCAATTGTTAGTTTTCCGAAGGTCTTAACAACTTCATCAACCATGGCAAAAACTTCACTTTGGTTTGTTACATCTGCCTTTAAAGCGATCACTTGCGAACCGACGTTTCGTTCCTTTATTTCATCAACAACAACGTTTGCCAGAGCAAGGTCCATATCAACAACTGCAACCGCAGCGCCGGCATCGGCAAGAGCATGAGCCAACGCGCGTCCAATTCCCTGTGCTCCACCCGTTACGAGGGCGCTTCTATCCTTTAACGAGAACCGTTCAAGGATGTTCTTGCTGCTTAGTACTTCGTCCATGATCAAAGGTTAGCGAGATCTAAATCGCAATAACAGTAGGGCCAACACCACACAGTGAGCGCTGGTTTCAAGATTACAAGCCAGATTCCAGTGGTTAGGCTAGGAGGTATCAAAATTCAATGATGGAGGAACCATGGACGCAAAGTGCCCAGTAGCACACGGAGCAAACACTCAAGTGAGCGAGTCAAACACATATTTGTGGCCGAATACTCTGAAATTAGACATTCTCCATCAACATGATCGTAAGACCAATCCGCTAGGTGAAGATTTTGATTATCGTAAAGAAGTTAAAACATTAGATTTTGCTTCTTTAAAAAACGATCTGCATCAATTCATGACACACACACAAGAGTGGTGGCCAGCCGACTGGGGACATTACGGCGGGTTAATGATTCGTATGGCATGGCATTCAGCTGGCACATATCGTGTTGCCGATGGCCGCGGAGGCGCAGGTACTGGAAGTTTTAGATTTGCTCCACTTAATTCATGGCCAGATAATGGCAATCTAGATAAAGCACGTCGATTGCTATGGCCCATTAAGCAAAAGTACGGAAACAAACTCAGCTGGGCTGATTTATTTATTCTTGCCGGAACTATCGCTTATGAAAGCATGGGGCTCAAGACATTCGGTTTTGCTTTTGGACGAGAAGATGTCTGGCACCCAGAAAAAGATATTTACTGGGGATCAGAACCTGAATTAATGATGCCAAGTGATAAGCGGTATGCAGACACAACTGATGCCAGTTCATTAGAAAATCCACTGGCTGCAGTGCAGATGGGCTTAATTTATGTTAACCCTGAAGGTATTAATGGAGTTTCAAATCCACTATTAACTGCCCAACATGTCCGCGAAACATTTGCGCGCATGGCTATGAACGATGAAGAAACCGTTGCGCTAACTGCAGGTGGACACACAGTTGGCAAGGCTCACGGAAATGGTGATGCATCTTTGCTAGGGCCAGCACCAGAGGCTGCAGATATTTCTGAGCAAGCTTTGGGCTGGATCAACCATGCAAAGCGTGGAGTTGGTCGCGACACTGTAACTAGTGGTCTTGAAGGTGCTTGGACAACAGAGCCAACTAAATGGGATGCCGGTTACTTTGAGATGCTCTTCAAGCATGAGTGGGCACTTGTAAAATCTCCCGCAGGAGCGCATCAATGGGAGCCAACAAATATTGTTGAAACAGATAAACCAGTGGATGTTGAAGATTTTTCAATACGTTATAACCCAATCATGACCGATGCCGATATGGCGATGATTATCGATCCGATTTATCTAGAAATCTCTAAGAAGTTCCATGCAGAACCTGCGAAATTAGATGATGCATTCGCGCGTGCTTGGTTTAAATTAACGCACCGCGATATGGGTCCAAAGATTCGCTATATCGGACCAGATGTTCCAGCCGAAGAATTGATTTGGCAGGATCCGATTCCAGCAGGAACAACTTCTTATGATGTTGGAGCAGTGAAGGCAAAGATTGAAGCAACGGGATTATCTATTTCAGAGTTGGTATCAACGGCTTGGGATAGTGCACGAACATTCCGTGGATCTGATCTTCGTGGTGGAGCAAATGGTTCTCGAATTCGTTTAGAACCTGCTCGTAACTGGGAGGGCAATGAGCCTGCACGTTTGAACAAAGTTCTTGCTGCACTAGAACCGATAGCTAAGGAAACTGGCGCAAGCATCGCAGATGTCATTGTTCTGGCGGGAAATATCGGAGTCGAAAAAGCGGCTGCTGCTGCAGGTGTAAAGATTTCAGTTCCATTTACACCGGGTCGAGGTGATGCAACGCAGGAGCAAACTGATGTTGCAAGCTACGCTGTTCTTGAACCAATTCATGATGGATTCCGAAATTGGCTAAAGAAAGATTACGCCGTATCACCTGAGGAATTACTTCTTGATAGAACTCAATTGATGGGTTTAACAGCACCTGAAATGACTGTTCTTATCGGTGGAATGCGCGTACTTGGTACTAATCATGCTGGCACATCACATGGCGTATTCACTAAGAATGTTGGAACTCTTTCCACTGATTTCTTCGTCAACCTAACTGACATGAAGTACGTGTGGGAGCCTGCAGGGGAGAACCTGTACAACATCCGTGATCGCAAGAGCGGAAGTGTTGACTGGACTGCTACTCGAGTAGATCTAGTCTTTGGCTCCAACTCAATTCTTCGTTCATATTCCGAGGTTTATGCACAAAACGATAACAAGGAAAAGTTTGTTAAAGATTTTGTCGCCGTCTGGAACAAGGTTATGAACGCAGACCGCTTCGATATTTAAATATATTTAAGCGGGCGTAAATCCTCTGAAATTTCGTAGTGCCAGGAGTAATCCAGAATCGCTACTGGATGATCTGCATCGCCGGGCTGGGGAACCCAAATCCCGGTGGCACGATCAAATTTTGTATTAGAGAGAATATGGTGATGAATTTCGCCATCCATCAAGAACCATTCCTCCCAATTCACGCCGTTTGCTTCGACCTTTTTTGGGTAACAATGTAGAACACCACTCGGTATTTGTGAGTGGGGCCAGATTTCCCAGGTGGCATCGTTATAAGGGTCTGCGCTCAGGGGAGAAGCACTTACTGCTTCAATGAAATATTTATCAAAATCAATACCAATGCCCGCTAAGAATTCCGGAACACCGATTGCTAGCCAGTTTGTCTTGGCTGCAGTTTTCCAACCGACACTTGATTGCGTATCCACGGATTTAATATAGCGCTGTATTTGGTGGGGCGGGTCGGGCTCGAACCGACGACTACCGAATTATGAGTTCGGGGCTCTAACCAACTGAGCTACCGCCCCGCAGAGTGAACTCGCTTTGAGCACCATCTTGGGTTGTGCGAAGTCTATGCTAAACCTCGTGATGCGCCGAATATTTACCGTGATAGGCGTGAGTTCTCTTTTTATTATTGAAATATTTGCTGGTGCTGGGCCAGCCAGTGCCGTACCAACTTATGTATTCCCCGTCAAAGATTGCAAAGTTACTTATGCCCATTCGCACCACAATTATCCGGCAACAGATATTTTGGGAAAAGTGGGTTGTGCTTTTGTAGCACCAACCTCTGGCGTAATCGATGAAGTCAATCGGGTAGATCGCTTCACTTGGAAAACAAATTTAGGTGCCGACCGTGGTGGGTTATCAATATCAATGATTGGTGATGATGGGGTTCGCTATTACGGATCGCATCTTTCATTTATTCCACTTGAGATGGTCAATGGACTGCGAGTGAGCGCTGGCGATTTGATTGGAAAACTTGGTGCATCAGGGGATGCAAAAGGGACTGCGCCACATGTTCACTTTGGAATTTCTTGGCCAACTCCAGCAGGTATCTGGTGGGTTAGGCGCGGAGAGTTATACCCCTGGAAATATTTAGATGCTTGGAAAGCTGGGAAAGATGTGTCACCAGCAAAGGCTGTTGCAATCCTTCAGAAAAAGATTGGGACTGTTCCAAAACAAATTGGTTATTAATTTGTGGCATAAAAAAACCCGCTATTGCTAGCGGGCCTTTTTATTAATGGTTGATTAAGCAGGGTTAACTGCGTCAGCCTGTGGACCCTTTGGGCCTTGTACGACTTCAAAAGTCACGGCTTGACCTTCATCAAGAGACTTGTAGCCATTGCCTTGAATTGCTGAGTAGTGAACAAAAACATCTTGTCCGCCGCCATCAACAGCAATGAAACCAAAACCCTTTTCAGAGTTGAACCACTTAACTGTACCTGTTGCCATGTAGCTTATTCCTTACGGTAAATGTGATCACTAAGAATTCCTTAGCGACCGGTCTTCCTCTGTACAGATTTACCGTAGAAACGGGTACTGCCAAGCGTCGGACTGTTTCAAAGTGTAACGGCAATATCTCCAATCGCGAAAAGCAGATTCTTGTAATTATTACGAAAATTGTGAAAATTGGGACTAGCCAAGTGTGTGGTTTTAGCGCAATACTTATGTCAGAAGTTAAAGATTCACCTCAAATGAGCGTGGTCAGAGCCTGGTGGACTGGGGAAGGTCGCATCAAGGCAGACCTTGGTTTGGTTTTGAGGGAGTACTTCTATGAGCACATTACCGAGCAGTAATAGTTTGTTGGCCGGAGATCTTCGGATCTACTCCGCGCCGAGGGCGCTACTGCGTCATATCCAATGGTCGTTAAATCAGATCTTTGGTTATCCAATTGAGTTGCAATGGAAACCGCAACAACTTTCCACTGGAACTCTTGCATGTGAATTGCAGTGGCGTGATGTAAAACCAGTCGCATCGAAGATTGCAAGCACGTTGAAGTCGTGGCACTACTTACGTTTTGAGGTCCGTGAGTTTTCGACTTTGGCAGGAGAAGGTGTCTTGTATCGATGCACTCCCGATCTTGGGTTACATCAAGCCGTTACATCATCAACAGGAGATGTAATGATTCATGAAAATCGATTGATAACTGCCTTGGATTCGAATCGAAGTTATGAAGCGCTGCGCAATTCAGTAATTGATGCGCTGGGCACACGCTGGGATGATGAGCTTGAGTGCTACCGCCGGGGAGTAGATAGCGGGCCACTTTCAACTGTTGCTAGTATTTAAGTATGAGCAACGATATCCAGGAAAAGAAGCTACGCGCCCGTTCTGTAACAACAATCATCGCTGCAGTGATACTTGCTGGCGGACTTGGTTATGGAATGAGTTTGGTGGGAAATGGTCTCTCCGCCAAAGCTGGAAATTCGATCACCGTGACTGGCTCGGCGAAAACTTCTGCAACTGCAGATAATGTGGTCTGGACACTGAACGTTCAAGAGAGTTCACCAAGTGTTGCAACCGCAGTTAAGAAAGTTGAGAAGAGCGTTGTCTCGCTCAAGGATTATTTAACAAATGGTGGCGTCGATGCTGCTGGAATTGAAACAGCTGGAATCAGTTCATTTGCGATAAATGAATATATAAATGGCAATCAGACTGGTCGCGTTCTTTCATACCAAGCAAGCCAAAATGTAACTGTTCGCTCGAAGGATGTGGCAAAGATCAAAGAGCTCAGTGGTGGAATTGGATCTTTGTTGCAGAGTGGTGTGAATGTAAATAATTATGGCCCACAATATTATGTTTCAAATCTTGCTGATCTTCGCCCGCAACTTTTGGCTGATGCAATGAAGGATGCCAAAGTTCGTGGCGAGGCAATCACAAAAGCTGTTGGATCAACACTTGGTCCAGTACTTGCAGTTTCAAGTGGTCCGGTTCAAGTTACATCGCCAGATTCTGTTGATACATCTGCAGGTGGCATGTATGACACATCATCAATTCCTAAGACTGTGACTGTTACCGTTTCGGTAGGTTTTAAAGTTAGTAAGTAGCTTTAACCTTCGTAAGAACGGAAGATCAGCACGACGTTATGGCCGCCAAAGCCAAATGAATCATTAATACAGGCGATCTGTCCTGCTGGTAGATCACGCGGCTTATCGCGAACAACATCTACAGTTACTGCTTCATCTAAATTATCAATGTTTATCGTTGGTGGAGCTTTGTGATGATGCATCGCAAGTACGCAGAAAATGGATTCGATAGCACCGGCGCCACCAAGTAAGTGGCCGGTCATTGATTTTGTGGCAGATACCGCAACATGTGAAATATGGGTTCCGAGCGCAGATGCGAGTGCGTTTGCTTCAGCAACATCGCCAGCCGGAGTGGAAGTTGCATGGGCGTTTAAGTGAACAATTTCAGAGAGATCAACACCGCTATCACGCAGCGCGAATTTAACAGCGCGTGTAACTCCAGCACCTTCTGGATCTGGCGCGGCAATGTGATAACCATCAGAGGTTAAGCCTTGCCCCATAACTTCCGCATAAATTTTGGCACCGCGGGCTTTTGCGTGCTCGAGTTCTTCAAGAACAAGTACGCCGCCGCCTTCACCGAGTACAAAGCCATCGCGGTCCTTGTCATAAGGGCGAGATGCCTTTGCTGGATCATCGTTGCGAGTTGAGAGCGCTTTCATTGATGCAAAACCCGCCATTGGAAGTTGGTGGATGGCCGCTTCAACGCCACCAGTAACAACAACATCGGCGCGATCATTTCGAATCATTTCAAGTGCGTAACCAACAGCTTCTGCGCCAGAGGCACATGCACTAACAGGTGTGTGAACACCAGCCTTTGCTTGAAGTTCAAGTCCAACATTTGCAGCTGGACCATTTGGCATAAGCATCGGAACCGTGTGCGGGCTAACCATTCGCGCACCCTTGTTATTTAAAACATCATATTGATCTAGCAAAGTAATGACTCCGCCGATACCTGATGCGATTACAACTCCGAGTCGTTCTTTATCAATATCTGGCTCGCCAGCATCTTTCCAAGCTTCTCGAGATGCGATGAGCGCGAATTGTTCCGAGCGATCAAGGCGACGCATTTCAACGCGTTCCATAACTTCGGAAGGTTCAACTGCGACGCGCGCTGCAAATGTAACCGAGGCTTCTTGCGCCCACTCATCTTCGAGTTTGCGAACACCACACTTTCCAGCCAGCAGGTTTGCCCAAGTTGAGGCAACGTCCCCGCCAAGTGGAGTAGTGGCACCGAGGCCAGTTACTACAACGCGTCGTCTAGACATATTTAAAGCCGCGAATTACTTTCCGTTTGCAACGATGAAGTTAACGGCATCGCCAACGGTTGCCATCTTTGTTACTTCATCATCAGGAATCTTTACGCCGAACTTCTCTTCAGCGGCAACTACAACTTCAACCATGCTGAGGGAATCGACATCAAGGTCATCAGTGAACTTCTTGTCCATTGCGATGAGGCCGGCATCAATACCAGCAACTTCTACAACGATCTCCTTGATTCCTGCGAGTACTACATCCTGTGATAGTGCCATTTCGTTTTCTCCTTCTTTTCGTTGTTATCTATCTTTTTAGGTTTTATTGGTTCGCTTATTAAAGTGCTTTGGGAGGTAATTCAACAACTTGGCCCGCATAAACCAGCCCAGCCCCGAATCCTATGAGAAGAGCGCTCTTGCCATGGAGATCTGGCCGCTCAATTAGTAGCGCGTCCATTGCAAGCGGTATGGAGGCCGCTGAAGTATTACCAGTGGTACGAATATCACGGGCAATAGCAACAGAATCAGGGAGCTTCATAGATTTAGCAAGTGAATCAATAATGCGTTCATTTGCTTGATGTGGAATAAATGCTGCGAGCGTATCTGGCGTTAATCCAGCAGCTTCGATTGCTTTGAGTGCAACTGGCGCAATTTCATAAACGGCCCAACGAAAAACCGCTTGACCTTGTTGTGAAATATTTGGCCAACCTAAATCTAATTTGCCAGGATTATTTTTATATTCAAGGTAAGAAGGTTCAAGCACGATTGCTTCACGACTCTCGGCACTTGCGCCCCAAATCGTTTGACCAATGCCCACTTCATCCGATGGACCAATTACTACAGCGCCAGCGCCATCAGCGAAGATAAATGCAGTTGCGCGGTCATCTGGATCGGTAAAGTCTGAAAGTTTTTCCCCACCAATAACCAAGACATATTTTGAAGTGCGACTTCTAACCATGTCATTGGCGAGCGCAACGCCATAACAAAATCCAGCACAAGCAGCAGAGATATCGAAGGCTGCGGCTTTGGTATTGCCAAGACGTACAAGTAATTCAGTGGCGGCACTTGGTGCTTGGTATGGATAACTAATCGTTGCGAAGATAACTGAGTCAATTTGATCGGCTGTGATGCCCGCGCGTTTGATCGCGATTTCAGCGGCGATAGTAGCCATATCGATTAGTGATTGATCGGCACTTGCAAAATGTCGTGATTGGATGCCAGTACGTTGTTGGATCCATTCATCGGTTGAATCAATTCGGTCAACAATTTCTGAGTTAGGAACAACGCGTGGTGGGCGATATGCACCAACCGAGAGGATGCGAGCGTTCTGTGTTGTTTGATCAAATTTAAGCGCCATTAGTTGCCACCGTGTTTCTTCGCAAACTCGCGCGCCGCCGGAACATCTTCTGGAGTTTTGAGTGCAAATGTTTCAATGGTTGGTTGGGCTCGCTTGATTAGGCCAGCAAGAGTTCCTGATGGTGGTAGTTCAATTACGCCAGTTACACCCGACTTAGCCATGGTTTCCATACATAAGTCCCAGCGAACTGGTCCAGCAATCTGTCCAACAATTCGATCCAAAATCTCGCGACCGTTATCGATTATTGCGCCATCCTTATTTGAGATGAACGGCAACATTGGTTCGCCGGCGCTAATTTCCTTCGCCATTTCGGCAAGGATTGGAACTGCTGGAGCCATAGTAGAAGTATGAAATGCACCAGATACGGCGAGGGCTCTAACGCGCGAACCTTCTGGCGGATTTTCGGCAAGTGTTGCAAGGGCAGCAAGTGAGCCAGCCGCAACAATTTGGCCAGCACCATTTTCATTTGCAGGAGTTAAGCCAAGTGCGTGCAGCGCAGCAACAACGACATCACGATCGCCACCTAATACGGCAGACATTCCAGTGTTTGTTCCATCGGCAGCCTTAGCCATTTCAACGCCGCGAGCGCGTACAAGTTTCATTGCAGTATTTGCATCCATAACCTGGGCAAGTGCGGCGGCGCCGATTTCGCCGACTGAATGGCCAGCAAAATAAGAAATATTTGAATAGTCACCTTCAAAGCACCAACCGGCGCTCATCAGCGCACCTGCAACGAGCAGTGGCTGCGCCTTGGATGTATCGCGAATTTCATCGGCATCGGCCGTGGAACCAAGTCGAGTTAAATCCAGTTCGGTTACATCAGACCAGATATTTATGAGAGAAGTCGCAAGTTCTGATTCCAACCACGGAGCTAAGAAGCCGGAAGTTTGGGAACCTTGTCCTGGAGCTAAGAGTGCGAGCACGAAGGGAAGTTTAAGGCGAGGACTGGGGTACTACCGAGTATTCGCTACATATGTTGGCGCTATCAAATACTGGCGAGTAACCTAGCCACGTGAAGATCGCAGTGTGCGTAAAACAGGTTCCAGATTCTTGGGCTGAGAAAAAGATGAGTGGCCAAGTTTTAGATCGCGCTGGTGTCGATGCAGTTCTAAATGATCTAGATGAATATGCAGTTGAAGAGGCGCTGCGAATTGTTGAAGCGCACTCACCAACAAAAGAAGCCGGCGAAGGCAGTGGGCATACGATCACGCTAATTTCGATGGGGCCAGAGCGCGCAACTGAAGCAATTCGTAAGGCACTTTCAATGGGCGCTGATAATGCAATTCATATTTCTGATGACGCTCTCGCCGGGTCAGATGCGCTCGCAACCTCACTCGTTTTAGCAAAAGTAATTAGCACCGAAGGTTTTGATTTAGTTATTTGTGGAACTGAATCAACAGATGCTCGCATGAGCGTAGTTCCAGCCATGTTGGCCCAGCGCCTTGGTTGGGCGGCCTTAACATTTGCTGGAAGTGTGATCGTTGAACCAGAAAATTCAAAAGTTTTGATTGCGCGCAGCACCGAATTTGGCGTGGAAAACATGAGCGCAGCATTTCCGGTTGTAGTAAGTGTGAACGAGAAGATTAATGAACCGCGCTATCCATCCTTTAAGGGAATCATGGCGGCTAAAAAGAAGACGATTACTGCAAAGTCGTTATCTGACTTGGGAATCGCGGCAAGTGCCGTTGGTGCCAGTGCCGCATGGTCGAGCGTAAAAGATTCGTTACTTCGTCCAGCTCGGAGTTCTGGAATTAAGGTTGAAGATAGTGGCGATGGTGGAAACCAACTTGCTGCATTCTTGGCAGAAAAGCGCGTGATATGAGTCAGGTATTAATTCTCGTCGATAGCGTCGGTGGCCAGGTTTCGAAATCAACTGGTGAGCTTGCAACATTTGGTTCGCGCCTGGGCAGTGTCACTGCTGTGGTATTTGAGCCAGCTTTGGCCGCGCAACTTAATGGTTTTTCAATAGCGAACGTTGTTGTAGTAACAGGAGTAGATACAAGTAAGTATTCACCGGCGCCTGTTGCAGAGGCACTCGCCCAATTAATCACTTCCAAATCGGCAACTGCGCTACTTGTTACTTCATCGGCTCGGGGTAAAGAGATCGCGGGGATGGTTGCAGTAATTTCAAATTCTGGCCTTATCACCGATGCGATCGATGTAGATGCGGATCGAATTACCACCCAGTCAGTATTTGGCGGGGGAACCACCGTGCATTCAGCAGTAACAACACCCACAGCCGTAATAACAATGCGCTCGAACTCCATAGAAGTTGTTGCAGGTTCTGGGACGCCAACTCAAGAAGAATTTGCCCCAACTATTTCAGAGGCCGCAAAACTTGCCGTTGTTAATTCAACCGAACCTGCGGTTAAAGGTGGACGACCAGAATTGACCGAAGCATCGATCGTTGTTTCAGGTGGGCGCGGAACTAATGGCGATTTCAAACCGATCGAAGCACTTGCTGATGTTCTTGGTGCTGCTGTTGGTGCATCGCGCGCTGCAACAGATGCTGGTTGGTATCCGCATACACACCAAGTCGGCCAGACCGGTAAAACAGTTAGCCCACAACTTTATGTTGCATGTGGAATTTCTGGTGCGATTCAACATCGTGCAGGTATGCAGACAAGTAAATTGATTGTTGCAGTAAATAAGGATCCTGAGGCGCCGATCTTCGAGCTCTCCGATTTTGGGGTAGTGGGCGATCTATTTAACGTATTACCCGTAGCAACTGCTGCAATCACCGCTAAAAAGGCCTAATTACTTATCTAAGTTATCCTTACCGCATGAGCATTTACCTTGATCACGCCGCTACGGCGCCGATCAATGAGGCTGCGCTTTCTGCGCTTACAACAGCGATGCTAAAACTCGGTAATGCGTCGAGTATTCATACGCCAGGTCGCTCGGTTCGAAAAGATGTTGAAGATGCCCGCCATCGCCTATCTGAATTAACCGGTGCAACTCCAAGTGAAATTATTTTCACTGGATCCGGAACTGAAGCAAACAACCTAGCAATCAAGGGTTTTTTCTGGCAGGCGCCCAAGCGAAACCTAATTGTCACATCAGCCTTTGAACATCATGCAATCTTGGATCCAATTGAATGGTTGGTAGAACACGAAGGCGCGCAAGCAGTATTCATTCCTATTACTAGTTCGGGTGTAATCGATCTAGATTTTCTTAAGGATCTGGTTGCAAGGCGTGGTTCGGAGATTGCAGTAATAAGTGTGATGCATTCAAATAATGAATTGGGTTCAATTCAGCCGATTAGCGATGTGGTAAAAATCGCTGGCGACATTCCAGTTCACACAGATGCGGTGCAAAGCTTTGGCAAAGTGGAATTTGATTTCGATGCTCTTGGTGTAACCGCAGCGACCATCAGCGCGCATAAGATCGGTGGCCCACTTGGCGTTGC
>CAIMMQ010000087.1 GCA_903842675.1 uncultured Actinomycetes bacterium
CACTGTCCCGCTCGCCAGACCAGTCGTGGCTGACCGCAACTGCGCCGTTTGATGCATCGGCGATTTTCCGGGCTACAGAGGAGAGCGCTGAATGAAGTGGCAATACCAATACTTGATTTCGAAATCCCCAACGGCCATCTGTTCTTGGGAAGCCAGTTAATTCGTTAGACACTGCGCACCACCCGTGGTGCAATTATTTCGCCAGCACCCATTGCCTCGACCTTAGTCTTTGCGCCATTTCCGACTGATTCAATTAGCTCAATTATTTGTGCGACCGTTGCATTTCCTGCCAGATCAAAATCCGCGGCCAGTGCCATATGCAATGGCGAGTTACTGGAAATATTTAGCGTTGGGATCAACGGGAACCCAGAGGCAGGTTGATTTTCATCAGGGAATGAAACTATTAGATGAACTCCAGCTTCCATTAACTCAGAGAAGTTGAGACCAGAATTCTTATGTGAACTACTAACTGTTGTTTTGATACCAAGTGCACCTAGCTGGGTGACCAATTCGGCCGCGACAAGGTTGGCATTAGATAAATCAATTCCGATGTGAAGATCGTGTAGTTCAGCCTTCTTTGGTGGGTAGGTAACGTTCAATTCTTTAGCGGCGCTCACACCACCATCGACAGTTCCCTGGACACCACCACTTTCCTGAATTACCAAGTACTTGGTCGAGGAATTTTCTTTCAATAACTTGTCGGCAAGTTCATTGCCTTGAATAGTTTCGCATCCGAGACCAACAATTAGTACCGAACCAATATTTGGATGCTTGGCCAGTGAGGCAAAATATTCAGTAATCCCACCAACGTCGTTTCCGATGATGCCGCAGCCATGCTGATGCGCAAAGGTTATGGCGGGGTATTGCTTAGAAATCTCAGTCGCGATTCGACTTGAAACACGCGTCGAGCAGACAACGGAAGGAAGAATTAATTGCAGGTTGCGGATACCAACGCCGCGATTCGTGTGGTCATAGCCGGTAATTTTCATTTGACTTGCTCTGTCGATAGTCGATCGCCCAGCACATTATGTATGTGAACATGCTCGCCAACTTTTATATCCGCTGTCGCATGGCCCATTCGCTCGCCGTATTTAATAATTCCATCATCTTTTGAAATAGGTTTCGTAGCAATTTTATGACCGCGCGGGATTTTAGAACCCACAGTTATAGAAATGTCATCCTGACTTATTACATCCCCAATAGCCAAGTCTGCCAGGCAGACCGCGATGTTATCGGCGCTATTTAGAATCAGGACCTTTCTCATGATGTTTCTAGCCTACCCTCGATGGTTTGCAATTAACACCAAGAACTTTTCGTAGCTCTCTTGGATTCGACTGGATTCAGTGCGCAGTGGCTCGTAATGCGTTCCAGGTTGCAAGGCAATTTTCGCTAAATTTTCCGATAACGAACCGCTCGAACTTGCAGCAACTGCGATCATGGCTGCACCCAGATCAGAACCAGCATCTGGTCTTGCGGTTATCTCAAGATTTAAGATGGTCGCACGAATCAAATTCCAGGTCGCAGATTTAGCTCCGCCACCAACTGTTGTGACTGCATTAAGCGCAGGTGCTCCCGCTGCTCGTAAAATTTCGTAGGAGAGACGTTCTGCGAAGCCAATTCCCTCAAGAGTTGACCGGTAATTCTCAACCTCATCCGAAGACTCTTCTGTTGCTAGCGCTGTCAGATTTTTATTGGCAATTGGAAATCGCTCGCCGCTACCAACAAGTGGATATCGAATAGTTTTCGCTGGCCCGTATTCACCCGCACGCTGGCCAAGTGCATTTAGATCGCTAAATTCTTGAAGTGAAATCCCACCAAGATTAGAGGCGCCACCTGCAAGCCACATAGATTCTGGAACCAAGTGACTATAAAAACCTGGACCAGAAACATTTACCTTTGAAATTAATTTCAAAACCATTGTGGTTCCAAGTGTTGTTACTGCGTTACCAAAGTCTGCTCCGCCAGCCGAAATCTGGGCAGTACAACCATCAGTCATTCCGGCATAAATTTTCAATGGCGGTAGCTTGTGAGATTTAGAAACCTCACCTAGTAGTGCGCCTGGCGCACAAACAATTGGTAATCCAATTGATCCCGCTTGCGCCCTTGCGGCAGGACTCCAATCTTTCGAAGCCAGATCAACGCCAGTTTTCAGCGCATGGCTCCAGTCAGTTGCACAATTATTTTCCCCCGTTAAGTATGAAACTAGATACTCAGGCACATGTTTGAAATAGGAATTTGGAAAGCCTAATTTTGCCGCCCGCTCGAGTGGTGAGTTGGCCGTGCCATCGTTATACATAACGCCATCACTAAGCGGCGCACCGGTCTGGTCGCAAAGCACAAAGGTGCCTGATGTCGCTGTTATTGAAAGTGCGATTGGATTGATTTTTAAATCGGTGGCTTGCTGACAGATTTCAGAAAGAATTTGATCAAGAGCCAGGATCCAACTTTTAGGATCTTGTTTTCTGCTGCCATCAGCGCCCACTATTACTGGCGCGAGCTTGGCGCTCGTTCTTGCCAGAACCTGACCCGCTTCATTGAGTAAGAGTGCTCGCGCAGATTCAGTAGCGAAATCTAATCCGATAAATCCATTCATAGCGTTTGGATTAATTCTGGAACATTAAGTAGATCATCAACAACGAAAGTTGGTTCCGCTAAGTCTGATGCAGTTGGCTCTGGATTTGCTTCCCCGCGACGGACCCAGATTGTTTTAAAGCCAAGTTTCTTCGCCGGCAAGACATC
>CAIMMQ010000088.1 GCA_903842675.1 uncultured Actinomycetes bacterium
CAATTAGGAATCCATCATGGCCAAAAGGTGAGGAAATGGTCACTAGTGGCTGCGCTGTTGGCGTGAGCTCAACAATCTCCTCTTGAAGTCGCGGTGGGAATAAGCGATCAGAATCGATTGAAACGACAAGTACTGGAATCGTAATTGTGGCAAGCGCCTGCGCAACTCCTCCTCGGTCACGGCCAACATCGTGCGAGTTCATTGCTTCGGTGAGGGCGATGTATGTATTCGCATCAAATCGTTTCGCAAGTTTTTGGGCTTGGTGATCTAGATAAGACTCAACGGCAAATCGTCCGGTGTCATCGCCTTGAAGTTCGCGACCAAAGCGCACATCCATCTCAGTTTCAGTTCGATAAGTGAGGTGGGCAATTCGACGAGCAATTCCCATACCTTCAACCGGGCCCAACTCTTGTTCGTAATAGTCACCATTGTTGTAATGGCGATCCGTTTTTATTGCACGAATTTGAATTGATGCGGCACCAATCTGATCGCCGGTTGCAACTGCGGATGAACCAATTGTGCAAATTGCATTTACGCGGTCTGGATGTTGAATCGCCCATTCCAGCGCCCGCATACCACCCAGAGATGGCCCTACAGCCAGTATGTAATGTGAAATCCCAAGGGCATTGGTTAATGCAAGTTCGGCGCCCACCATGTCACGAATTGTTAGGGTTGGAAATCTACTGCCCCAACGCTTTCCATCAGGGGCAATCGATGATGGACCAGTGCTTCCCTGGCAACCGCCAATTATATTTGGACAGATGATGAAATATTTATCGGTATCTAATGGCAGTCCAGGACCAACCATCGAAGGCCACCAACCTGGAACATCCGACCAACCAGTTAGCGCATGGTTCACCAATATTGCGTTATCGCCCTTGGAATTTAACTTCCCCCAAGTTTGATACGCAATTGTTGTATCTAATAATTTTTCACCAGATTCGAGCTCTAAATCCCCCAGTTTTAGAAATTGCCGATCACCAGAGTCATGGGTTTCAAGCCATGCTCCGGTGACGGCAGAATTACTATTACTGGCCATAAGTTAAGTTTTGCTTAATAACTTAAGAACTATTTGCTAGCAGCGAAACCATCAGTGATATCAGCCTTGATATCCTCGATGTTTTCAATGCCGACAGAAAGTCGGATAAGACCTGGTGTTACGCCAGCCGTTAATTGTTCAGCCGGTGATAGTTGCGAGTGAGTGGTTGATGCTGGGTGAATCACAAGTGAGCGAACATCGCCGATATTTGCAACATGTGAGTGGAGCTTGAGCGCTTCAACAAACTTCTTGCCAGATTCAATGCCACCCTTAATTTCGAAGGATAGGACTGAACCACTTCCCTTTGGCGCATACTTTGTGGCCAACTTGTTCCATGGCGATGACGGCAAGGATGCATAGTTAACTTTTAGAACTTCTGGTTGGGTCTCAAGCCACTTGGCTAGCGCCTGCGCATTTGAAACATGTCGTTCAATGCGAAGTGAAAGCGTCTCAAGTCCCTGTGCTAGTAACCAGGCGTTAAATGGACTTACTGCAGCGCCGGTATCGCGAAGAAGTGTCAGGCGGATCTTGAAGATGTAAGAAAGGTTTGCTCCGAATGCCGAGCCAACTCCAAGAGCCTGGGCATAAACCAAACCGTTATAACTTGGATCTGGTTGATTAAAGCTTGGGAACTTTTCTGGATGCTTGGCATAATCAAATGTGCCAGCATCAACAACAGCGCCCACAACTGAGTTTCCGTGTCCGGAGAGGAACTTAGTCGCAGAGTGAACAACCACGTCCGCGCCATGTTCGAATGGACGAATGAGGAATGGTGTTGCAACGGTGTTATCGACGATAAGTGGCACATTGTTCTTATGCGCTACATCTGCGACCGTTGAAATATCCAATACTTCGTTCTTTGGATTTGCGATGGTCTCACCAAAGAATGCCTTGGTGTTTGGACGCACAGCGGCCTGCCACGAAGCAGGATCAGATGGGTCTTCTACGAAGGTGACATCGATTCCGAATTTCTTCAAGGTGTAGTGGAACAAGTTGTAAGTACCACCATAAAGACTTGGTGAAGAAACTATGTGATCGCCAGCTTCTGCCACGTTCAAAATTGCATATGTTGTCGCAGCCGAACCTGATGCCAATAGAAGTGCAGCAACGCCACCTTCAAGAGAGGCGATCCGTTGTTCAACCGCATCCTGGGTTGGGTTCATGATTCTGGTGTAGATATTTCCAAGTTCTGCTAACCCAAAGAGATCGGCAGCATGCTTGGTATCTCGGAATTGATAAGCAGTTGTCTGATACAGCGGAAGCGCGCGAGCGCCAGTTGTTGGATCAGGAACTTGACCCGCATGTACTTGGCGAGTTTCGAATGAAGATTTATCTAATGAAAATGACATTACATTCCTCCCAGAAATAAGGGGGTCGAATATTTATGCGACCCACGCTTGCCAAATGCAATTTGCATTTGACCTGGTCTTCACCCGGAGCACCCCACCGTGGTGGAGGGTTGCCGTCCAGTAAGCCGGGGCTAAAACCTGGAACTCGTGACCTGGATAAATACTAAATTACGCAAACGCCATATGTCTAATTGCCAGTCGCTTGCAAGAGGAAGCGCAAAGGTTAGGAGCGTTCGCGCCAGGCCGAAGTGATCGGAAGTCTGCGATCTTTGCCAAAGGCCCGCTTAGAAATCTTGGTACCTGGCGGGTACTGGCGTCGCTTGTACTCGGCCGCATCCACCATGCGTAGAATCTTGGTTGCTAGCTCAAGATCAAAACCTGCCGCAAGAACACCATTTAAACCCAGATCCTCATCGATATAAATACTCAGTATTTGATCTAAAACTTTGTAATCAGGCAATGAGTCGGTGTCCTTCTGGTCTGGCCGAAGTTCAGCGCTGGGCTCTTTTGTTATTGAATTGACTGGGATCGGTGCAACCTCGCCCCGGTCAGTTGCCATCTTATTTCGCCAAGTTGCCAGCGCCCAGACATCGCTTTTAAATAAATCTTTAATTGGCGCAAACCCACCAACTGCGTCGCCGTAAAGCGTTGAATAACCGACCGCTAGCTCTGACTTATTTCCAGTTGCAAGAACCAAATGTCCTTCTTGATTTGAAAGTCCCATCAAAGTTGTGCCGCGCACTCGGGCCTGGAGATTCTCTTCGGCAACACCCGTAAGACCAACATTTGCCAGGTAGGCCGAAACCATTGGTTCAATTTCAATGACTCGATAATTTAATCCGATGTTCTTGGCCAATTCGGCAGCATCGGAAAGTGAATGATCAGATGAGTACTTGCTTGGAAGTCCGACGCCAAATACATGCTCGCCACCAATCGCATCAGCAGCAATCGCTGCGACAAGTGCGGAATCGATCCCACCAGAAAGCCCTAGCAAAACACTAGGGAAATTATTCTTACCAACATAGTCTCGAAGACCAACCACAAGTGCCTGCCAGATCTGCGCCGCATCACTCATGCGAAGCGCCCGGCCATGAGTCAACTTTTCGTAGCGTGGGATTGGTGTTTCGGAAAGAATTACATCGGGCTCACTGCTGGCGACTTTCAAATCTAGATCGACGACCATAAGCCCATCATGGAATTGTGGGGCTCTGGCAATGAGCTGGCCATTCGCATCAGCAACAATGCTGTCGCCATCAAATACCAAGTCATCCTGACCACCTGTCATATTTACATAAGCAAGTGGTGCGCCAATCGTCTTCGCCCGATTTCTAACTAGTTCAAATCTGGTGTCATTTTTATTTCGCTCAAACGGGCTGCCATTTGGGACCAAGACCAACCCAGGAGTTCGTGCCGTGAGTTCGGCAACCGGGCCGGCATCAAGCCAGATGTCCTCGCAAATTGCAATGCCGATATCGACACCATGAAAGCGAACCACTAAGGAATTAGTTCCAGATACAAAATTTCGATACTCATCAAAAACGCCGTAGTTTGGTAGGTGGTGCTTGATATACCTGGCCACAATTTCGCCCCGATAAATAATTGCAACTGCGTTCTGTGGCCGTTGGTCTTCACTTCCATCTAGATAACCGGCAACAGTCAGCAACTCACCACTGCCTTGCGAATTCAATCGGGCCGCAAGTTCGGTCACCGCAATTTTGCTCGCCTTGCGGAAAGTCTGGCGAAGGGCTAAATCTTCAACGGGATAGCCGGTCAAGATCATTTCAGGCAGAACTAAAACGTGTGCGCCAGCCTCAGTAGCTTTTGTGGCATACGAAGCGATCAGATCAGAATTGCCGCTCAAATCTCCAACTCGTGGATTGATCTGAGCCAAGGCAACTCTTAATTGACCGATTCTGGCTTCCATATAACAAGAGTACCCCGCTAAACTTTTAGCCACGCAACTTGCGATAAGCCAGGGACCCTTGAGGCCTTGAGACAGTGAGTTACTGCGCATTGGGGAGAATTTATGAGCCGTGTAACGATCTCGGATTTAGCCGCCATGAAAAAACGTGGCGAAAAGTGGGCCATGCTCACCAGTTATGAGCAGATGAGCGCCAGCATTTTTGATGAGGCCGGCATCCCAGTCCTACTCGTTGGCGACAGCGCCGGAAATAATTTCTTTGGCGAAGAGAACACAATCCCAGTTACCGTCGATGATTTAATCCCACTGACCAGAGCTGTCGTAAATTCAACCGAACGTGCCATGGTTGTTGCCGACTTCCCATTTGGGTCTTATGAATCTGGACCAGAAGCAGCACTGCAGACTGGCATTAGATTTTTTAAGGAAGCAAAAGCGCAAGCCGTAAAACTCGAAGGTGGGTCGCGCTCCATCCCACAAATTCGCAAATTAATTGAATCGGGAATACCGGTTATGGGCCACCTCGGCTTAACGCCACAATCAGTACATGCCCTGGGTGGCTTCAAAGTTCAAGGTCGCGGCGAAGATGCCGCTCGAATTAAGTCTGAGGCGCAAGCTCTTCAAGAAGCTGGTGTCTTTGCATTAGTACTTGAATTGGTACCTACGGAATTAGCGGCGCAAATTTCAAAAGAACTAACTATTCCTGTTATAGGAATTGGGGCTGGCAATGGTTGCGATGCCCAGGTACTTGTTTGGACAGACTTAATGGGCCTGACTGCGGCCCCTCCCAAGCTGGCAAAGGCATATCGAAACCTGCGCGCCGAGATGTTGGCCGCCACAAAGGAGTGGGCTGGGGATGTCGCAAGTGGAGAATTTCCAGGTCCAGAACAATCCTTTAATTAGGGTTTTCTAACTTACTTAACACCTACGATATGGCGATGTTAAAAAAAATCGCAGTCGATATCTCGCCCCTGCGAAAGTTTCGGGATTTCAGGTTGCTGTGGGGCGCCGGGTTAATCAGTTATTTCGGTTCCATGATCACCTATGTAGCACTCCCCTTTCAAATTAAAGAGCTAACCAACTCATATATCGCCGTCGGGCTAATGGGCGCCGTTGAACTCATCCCATTAATCATTTTTGGGCTTTACGGCGGGGTGCTCGCCGACAAGGTTGACCGAAAGAAGATGATCTGGATAACTGAACTCTTCTGCCTGTTTGCAACCCTGTCCCTCTTTATCAACTCTAGGTTGTCCCACCCCCATTTGGTCTGGCTCTACATAGTGGGTGCAACATTTGCTGCTCTCGATGGACTGCAACGACCAAGTGCCGATGCAATATTGCCGAGACTTGTTGGTCATTCTGATCTGCCTTCGGCAAGTGCGCTGATGTCCCTTCGCTGGCAGACCGGAGTCATCACTGGCCCAGCACTTGCTGGAATTTTGCTGGCGACTTTCGGTATTGGTTCGGCC
>CAIMMQ010000089.1 GCA_903842675.1 uncultured Actinomycetes bacterium
AGGTGAATTCATCTTTAGGAAAAAAGGCGCGAAGTGATTGCAAGGTGTCAAAGGTATATGTGGCGCCCTTGCGGGTAGTTTCGATATCAAGGACTTCGACCTTACCTTGAAGTTCATCACTTAAATCATCAAGGGCCAGTGCGCACATCTCTAGTCGTTCATTAGGTGATGCGACCGGTTTGAATTCCCGAAGGTACGGATCGCC
Organism: uncultured Actinomycetes bacterium; assembly: GCA_903842675.1. Taxonomy (GTDB): domain Bacteria; phylum Actinomycetota; class Actinomycetes; order Nanopelagicales; family Nanopelagicaceae; genus AAA044-D11. The sequence continues at coordinate 206 of CAIMMQ010000089.1, forward strand.
AGTAGGAATAACCATGATGCGATCAAATTTCTTCGCCAAAACTTCAATGATGTGAAGGTGACCTAAATGAGGTGGATCAAATGTGCCACCAAGTATTCCTACCTTGGAGATGGCTTAATCCCGATCTAAGCGAAGAACAAGAAATAGCAGCAGTGACAAAACTCCGAATGCGAACAAACCAAAAAATATTGGTGGTGCGGAGAGGTGACGAACTGATTCGGCTGCGCTGATCATGGGATAAATCTACCCTACTTAAATCAACTCGCCTGCAAGCAACTTTTTAAACTCGGCTTCGTTAAGTACCCGAACGCCAAGTTCTTCGGCTTTAGCCAATTTTGAACCTGGTGAATCTCCAACAACCAAATAATTAGTTTTTGCCGATACCGATGACGAGCTCTTACCACCATGGGCCGCGATGACCTCGCTCACACCATCTCTTGTGAAATCTATTAGCGAACCTGTAACGACCAAAGTCATCCCAGCGAGGGTTTGAGGTTCGGCCGATTGCTTGGCAATTTCAACCAATACAACACCAGCTGCTTCCCATTTCTTGATGATTTCGCGGTGCCAATCCACGCTAAACCATTCAACAATTGCGGTGCCAATAATGTTTCCAACGCCTTCGGTTTCCGAGAGTACTTCGGCACTTGCCTTGGAAATTGCTGCGATTGATCCAAAACTTTTTGCAAGGGCTTGCGCCGAAGTCGGTCCAACATGTCTGATGGAAAGTGCAACCAGAATTCGCCACAGTGGCCGCGTCTTTGCTGATTCGAGCGCCGCTAATAAATTATGTGCGTTCTTACCAAGTTCGCCATCCTTCTTCAAAAAGAAATCAGATTTTGCTAAATCCTTCTCGGTCAAAGCAAATAGATCCGATTCATCGGTAATCAATTTATCTTCAAGAAGCGCTGCCGCTGCCTCATAACCAAGTACATCAATATCTAGCGCCGCTCTTGAACCAATGTAATAAATTCGTTCTTTTAATTGAGCTGGGCAACTTTGGGTATTTGGGCAACGAATATCTACATCGCCCTCACTCATAGCGCGTAGTTTGGTCGCGCAATCTGGACACTTGGTGGGCATCACAAATGCGCGCTCACTGCCATCGCGCTTGGCAATGATCGGCCCAAGTACTTCAGGGATTACATCGCCAGCCTTGCGAATGAGAACCGTGTCGCCAATCAAAATACCTTTTCGAATTACTTCGGCCGAATTATGCAGGGTGGCATTTGTTACGACCGAGCCGGCAACTTTCACTGGCTCCATAAATGCGAAGGGCGTAACACGACCAGTTCGACCAACGCTGACCTTGATATCTAGAAGTTTGGTTGTGACTTCTTCGGGCGGATACTTAGATGCGATCGCCCACTTCGGCGCCCGCGATGTAAAGCCCAACTCATTCTGGATTGCAATTTCATTAACCTTAATAACAATGCCATCTATCTCATGTTCAACATCGTGGCGATGCTCGGCGTAATAGGCGATGAACTCTTCGACTTCTTTGCGTGACTTAACAACTTTGTAACGAGAACTTGTAGGAAGGCCCCAGCTCTTCAATAGTTCATAAGCATCGCTCTGGGAGGTGAAATCAACGCCAGAGTTCGCACCGATTCCATGCACAACCATTGCAAGTGGACGACTAGCGGTTATCCGCGGATCTTTCTGTCGAAGCGAACCAGCAGCCGCATTGCGTGGATTGGCAAAGCGTTCTTTACCTAGTTCTTCTTGGGCATCATTAAATTCATTGAACGCCGCGATTGGGAAGAAAACTTCACCTCTTACTTCGAGAAGCTCAGGAATATTTTTACCTTTAAGTTCGTGTGGAATTGTTTTAATAGTCTTGATGTTGAGCGTGACATCCTCGCCAGTTGTGCCATTCCCCCGCGTCAACGCTTTGGTTAATTTGCCATTGTCGTAGCGTAAATTTATCGCCAAGCCATCGACCTTAACCTCGCAGAGCCAAGTATTTGAGACACCTGCCTTAGCGATTCGATCAAACCAAGTTGTAAGTTCTTGCTCGTCAAATACGTTATCTAGGCTCATCATCTTTTCGATGTGATCGCTCTGCTGGAAATGCGTTGCAAATCCCCCGCCAACAACTTCGGTTGGTGAATCCGGCAATTTAAATTCTGGGTGGGCCGCTTCTAATTTGCCAAGCTCTTTTAGCAGAGCATCAAATTCACCATCGGTAATAGTTGGTTTATCTAATACGTAATACTTAAATTGGTGGTCCCGGATCTCATCGCAGAGCGTTTGAATGCGATGACGGATTTCGGTACTCACGAGGAAAATCTATTCGGTACGTGCGACAGTGGCTGATCCGACAACCCGATCGCCATCGTAAATTACTAAACCTTGTCCTGCTGCGAGCCCGAAAAGTGGCTCATCGAGAGCGACGCTAATTTCACTTACGTTATGCGAATAAGTACAAGCAAGTGGCGAGCCATGTGCACGCACCTGAGCAAAGCCGCGATAGGAAGTATCTGAAGTTGGTGCTGGTCCACACCAGATTGGCCGATCGCCAAAGATTTTTGAAATCGCTAAATCCTGATGACTTCCAACTACGACTGTGTTTGATTTTGGCTCAATGCGTAATACATAACGCGGTTCCCCGCCAGCAGCTGGAACGGTAAGACCAAGTCCGCGGCGTTGTCCGATTGTGTAGGTGTAAGCACCTTTATGTTCGCCAAGTTTTGTGCCGTCTTCATCAACGATTGGACCAGTTTCACTTCCGAGGCGATCTCGTAACCAACCGGCATTATCTCCAGATGGAACAAAACAGATGTCATGGCTGTCGGGTTTATTTGCAACATATAAACCACGGCGCTTTGCTTCGATACGTACTTGATCTTTAACGGTATCACCAAGAGGAAAATGCGCACCAGCAAGTTGATCGGTATTTAAAACGGCAAGTACATAAGACTGATCCTTCGCTGGATCTACTGCGCGATACATGACGCGACCAAGTTCGCCTTCAAACATCTGGGCATAGTGTCCGGTAACAACACCGTCATATCCCAAGCCACGTGCCCGATCTAAAACGGCTGCGAACTTAATCTTCTCATTGCAACGCAGGCACGGATTGGGTGTTCGACCATCTGCATATTCGGCTAAGAAATTCTCAACAACGCCATCATGAAACTCTTCGGCCATATCCCAGATATAAAACGGAATTCCTATTACATCCGCGGCGCGACGGGCATCATGTGAATCCTCGATTGTGCAACAACCACGCGCGCCGGAACGATATTTTTGTGGATTGCTAGAAAGAGCTAAGTGCACGCCAATAACTTCGTGGCCGGCTTCAACAGCGCGCGCCGCTGCAACTGCGGAATCTACTCCGCCACTCATTGCTGCTATTAACTTCATTTATACCAACTCGGATGCAACAAAGGCGGCTCGGGCACGTTCAACGACACTTGGAAGAATCTTGAGCACTTGATCTAGTTCTGCTTTGGTATTTGTCGTACCGATAGAAATGCGCAGTGATGCATCAGCATCGGTTTCAGATAACCCCAGTGCAACAAGTACATGACTTGGGCGGGGCACACCAGCACTACAAGCAGAACCTGCGGAACAGGAAATACCTTCCGAATCCAGGAGTAACAAAAGCGCATCGCTCTCGGTACCAGGGAAAGTCGCATTAACAATTCCTGGAAGTGCGGGATCGGCTACCGAGTTAATACGAACATCAGGTACTGCGCGCTTTAACCCTTCGATAAAATAGTCACGTAGTTCGCGAATGCGTTTGAAGTTTTCGGCGCGATCTCTAATCGCAACTTCTGCGGCTGCTGTGAAAGCAACAATTGCCGGAGCATTTAATGTGCCACTTCTGATTTCGCGTTCTTGGCCACCCCCATGCAAGATCGGAGTTAAATCCAAGCCGCGCTTTAAAATTAGTGCAGCAACGCCAAGTGGGCCACCGATCTTATGCGCGCTGATGGTCGCTGCGGTTACACCAAGAGCATCGAAATCAAATTCCACTTTGCCAAAGCTTTGCACCGCATCTGTGTGAACTGGAATGTCGCCAGCGATTTTTACCACA
>CAIMMQ010000090.1 GCA_903842675.1 uncultured Actinomycetes bacterium
GATTTACCGATTCTATTTACAGCTAATCAGGTTGCTAAAATAATGGGCATCAGCCGTTCGCAGGTTTATGTCTTATTAAATAGAGGTCATCTTGGTAGTGTGCATATTGGGCGCTCTCGCAGAATTACAAGAGCACAAGTTGATGAGTTCATCTCTGATTTAACAGCGGCTGCATAATGCGTGGACAACCCTGAGAACATATATGATAACTAGCAAATAATGAGACGCTTCAAAAGCGGAAAATCTACTTATTATGCATATAACAACAAACAATCAGTTTTGATGAGTGGCTATCTATGCACATCATTGGACGGTTTGAGTTGATAACTTCCATGGAGTCATTGAATAACCCCATGTTAGTCACAGACCTTATGAAGCTTTCTTGTGCAGTAGCGCTTTGAGTTAACAGGTGGTTAGCTATGTATCCAACAAGTAATCAATTTAATGCTACCCCTGGAAACAATGGAGTGCTCACTCTGCGCCTGAATAAGCGGGTAAAGAAGAACTATCCTGAACTTGCCGAGCAACTCACTATTCAATTAAGGCAAAAGAAGCTTGAGGAGCGCACTTGCTATCCATGGCAACTAGATTGCTAATAATTGGCAAAACGTTCCCAAATGCTTGAGAGCTCATCAAGATTCGGAGTGTTTTGGAGTACTCGGTAATACATATCCACAACCAACATCTCACGAACCGCATCTAGGTTTTGGAGCCTATAGAAATATAGCTGCGCCATTGAGCTCAGTTCTTCTGGTTCGTAGCTAGCCTCAAGGAGACCAGCCTCGGCAGCTCGTAATACTTCCGAGAGGAACATGCCATCAACTAATAACGCAAGCATCCATTTACCCCAATGCCTATCGGCAAAGTGTTGTCTTCCACTCCAATTTTTCGCAGTTTCTGTAACGAGTGAGTCATACTCGTTTAGATGCTTAATCCCATCCGCCACCAACAGGTACCTATTGGTCTTTTCATCCACGGACAAGTTTTTCCAAGCCCCGCCTTGAACAAAACCAAGAGGACGGTTTAAATTAAGAATGTTTTCTTCTTGGGTCTCGTCGTTCTGAGTGGATGAAGACTTACGATTGAATATGCCCATCACCTTCTCCTACCTTTGATGCTGTAGTAGAGCATGAGCAATCCGCCAATAATGGAGATTGTCCCCCCAAACCATGCAGGAATTCCTCCCTCGGCAGTATTTGCAAAACAGGTTGCGGTCACAACCCGATAGCCACCCCAGCTAACGCTTGCACAATTTGGGTCGGTGAGTATCTGAAAGCCTGAGCCGATAAAGCTCAGACCTCCTATGAAGACCAAAATTCTTAAAAGTCCGCTAAACATGTCCATAAGGCTAACTCTTTTGCGTCTGAACGAACAGAGTCTAGCTTTATGCCCTTTAAAGTGCTTGGCTTTGCTTATGAATTTCCTGGACAAAATTGCAATGAAAGCTGCGCTTCAAAGGCTCGTAGAGGCAGGGGTAGCACCTAAATCAGGCGAGCCGATTGATTATGACACTGCGGCTACGCCTGGAAATACTTCAGGGACACAGGTCCTTCTTTTGACTGATGAAGCTCTCTATCTTGGACTCAACGATAAGTTGTTCGGTCACCACAGAATCCCCTTTGAGACCATTGGGAAAACTGAAGTCACCAGGGAGCGCAATTCAGCAACGTATGAAGCTTTCAATACAAACGGAGAACTACTCTTTAGAGTGTTCGTGAGAACAGCTCGTGCCTCCTTTATAGAACGTTTCAGGAACTTGGGAAATCTTTAATATGGGTATTTTTAATTCAAATAAGAATCAACCAATACAGCGGGAATATGAATTTTATTCACTATCGCAAAATGCAGCGGATATTTTTATGAATTGGCGAAGAGAGGCGTTTGTAAGTAAAGACTTTTCACAAATTGACGAAATGCTGGAGCTTCTATGTCAATCCACTGCTTGGCTTCAGAAAGATAACAATGCGATAGAGATTGCAATAAGTACTTCTACCAGCGGACCAAATCGGAAAAAAGGTGCGCTGGAGTTAGCCAAGTACAATGCGACCAAAAGAATTATGAATGAATGTTATGAAGAAGCCTGCAAAATTAAGATTTCATTACTTCAACAACATTTTGAAAATATTGGGGCTTCCACTTTTTTACAAGAATATGAATTAATAAAGTTTCTTGCAAATTCAAGGAATAAGTATGGGCTTGGATTCCAGCCGTCAATGGAAATCGCTGGGCATGTCCAAAGGGACGACTGGAACGAAATTGGCAAAAAAGTCGCAGATGGAACTTTTTCAACAGATTATTACAGGCAGTTTAGAAAGGTCTTGAAAGAAAGGGCTGAGAAATTCAATGCAGACTTAGTCGCTAGGAATTCGGATTTTCCACATTCCTATGCATTCCCTGGTGAAGACAAATGATGGCGTTCGGCAAGTCTGAAGCTAATCTCACACAAGGGGCGTATGTAGCTTCTGCTTTATCAACGGTTGCCCAAGTAATGAACCAGATGGCGGTTCAGGGATATATTCCTTCGGTAACTATAGATTTTTTGGGTCCAATCTTGTTTACGAGTAGCACCAGGACTTTAGAGAATTCAAAAGAAGAAGCTCTTCTACTTTCAACCTTGCAAATTCAAAGCCAAGAATGTAAGGGCATAGCAGCTGCAATGATTGGATGGCATGACGCCCCGCCCACATACAAAGTACCAATCAACGACGTGCGAGCCAAAGGGCTAATTCACATTCAAGAGAGCTTGAGTGAAATTCTTAATGATGTGACTTTCTACCTTCATCAAAGTGGCAGCAGTGCCGAAGCGGTCATGGACGCTTCCTACTCAGCTGCTTTTGAGATGTTTGCCGAGTATTTCACGATTGTTGCAGACGACAACTCAGGCTTTATGGAAATCCATTCGCAAATTACCAATCTACTTTCAAGCTCATTCGTATTATTTATCAGCGATATTCTTAAGATTTCAAAAGTACGAGAGGTATCAAGTTCTCGTGTCCAAGCAATGGTGACCTTGTTGGCAACAACGTCTGCGCTCTTATCGGTTTGATTCTTATGGGGGTACTTGGCTTTGCCCCGGCAGCCGGGGTGCAGATGCGAGTAATGCACTATGCAAAGGACGCCCCCAGGGGTTAAACGAACCGTGAAAAGTAAAGGCACCAGGTGAAACGCACAGTCAATGGTTTTTCATCTTAGGCAGTAGCTCTAGTGGTTAATGGAGACCTCAAACATCCGAATTTCTTACTAGCATTTACCCATGGCAAGTCACTGGGATAAAAAGCCCTATCCACTCAGGGGCCCTTCACTGGCCGAATCGCATCCTAAACACGCCAAAATGGCCAATGGCTGGGACCCGAAACTCTTTTCAGCAAATTCAAATCTAGTAAAAGAATGGAAATGTAATAAGGGGCATGTTTTCCAAGCCAAGATATTTAACTTCACTAGACCTAAAAGTGAAGTGCTTTGTCATGTTTGCTCTGGGCGCAAAGTACTCGCTGGCTACAACGACCTAAAGACCTTGTATCCCGAGATTGCCAAGGAAGCAGTTGGTTGGGACCCTTCGCAATTCACGGCTGGGAGTAATCTCCGAAAGCCTTGGAAATGTCAAAAGGGCCACGAGTGGGAGGTGAAAATAAACTCCCGAGTTATCTTTAATTCTGGCTGCCCTCAGTGTGCACACCAAAAGGTAATTTTGGGAGAGACCGACTTAGAAACAATGTATCCAAACGTGGCAGAACAAGCCTATGGTTGGGACCCTGGACAAGTAATGCCTGGTTCACATCAAGTGAAAGACTGGATTTGCCAATACGGCCATGTCTGGCCATCTCCGATTAACATCAGAGTCAAAGGCTCAGGGTGCCCATATTGCCGTGGTTATTATCCAATCATTGGTGAAACTGACTTAAAAACACTTTTACCCGTAATAGCTGCGCAGGCAGATGGGTGGGACCCATCCACAGTGACGGTTCATTCACAAAAACGAAAAGAGTGGCGATGTGAACTTGGCCATTCCTGGACAGCGGTCGTTGCATCTAGAACTGATTCACGAGGGCAAACCGCAGCTTGTCCAGTATGTATAGGACAAAAGGTACTGGCCGGGTTTAATGATTTGGCAACCAAACTTCCGCATCTAGTTAATGAGGTGGATGGCTGGGACCCAACCACTGTCACGGCAGGAAGTGGAAAGAAATTAGCTTGGGTTTGTAAAGAAGGCCATCGCTGGAAAGCTCAGGTTGCATCCCGTGCCTCAGGAAGAGGTTGTCCTGAATGTGCGCTGTATGGCTTTAAGCCAGATAGGGACGCTTGGCTTTATCTCCTTCAAGATAAGAAAAGAGGGATTATGAAAATTGGAATCACTAATGATTTTGATGAGAGAGTAGGCCTTCATAAGCGGAAGGGTTTTGTTCTTATTGATTCACTAGGCCCCTATATAGGCAAGCGGGTTAGAGCATGGGAGCAGGAAGTAATTATAAAACTACAATCTAGAGGGATTAGATTTGCAGACAACTTAGAGTTAGGTACCTTTGATGGATACACGGAATCTTGGTACACGGAAAGCTTGGAAGTCACTTCTATCGCAAATCTCTTTGGGAAACTTGAGATGTCATTTCCCAGAAAGCGACTCAAGAAGTAATTAATACATCAACTTTTGCCCATGTTTTGCCCATGAATTAGGAGATATTAGGGTTATTTGTAGCTTCTAATTACCGTGTAAAGTACCTAATTAAGCGTAGATGGGGCTTAGGACAAACCTCATTCCCTCACTGCTAACGAGGTAAGGGGTTAAACCCTTCAGGAGTTCAAATCTCCTCGTCTCCGCTCCAACAAGCGTAAATAAAGTAAAGCTCCCTGCGGTCGCTTCTCCAAGCGTGTGAATCCCTATGTAGTTGTTGTTAGTGAGAAGTATTTCACGCTCATCTGACACTGTCTAGATGATGAATGGATACCCAATGGATACTAAATTTTGACCCCCCAAGGGTCAAGGTGCTGCCTTTTGTATAGTGCCTCCCATAGGTACCCTTACCTAAAAGTTTGCCAAGCAGTCAGTAGCTTTTTCTAGTAATTCTGGGTCAGCCATGTAATCATTTGTGTATGGTTTTTTGTCTTGCATGTGGATTGGTAGCCCCTGATGCGGCTAAATTTTGCCCAGCATGTGGCGCAGAAATTCAAATCACAAAACCAGAGAGCAGCAATGGCGAAAATTTAATTCATGAAGCCTTAGGTAATGTCGCAGATTCTCCTCGGCCTCGAAGTAAGGCTCCGTTAATTTGGGGAGTAGGCACTTTTTTAGTTGTAATTGTGCTCATCATTGCGGTCTTATCTGGAGGCGGTTCAAACACAGATACAACTGGAGGCGGTTCAAACACAGATACAACTGGAGGCGGTTCAAACACAGATACAACTAGCTCAAATGGCAGTCAATATCTGACCTCTCAAGACCAAAGCATTTTGTCAGCCCCAGCAGGAGAGTTTATCAACACATCTGGCTTAACGCTCTTAGAGGCAGGCTTAGGTAATATTAGGATTGACGCATCGGGGGACTTAAAATCATTTGTTGATGCCCTTTACGTTGCTGAAATTCGGGGAATTGGTTCTACAGGACCGATAACTGCAAGTGGCTACCAGTATTCACTTCAGCCTGGTTACGGGCTTTACACAATGGTGCATAATGTTTTCGTTGGTTACGGACTTATCGCCGTGCCAGACGAGTTAGTTTCACTGGCTGCAGCAGATGAGGCAGCAGGAAAAAATTATGAGGACTATCGCTAAACTGGAGCTATGGGGTTTTGTATCAAATGTGGAAGTCAAATTATGAAGAATGCACAGTTCTGTCAGTCATGCGGGCATAAATTACGAGGGTATGAGGAAAGCGCAAAACCTACTGGGAGTAAAGAGCTTGCTTTCACAATCCCGATAGGAATCTTATTTGTAGTTTTCATCGCCGCTAGAAAAGGAGCTTTTGCAGCTTTTCTAGCAATCCTCTATTTGGCGTGGTTGGCCTGGAATCACCAGAAAAAGGGTAGTTAGTTCAGATACACCAACTTATGTGTTGTTGATTTACCCTAAGTTCTAAGAAACTATCAATCAAGAATCCAAGTGGCAACCTCTAATTACCCAGAAAACATTTTAGGTGTATATTCTTATTGACGGAGGGTATTGCGCTCGCTAGTTGCTTCTCTAAAGCACATAATCGCTCTTTAGCAAGGCGTCTGGATTCTTCTTTAGATTTCCTTGATGCAGTTATTACTACACCTTTGTACTTAATAACTGTGCGGTACGAATTACCCTTCTTAAATGTGTATCCCTGATGGTCAGCCTTGCGTGCTTTTGTCATCCCAGTTCCTATCTATAGGTCATAGGTCATCACGCAAATGGAGAATGGATACTCAATGGATACCTTTTTCCTTTTACAGACTAGAGAGAGCGAAAATCACTGACCATTTAGACTGAGACGGGTAAATCCAAGATTGGGTCGCTGGCACAAGAAATGTTTAA
>CAIMMQ010000091.1 GCA_903842675.1 uncultured Actinomycetes bacterium
ATCTTTTTAACCTCCAGGTTGGAGAGAGCATACGAAGAAGCGTGAGCAGTTACAGGAGAACCGTATCAGCGGGGGGTGGTCAGGGCTAGAACCGTTGGCAAGAATTTCTATAACTTTTAGTGAATATTTTTAGTTCTGTGGGAACCCTAAATTGATGCCACCATGGCTTGGATCGAGCCAGCGACTTGTGACCACTTTGCCGCGAGTAAAGAAGTGAACACCTTCGGCGCCATGGGCATGAGTGTCGCCAAAGAGCGAGGCCTTCCAACCACCAAATGAGTAATAGGCAGCAGGGACTGGAATTGGAACATTGATACCGATCATTCCAACCTGGATCTCATTCTGGAATCTACGAGCTGCGCCACCATCATTGGTGAAGATTGCAGTTCCGTTGCCATACATATGGCTGTTGATTAACGCAACGCCTTCGTCATAAGACTTAACGCGAACAACGCTTAAAACTGGTCCGAAGATTTCATCGGTATAGATACTCATATTTGGTTTTACTTGATCAAACAAAGTAGGTCCAAGCCAGAAACCATTTGCTGAACCATTTACCGTTGGGTTTCGACCATCAACAACGAGAGTTGCACCATCTTTAACGCCGGCTTCAACATAACTCGCGACTTTGTCACGGTGTACGCGGGTCACAAGTGGCCCCATATCGCTGCCCTTTGTGCCATCGCCAGTACTTAATTTGATCATGCGTTCTTTAATCTTTTCAATAACTTTATCTGCCACTGGTTCAACTGCAACAAGAACTGAAATTGCCATGCAACGCTCGCCGGCAGATCCGAAGCCCGCATTTACTGCGGCATCAGCAACAAGATCTAAATCAGCATCTGGCAGAACCAACATGTGATTCTTTGCGCCACCGAGTGCTTGAACTCGCTTGCCGTGTTTTGTACCAGTTTCGTAAATGTATTTGGCAATTGGCGTTGAACCGACAAAAGAAATTGATTTGATGCCAGGATGTTCCAGCATGGCATCAACAACAACTTTGTCACCATGAACAACGTTGAATACGCCATCAGGCAAACCTGCTTGCTTCCACATCTCGGCGATCAACATCGAAGCTGATGGATCTTTCTCGGAAGGCTTGAGAATTACCGCGTTACCGGTTGCGATAGCGATTGGGAAGAACCACATTGGAACCATCGCTGGGAAGTTAAATGGCGAGATGATTCCAACAACGCCAAGTGGTTGGCGAATTGAATAAACATCAATGCCGGTTGAAACACCTTCGGAATAACCGCCCTTTAATAGTTGCGGAATTCCGCAAGCGAACTCGGCGACTTCCAGACCACGAGTAACTTCACCAAGAGCATCGCTCAATACCTTTCCGTGCTCTGACGTGATTGCCGCTGCTATCTCTTCTTTGCGAGCATTTAGGATCTCGCGGAAAGCAAAGAGAACTTGAACACGCTTAGTAAGAGAGGTATTTCCCCACTCTTTTCCGGCAATAGTTGCGATCTTTACCGCTTCATCTAGAACTGCTGGTGTTGCGAAATCTACGGTAGCAGTGACTTCACCTGTGGCTGGGTTAAATATCTCTGCGCTGCGATCAGATGCGCCGCTGTATACCTTGCCGTTAATGAAATGGCTAATTTTTTTACTCACTTGGGATCACTTATCACTTCCGGTGTAGTGGTGGGCTATA
>CAIMMQ010000092.1 GCA_903842675.1 uncultured Actinomycetes bacterium
AGTCGGCGCATCACGCGTTCGCGATCTTTTTGCGAAAGCTAAAGAGAATGCCCCAGCAATTATCTTTGTTGATGAAATTGACGCTGTTGGCCGCCAACGTGGTGCTGGTCTAGGCGGCGGTCATGATGAACGTGAACAAACATTGAATCAACTCTTGGTTGAGATGGATGGCTTTGAGGCGAATGCACAAGTAATTTTAATTGCCGCAACAAACCGGCCAGATGTGTTGGATCCAGCGCTACTTCGTCCAGGTAGATTCGATCGACAGATTCCAGTTGATCGGCCAGACCTAAAGGGACGTACTGCAATTCTTGAAGTTCATGCAAAAGGTAAACCGATTGCTAAGAGTGTGAAGCTAGAAGATTTTGCAAAGCGCACACCAGGATTTACAGGTGCGGATCTAGCGAATGTTCTAAATGAAGCTGCACTTTTAACTGCTCGCGAGAATGCAAAAGCGATCACAACTCGAGCGCTTGATGAAGCAATTGATCGCGTTATGGCTGGACCACAACGCACAAGCCGGTTAATGACCGAAGAAGAGCGACGTATTACTGCTTATCACGAAGGCGGTCATGCCCTTGTCGCACATGCACTTCCACATACTGATCCAGTTCATAAAATTACAATCATGCCGCGTGGTCGGGCACTTGGTTACACAATGATTTTGCCGGATGAAGATCGCTATGCAACCACCCGTAATCAGATGCTTGATCAACTGGCATATTCACTTGGTGGTCGGGCCGCGGAAGAATTAATTTTCCACGATCCAACAACTGGTGCTTCAAATGATATTGAAAAAGCCACAAACCTAGCGCGGGCAATGGTCACACAATATGGAATGACCGAACGAATCGGTGCGATAAAACTTGGTGTCAGTGAAGGCGAACCATTCTTAGGCAAGAACTACGGTCACCAACGGGACTATTCGGAAAGTGTGGCTGGGATCGTTGATCAAGAGATCCACGATCTAATTGCTAATGCGCATCAAGAGGCTTATGACATTCTTGTTGCGAATCGCGATGTTCTAGATAAATTAGTTGTTCAACTTCTGGAGAAAGAAACCTTGCTTAAGGATGAAATCGAAAGCCTCTTTAAGAAAGTAAAAATGGTTTCCCGACGTCCGGCCTGGACCGGTTCAAAAAATCGCGCTCCAAGTAACCAACCTCCAGTTGCGCTGTCTCCTGCAAAACCTGTAACACCAGAAATAGTTCAAGCGGAAGCCGAGTTACCTAAGACGCGAAAGAAAGCAACACCATCAAGTGAATGAAATAAACCCAGTTTCGATGGGAGCACATGATGGCTGTGCAAGTCGTGACTTTGATCAAGAACGTGCCGAACGTGCGGTAGCTGAACTTTTATTAGCGATTGGCGAAGATCCAAATCGTGAAGGTCTTAAAGAAACACCAGCAAGAGTTGCTCGTGCACTAAAAGAAAATTTCGCTGGACTTTGGCAGAAGCCAGAAGAAGTGCTCTCAACAACTTTTGATATTGGTCATCGCGAACTAGTAATTGTTAGAGATATCGAAGTCTTCTCGCATTGCGAACATCACCTGACGCCATTTCATGGGGTTGCACATATTGGTTATATCCCTGGCGATAGTGGTCGCATCACTGGACTATCAAAGCTGGCGCGTTTGGTTGATATGTATGCCAAGCGGCCACAAGTTCAAGAACGTTTAACCACCCAAATTGCTGATGCGATGGTGGAAGTTTTAGAACCAGCAGGAGTAATTGTTGTTATCGATTGCGAACATTTGTGCATGTCAATGCGAGGGGTACGTAAATCTGCAGCTCGTACTATTACAAGTGCGGTGCGCGGTCAATTGCGTGATCCCGCAACAAGAGCAGAAGCAATGAGCTTAATAACTGCAAATAAGAACTAACCATGAAAGCCGATCGCACCCTAGTAATGGGGATTTTGAATGTGACTCCGGATTCCTTTGCAGATGGTGGTAAGCATTTTGATTTCGCATCAGCGATAACGCGCGCAAAAGAGATGATCGCCGAGGGCGTCGACATAATTGATGTTGGCGGTGAATCCACCAGACCAGGTGCAGATCGCGTGAGTGAGGATGAAGAGAAAGATCGTGTCATCCCAGTCGTAACCGAATTGGTAGAACTTGGCGCAGTCGTAAGTATCGACACAATGCGCGCAAGCACCGCGCAGGCAGCCATTGGCGCCGGGGCAACATATGTGAATGATGTTAGTGGCGGACTTGCCGATCCCGATATGGCAAAACTAATCGCAAAGAACCCGTCGATTCAATATGTTGTAATGCATTGGCGCGCGCATTCGGCAACGATGCAAGATGCTGCGGTTTATGAAGATGTGGTTGTTGAAGTGAAGCAAGAATTAGATGATCGGGTTACGGCGCTTCTGGGCGCCGGCGTAAACGCAGAACAATTAATTTTGGATCCGGGAATCGGGTTTGCTAAGAACGCCGAGCACAATTGGGAACTACTTCGAAACCTCGATCGCTTGGCGCTTTTAGGTTATCCGCTGTTGGTTGGTGCATCTCGTAAACGTTTTCTTGGCGAATTGCTCGGCGCGAATTCACCGGATGATCGCGAGTTTGCATCTGTTGCACTTACATCACAGTTAGCTCAGGCCGGCATTTGGGGCGTTCGAACTCATTCGGTTAAACCACACCGTGATGCGATTGCAGTCGTTGAGGAGCTAAACAAATGAGCGATCTGATTTCACTTATTGGAATTCAAGGCTTTGGCTTTCACGGTGTATTTCCTAATGAACGAAGCAATGGCCAAACTTTTATCGTGGATGCTTACTTAAGTATCGATCTGCGAAAAGCTGGCGCGAGTGATGACTTAACAGCAACTGTAAATTATGCCGAAGTGGCAGATTTGATTTTAACGGAAATTACTGGATCGCCAGTCTCCCTACTAGAAACGCTGGCAACTCGAATCAGCAATAGTATTTTGACAAAATTTAACTTGGTCACTGGGGTAAAAATTGTGGTTCATAAACCACAGGCACCACTTGCGGTTGGGTTTAAGGACGTTTCGGTGACAATCGAGCGGGATCGATGAAGATAGTTTTGGCCTTAGGTTCAAATCTAGGGGATCGCGAATCGAATTTAGACCAAGCAATTTCCGAGTTAGAAAAGATTATTGAAATTACTCACCTTTCAACGTTGCATGAAACCGCGCCAGTTGGCGGACCAAAGCAAGGTGATTATTTGAACGCGGTTTTAATTGGCGAGACGCAATTAGATCCACATGAACTTCTGGCACTAACTTCAAAGATTGAAACAAAATTGGGCCGAGTTCGCGAAGTGAGAAATGGTCCGCGCACGGTCGATATTGATTTAATTGTTTTTGGCGAACTACAAATTAAAACGCCAGATCTAGAGCTCCCACATCCAAGGGCGCACGAGCGAGAATTTGTCTTGGCGCCATGGCTAGAGATTGATCCGGATGCGCAAATCCCTGGCCGCAGCAGCGTTGCAAAAATTTTGGCAGAGTTGGCAGTTAGCGAGTAACCTTTTCACACGAGCCCGGTACCCGGAAAGGACTGGAGCATGACGTTGAATTTAAAACATCCATTGGCCTTGGTGCCGACTATGGGCGCGCTTCATGCTGGGCACTCATCATTAATAAATATTGCTGCGCAACGTTGCACTGAGGTTGTTGTGAGCATTTTCGTTAACCCGCTTCAATTTGAAAATCCAGATGATCTGGCGAAATACCCACGGCAGATTGAAAAAGATATCGAACTTGCAAAGCAAGCTGGCGCAACAAACGTTTGGATTCCGAGCCTTGAAGAGATATATCCCAACGAACCTGAAATTATCTCAGCCGGCAAAATCGGAAACACCTTCGAAGGAGTACATCGCTTTGGGCATTTTGATGGCGTACTTACCGTCGTGAACCGATTGTTTAATTTGGTGAAGCCAGAGGTCGCTATATTTGGTGAAAAAGATTTTCAACAATTATTTTTGATTAAAAAACTTGTGAAAGATTCGAATCTTCCGATCGAGATAATTGCTGCCCCTACTATCCGGGAAACCGATGGCTTGGCGATGTCTTCTAGAAATATTAGGTTAACCGAGGCAGAACGAATTGCGGCAGGAATTATTTCAAAAGCGCTAACTTCTGCCGCAAAAGAAAGTTCACTTGAGCTTCAACGCGATGTTCTTCTCTCACTTTTGGCGAGTGAGAAGCAATTCGCGCTGGATTACGCCGAAATAATCGATGAAAAAAGTTATGAGATTGCGGACAGTTCGAGCGTGAATACTCGAGCGATAGTTGCTGGGTGGATAAATGGGGTTCGTTTGCTCGACAATATGGTGATGAGAACCCAAGTCCACAAAATGGGCGCCAGATGAAACTTCTCGCTGGAGTTCCCGGCTGGACTGTTAATGCCGATGTCATTGTTATTGGATCAGGTGTTGCTGGACTTACAACGGCTTTGAATCTTCGCGCCAATAATTTATCGGTTCTCCTTGTCACCAAAGCGCGCATCGATGCGGGTTCTACAAAATGGGCACAAGGTGGAATTGCTGCGGCGCTTGGACCAGGTGATACACCAGATCAACATAAGAAAGATACTTTGATTGCCGGCGCCGGACTTTGCGATAGTGAAGCAGTAGATATTTTAGTTACTGAAGGTCCCGAAGCGGTCCGTAAATTAATCGCACGAGGTGCGGTATTTGATAAGTCAGATACTGGTGAAATTGCGTTAACTCGCGAAGGTGGACATCTACGAAACCGAATCTTGCATGCTGGGGGCGATGCAACTGGCGCGGAAGTTTCGCGCGCCCTTCTTGCTGCCGTTCAGGGCGATGATGGAATCGAAGTTATTGAAAATGCGTTAGCGATTGATGTGCTAAAAAATGCCGAAGGCCGAGTTTGTGGCGCAACTATTCACGTAATTGGCGCAGGAAGTCGAGATGGTGTGGGTCGCGCACTTGCACGTGCAGTTGTTATTGCAACCGGCGGGCTTGGTCAAGTTTATTCGCAAACAACTAATCCCTCGGTATCTACCGGAGATGGTGTGGCACTTGCACTTCGCGCCGGTGCAAAAATTGCTGATGTTGAGTTCATTCAATTCCATCCGACAGTGCTTTGGCGCGAACTTAGCGAGAGCGGACAGCAACCGCTAATTTCCGAGGCGGTGCGCGGAGAAGGTGGCGTACTAGTAAATATAAAAGGCGAACGCTTTATGCAAGGCAAGCATCCGCAAGCAGATTTAGCACCACGTGACATTGTTGCAAAGGAAATATTCCGCCAGATGGCTGAAACAAATTCGCCACATGTTTGGCTTGATGCCAGAAAGATTGCGGACTTTAAAGAACGTTTTCCAACAATTTATGCCTCTTGTATCAGCAACGGAATCGATCCAACAACAGAGATGATTCCGGTTTCACCTGCATCTCATTATGCATCTGGTGGCGTGCTAGTAAATATGGTTGGTGAAACTTCGGTTCCCGGGCTTTATGCCTGTGGTGAAACTGCATGCACTGGAGCCCATGGTGCGAATCGTCTCGCCTCGAACTCGTTGCTTGAAGGTTTAGTTTTTGGAACTCGAATTTCTGGCGATATTGCTGCACATGTTCCACCACAGACACAACCAGTGGAAATTTCAACTGATTCCAATTCAAATTTTCTGTTAGATCCAGCTATTAAGAGCGAACTGCAATCTACGATGAGTAAGGGCGCCGGTGTCATGCGCTCTAAGGAATCACTTGAAGAGACCTTGCGGGTTTTGGAAAAATTATCCAAGAAGGCAAGCACGACACCGTGCATAGAAGCTTGGGAGATTTCAAATCTTTACCTACTCGCAGTTGCGATAGTTCATGCTGCGCTAGAGCGCACCGAATCTCGTGGTTCGCATTGGAGATCAGATTTCCCGACAACTTCAGCAAACTGGAGTAAACGGATCATCCAAAGTTATTCAAATACCGGTAAGTGGGAACTAGAAACGGTGGAGGTCAAATAATGTCACTGAGTATGAAATTGCAAACTAGTTTGCGAGCTCTTGACCTAAATCCAAATGCAATTCTTAAATTAGCAAATGAGGCGATCGCAGAAGATTTAGCAGGTGGCATCGATTTAACTTCAACTGCCACGATTGCGGAAACTCAATTGTCTGGCGCCTTATTTAGAACGCGAAGTGAAGGCGCTATTTCAGGTTTAAATGTTGCAGCCGCGGTGCTTGAAGCATGCGGAATTTTGGAATATGAATTAATAGCGAGCGAAGGCGAATTTGTAAAAGCTGGTGCCACACTAATAAGAGCCCACGGATCAACTCGCAAACTACTTTTGGCCGAACGTACTTCCCTTAATTTGTTGGGACGACTAAGCGGAATTTCAACTCTGACAAAACAATGGGTAGCTGCCGTGGCGGGAACGAATACCAAAATTAGAGATACTCGTAAGACAACACCACTTATGCGCGATCTGGAAAAATTTGCGGTACGAATGGGCGGCGGTACAAACCACCGAATGTCTTTATCGGACGCGGCGTTAATTAAAGATAACCACATTTTGGCAGCAGGCGGGGTCGCAAAAGCATTTGCAGCAATTAATAGCGCCTATCCAGAAAAGCTCATTGAAGTTGAAGTTGACTCACTGGAGCAACTTGAAGAGGCACTTGCAGCCGGTGCGAAATTTGTTTTGCTCGACAACATGTCGCCTGAGAAGTGTGCCAAGGCTGTTGCGTTAAACGCAGGTCGGGCCAAATTAGAAGCATCAGGTGGTTTAACTTTGGTAAACGCGAACGCTTATGCGCAAACCGGCGTGGACTTTTTAGCTGTTGGCGCACTTACTCATTCAGCACCAGTTTTGGATATCGGGCTAGATTTCGAAATGGAGAAATAATGTTATTAACAATCGATGTCGGAAATACCAATACCGTGCTTGGGGTATTTGAAGGCGCGGCACTAATTAAGTCGTGGCGAGTGAAGACTGATCCCCGTGATACCGCTGATGAGCTGTGGGTTCGTTACTCGGCACTTATCGCAAACTTTGAAGTTGATGCGCTAGCGATTTGTTCTACCGTGCCATCAACGCTGCGCGAGCTTCGCACGATGGTTGGCGAATATTTTGCAAATGTACCAAGCACAATAATTGAACCCGGCGTAAAGACGGGCGTCCCGTTGTTAGTTGATAATCCAAAAGAGATCGGTGCGGATCGAATTGTGAACACGCTTGCTGCGCATGCGCTCTACGGTGAAAACGGTCCATGCATTGTCGTTGATTTTGGAACCTCAACAAATCTCGATGTTGTTTCACCGAAGGGCGAATTCCTCGGTGGCGCACTTGCGGCTGGAATTGAAATTTCAGTTGATGCGCTTGCACAACGCGCAGCACAGTTGCGTCGCGTCGAATTAGTAAAGCCCAAGAATGTGATTGGTAAAAACACAGTCGAGGCGCTGCAATCCGGAACTATTTATGGATTTGCGGGACAGGTGGACGGCTTGGTCACCCGCATTACCGAAGAACTCGATTTGCTCTACCCAGGTTCGGGCGCCGTAAGCGTTATCGCCACTGGGGGATTGGCGCCACTATTAATCGGAGTTAGCGAAACAATTGATTTTCATGAGCCAGATTTAACGTTAATTGGCCTGCGCTTAGTTCATGAGCGCAATTCTTAAACGATAGGCTTGCGCGCATTATGGAGAACTCACAAAACACGCCACCTGTTGCTGATGGGGATGACCTGCCAGAACAGCTGCGGATCCGTCGGGAAAAACGCGAAGCGATTATTGCGCGTGGGAGTGAGCCATATCCAGTTTCGGTACCTCGTACTTCAACGCTCAAGGCAATAAGAGCGAAGCATAAAGATCTAGCGATTGACGTTGCTACCGGAGTTATTGAAAGCGTAACTGGCCGAGTAATTTTTAAGCGAGATACCGGAAAACTTTGTTTCGCAACTCTGCGCGAAGGTGACGGAACCGAACTTCAAGCAATGTTCTCGCTGGATAAAGTTGGTGCAGAAGTTCTTGAACTTTGGAAGGGCGAAATTGATCTTGGTGATCTAGTAAGTGTTACTGGTGAAGTAATAACCTCAAAGCGTGGCGAACTTTCTATCTTGGCAAATTCTTGGGTCATTGCCGCAAAAGCGCTGAGACCACTTCCAGTCGATCACAAACCATTATCTGAAGAGACTCGAGTTCGGATGCGTTATGTAGATCTAATTGTTAGGCCAGAAGCCAGAGCAAATGCTCGACTACGTCCAAACGTAATGCGCGCACTACGAGAGACATTTAACAAGCGGGAATTTATTGAAGTCGAAACTCCAATGCTGCAAGTTATGCATGGTGGTGCCGCTGCCCGACCATTTAAGACTTTTAGTAATGCCTACGATATGGATCTATTCCTTCGTATTGCGCCCGAATTATTTCTAAAGCGCTGTGTTGTTGGCGGCTTAGATAAGGTTTTTGAAATAAATAGAAACTTCAGAAACGAAGGCGCTGACTCAAGTCACTCTCCAGAATTTGCAATGATTGAAAGTTATGAAGCATTTGGTGATTGGAATTCCATCGCTGACTTAACAAAGCAATTGGTTCAAGATGCTGCTATAGCGACTTCTGGAAGCCATATTGTTACTCACCACGATGGTCGCGAATTAAACCTCGGCGGCACCTGGCGTGAGGCCTCACTATTTGACTTGATTTCGCAGGGTGTGGGCGAAGTTGTTACAGCACAAACCCCAATTGCAGATCTAAAGAAAATTGCGGAAAAACTTGGGATGAAAATAGATCCGAAGTGGATTACCGGAAAGCTTGCTGAAGAAATATTTGAACATGTCAGCGCTGGAAAATTAGTGGAACCAATCTTTGTTCGTGGCTATCCAGTGGACACTTCGCCACTTGTTCGTGCGCATCGCGAAATCCCGGGCGTTGCAGAGAAGTGGGATTTATATGTTGAAGGCTTTGAACTTGCGACTGGCTATTCCGAGTTAATCGATCCGGTTATTCAACGTGAACGCTTAACTGAACAAGCAAAACTAGGCGACAAGGGCGATCTTGAAGCCATGCAGATCGACGAAGATTTCTTGCGTGCAATGGAATATGCCATGCCTCCAATGGGTGGAATGGGAATGGGCGTTGATCGGTTACTGATGGCGCTAACCGGACTTGGAATTCGGGAAACAATTCTTTTCCCACTAGTGAAGCCAGAAGAATAAATGTCGATCACCGTTCGCCCAGCTCGGACTTCCGATATAAAAGAGATCAGAAAATTTATTGATGAGTACGCTGCCGGTCGCCGTCTTTTAACTAAAGAGACCGTAACGCTTTATGAAAGCGTGCAAGAGTTTACGGTTGCGCAAATCAACAATGAAGTTGTTGGTTGCGGCGCTCTCCACGTTCTCTGGGAAGATTTAGCAGAGGTAAGAACTCTTGCAGTTTCCGAGAGTGTTCGCGGTAAAGGTGTTGGCCATGCAATTCTTGGTGAAATTATCGAGCGTGCCCGTCAAGTTGGCGTGAAGCGAATTTTCTGTCTGACATTTGAAACCGATTTCTTTGGTCGACATGGCTTTGTTGAAATTCAAGGAACCCCGGTTGCTCCAGAGGTATACACAGAGCTGCTGCGCTCTTACGACAGTGGTGTAGCGGAGTTCTTGGATCTCGAGAGCGTCAAGCCAAATACGCTGGGCAATACCCGGATGCTTTTAACCTTATAAAAACCTTCCAGTAACGCCATAGGAAACCCGGTAGGGGCCAATTCACAGGTTCACCACAAAATATTGTGCCAATTTGCAGGTTTTCGGGCATAAGTAGCGCTTATTTTCGGTTAGAACGAGTACTACCCTTCACATTAGAATTGGTAACCAAGTAAGAGTTACCGAAAAGGAGCTGCGATGTTCGAGCGGTTTACAGATCGTGCCCGACGTGTTGTCGTGCTTGCCCAAGAAGAGGCACGCATGCTCAATCACAATTACATCGGCACTGAACATATTCTCCTGGGCCTGATTCATGAAGGCGAAGGCGTAGCTGCTAAAGCACTCGAAGCACTCGGTATCTCACTCGAGGCTGTGCGCTCGCAAGTTGAAGAAATTATTGGTCAAGGACAACAAGCGCCATCTGGTCATATTCCATTTACACCACGCGCTAAAAAAGTTTTGGAACTCTCACTTCGCGAAGCCCTACAACTTGGACACAATTACATTGGTACCGAACATATTCTTCTCGGCCTAATTCGCGAAGGCGAAGGCGTTGCTGCCCAAGTTCTCGTAAAGCTTGGTGCAGATTTAAATCGAGTGCGTCAACAAGTTATTCAATTGCTTTCTGGTTACCAAGGCAAAGAGGCTGCAACAAGTGGCGCTCCTGCCGAAGGAACACCTTCTACCTCATTAGTTTTGGATCAATTTGGTCGCAACCTCACACAAGCAGCACGTGAAGGAAAGCTAGATCCAGTAATTGGTCGCGAGAAAGAGATCGAACGCGTAATGCAAATTCTTTCGCGTCGTACCAAGAACAACCCAGTATTAATCGGAGAACCTGGCGTTGGAAAGACTGCGATTGTTGAAGGACTTGCTCAAGCAATTGTTAAGGGTGACATTCCAGAAACTCTTAAGGACAAGCAAATTTATTCACTCGACCTCGGCGCACTCGTAGCCGGAAGTCGCTACCGCGGAGATTTCGAAGAGCGCCTAAAGAAGGTTCTTAAAGAGATCCGTACTCGCGGCGATATCGTGCTCTTCATTGATGAGATTCATACCCTTGTCGGTGCTGGCGCTGCTGAAGGTGCAATTGATGCAGCGAGCATTCTCAAGCCAATGTTGGCCAGAGGCGAACTGCAGACAATCGGTGCAACAACTCTTGATGAGTTCCGCAAGCACTTTGAAAAGGATGCCGCGCTAGAACGTCGCTTCCAACCAATTCAAGTTGCTGAACCAACAGTTGAACACACTATTGAAATTCTTAAGGGACTTCGCGATCGCTACGAATCTCACCACAAGGTCTCCATTACAGATGGCGCTCTCGTAGGTGCGGCACAAATGGCAGATCGTTATATTTCAGATCGCTTCTTGCCAGATAAGGCAATCGATCTAATTGATGAGGCAGGTTCACGTTTGCGTATTCGTCGTATGACTGCGCCGCCAGAGCTTCGCGAATTTGATAATAAAATTGCTGATGCCCGTAAAGAGAAGGAATCAGCTATTGATTCCCAAGATTTTGAATTAGCGGCTTCATTGCGCGATAAAGAGAAGTCTCTGATTGCTGAAAAAGTTGATAAAGAACGGAACTGGAAGGCCGGCGATCTTGATGTTGTTGCCGAAGTAACTGAAGAGTTAATTGCCGAGGTTCTATCAAATGCAACTGGTATCCCAGTATTTAAGTTGACTGAAGCAGAAACGGCTCGTCTACTTCGCATGGAAGATGAACTACATCGCCGCGTTATTGGCCAAGATCAAGCGATCAAGGCGCTCTCACAAGCAATTCGCCGTACTCGTGCTGGCTTGAAAGATCCACGCCGTCCAGGTGGCTCATTTATTTTTGCTGGCCCTTCTGGTGTTGGCAAGACTGAACTTTCTCGCACCCTCGCTAAATTCTTATTTGGTGATCAAGATGCACTTATTCAACTTGATATGTCGGAATACTCCGAGAAGCACACCGCCTCTCGTTTATTTGGTGCTCCTCCAGGTTACGTCGGCTATGACGAAGGTGGACAGCTGACCGAAAAGGTGCGCCGCAAGCCATTCTCAGTTGTTTTGTTTGATGAAATTGAAAAGGCACATCCGGATATCTTCAACTCACTCTTGCAGGTCTTGGAAGATGGCCGCCTAACCGACTCACAGGGTCGCGTTGTGGACTTCAAAAACACAATCATCATCATGACGACTAACCTAGGAACTCGCGATATTTCCAAGAGCCTAAATCTTGGATTCACAAACGCATCCGATGCTCTCGGAAATTACGAGCGCATGAAGGGCAAAGTGAATGAGGAACTTCGTACTCACTTCCGTCCAGAATTCTTGAACCGTATCGATGATGTAATCGTCTTCCATCAGTTGAGTGAAAATGAAATCATTCAAATTGTTGATTTGATGATTGCAAACTTGGATGAACGCCTACGTGCCCGCGATATGGGAATCGAACTCACAACAGAGGCGAAGGCGCTGTTAGCCAAGCGTGGGTATGACCCACTACTCGGCGCGCGGCCACTACGTCGCTGCATTCAACGTGAGATTGAAGATGTGTTATCAGAGAAGATTTTGTTCGGTGATGTAAAGGCCGGCGAAATTACTTTGGTAGGCGTTGCAACTGAGGATGGTAAAGAAGTATTTACCTTCAAGGGAATGCCTAAAGCTGAAATGCCAGATACACCTGGTGATTTAGCCGAAACTCCAACAGCTTAACTACTTCTTAATTAATCTTTACGCGAGCGATCGCCTGCTCTAAGCGGGCGACCTCCATTATTTCAATTCCGGCAATCTTGATATCACTTCCGGTTGGAACAAGAGCACGTTTAAATCCAAGTCGGGCCGCTTCAGAAATTCGCTGAGTCGCACCGGTAACTTTTCTTATTTCTCCAGCAAGACCAACTTCACC
>CAIMMQ010000093.1 GCA_903842675.1 uncultured Actinomycetes bacterium
TATTTCGATATCTTCGAATCCAGCAATAACTTCAGGTTTGCAACCATAGAAATCAAATTGGTTAGCGATCTGCAGGCCATTCCAAACTGGGCCAAATTTGCTATGTGATACGGCTACTTTGCCCCACCTTGGATCAAAGTATGGATTTGGGCCGAAGGCTTGGCCATAAGTTGGTTCGCTGGTGCGCGTAAACGAAAAGGAGTCGGCGCTGCGCCAAGCCTCTAAGAATTCACCTGGGCCGATATGTACTTTTGCAGCATTGATTTCGCCGAGTAATTCTTGCGCCCAGGAAATTGCAACTTGATAATCGGTTGTTGATTCCACTTAATTAAATTCTTTTGCAACCAATTCCGCAATTTGCGCCGTATTAAGCGCGGCACCCTTACGAAGGTTGTCACCGCACAAGAAGAGATCAAGTGCGTGGTTGTCATCAAGACTCGCTCGCACGCGACCAACCCAAGTTGGATCAGTTCCGACAACTTGCGCAGGTGTTGGGAATTGATAATTTTCTGGATCATCAACTAATTTAACGCCATCGGCGTTTGCCAAAATTTTCTGAGCCGCTTTTCTGCCTACTTTTTTCTTGAATATCGCATGAACTGCAAGTGAGTGAGTTGTGAGCACTGGAACTCGAACACAGGTTGCAGAAACTTTTAGATCTGGCATTCCTAGAATCTTTCGAGATTCATTTCGCACTTTAAGTTCTTCCGAAGAATAGCCAGCCTCTTTTAGTGATCCAGCCCAAGGCACAACATTTAGTGCAAGCGGGGCAGGAAATGGACCATTGTCTTTAATGAATGCCTTTGAATCATTTGAAACATCACCAGCGTTAGTTCCGGCAACCGCCGAAATTTGGGCACGCAAGGTATCGATACCAGATTGACCAGCACCAGAGGCCGCCTGGTATGAAGCGACAACAAGTTCTTTTAATTTGAATTCTTTATTTAGCGCGCCCATTGCAACGATCATCGAAAGAGTTGTGCAATTTGGATTTGAAATAATTCCCTTAGGACGTTTCTTTGCCATCTTTGGATTTACTTCTGGAACAACAAGTGGAACTTCGGGATCCATGCGAAATGCACCAGAGTTATCTACGACTACTGCACCACGTTCGGCCGCAATTGGTGCCCACTCGGCGCTAATCTCATCTGGCACATCGAACATTGCAATATCAATTCCATCGAATGCCTCTGGGGAAAGTGCTACGACTGTTAACTCTTCACCGCGGCAAGTTAATTTCTTGCCAGCACTTCGCGCCGAAGCAATAAGGCGAATTTCACCGTAAACATTGGGCCGTTTGCTCAAAATATCGAGCATCACTGTGCCGACGGCGCCAGTAGCGCCAACAACTGCCAATGAAGGTAATTTGCTCATCGACCAGTACCGCCATAAACAACTGCTTCTATTTGTGAGGCATCTAGATCAAACGCGGTATGCGCAGCGCGAACAGCTTTATCTAAATCAGATTCGCGGCAGACAATAGAAAGGCGAATCTCTGAAGTTGAGATCATTTCGATATTTACGCCAGCCTCCGAGAGACATGCGAAGAAAGTTGCGGTGACGCCAGGGTGGGAGCGCATTCCTGCGCCGACCAAAGATAGTTTTCCGATTTGATCATCGTATTGAATTGATTGATAACCAATTTCACCTTGTAGTTTTTTTAAGATATTTGTTGCGTTAACACCCTCGGACTTTGGCAAGGTAAATGAAATGTCAGTAAGTCCAGTAGCTGCAGCAGAAACATTCTGCACAATCATGTCGATATTAATGTCTGCATCAGCGACGGCTTGGAAGATACGAGCGGCAACACCGGTGCGATCCGGGACTCCAACAACCGTTATCTTCGCTTCCGATTTATCGTGTGCGATTCCTGCGATGATTGCTTGTTCCATTTCTCCGCCTTCCGGATGATCTTTAACCACCCATGTACCTTCGTTATTTGAGAATGATGATCTAACATGAATCGGTAAGTCATATCGACGTGCATATTCGACGCAACGTAGGTGCAATACTTTTGCGCCAGATGCTGCGAGTTCTAACATTTCATCATAAGTAACAGTTTTTAATTTGCGAGCGCTTGGCACAACGCGCGGATCGGCCGAGAAGATGCCATCAACATCGGTATAAATTTCGCAGACATCGGCATCAAGTGCCGCAGCAAGTGCAACCGCAGTTGTGTCTGATCCACCGCGACCAAGAGTTGTTACATCTTTAGTGTCCTGACTAATTCCCTGAAAGCCTGCAACGATGGCAATTGCACCTTCATTTAGCGCTTCGGTGATTCGACCTGGTGTCACATCGATAATGCGAGCGCGACCATGTGCTGATGTTGTAATAACGCCGGCTTGTGA
>CAIMMQ010000094.1 GCA_903842675.1 uncultured Actinomycetes bacterium
CTTGGAATTATTGCCGCCAGATTTAAAGGCAGATGGCCAGATACGGCAAGCACGATCTTCGTACTTCTCGGGACCTCACTCCCTGTTTTTGTTACGGGCCTGTTCTTACTTATTTGGATCACAATTCGGTGGAACATCATCCCGCTCAACCTGTCGGGGTATGTCTCGCTATTTTCTAACCCATTTGGATACCTGCAGTACTTCATTCTGCCCTGGATTACGTTGGCTATTTCATTCGCAGCTTTGTATACGCGATTTACCCGTGCTTCGATTTTGGAAACACTGGGCGAGGATTACATTCGCACCGCTCGTGCAAAGGGACTCACTGAGAAGAAAGTGCTTCGTATTCATACTTTCCGTGCCGCACTTGCCCCAATCGTCACGATGGCAAGTTTGGACTTCGCCGGTTTAATTGGTGGCGCGATTTTAACCGAGACAATCTTCAACCTGCCTGGCGTTGGACAATTGACCTTGCGTTCGGTTTATGAGTTTGATCTGCCAGTCGTCGTGGCCACAACAATTCTGGCTGCTGGTGTTGTAATTATTATGAACTTAATCGTAGATATGTTTTATGCCGTGCTTGATCCAAGGGTTAGGTTGTAATTCTTTGGAAAATTTATTAGAGATTAAAGACCTTCGCGTCTCATTCCCAACTGATGATGGTGATGTCCACGCAGTCGATAACTTGTCACTTTCATTGAAGGCTGGCGAAACAGTTGCAATCGTCGGTGAATCTGGTTCTGGAAAGACCGTCACAAGTCTTTCAGTTATGGGACTTCATAATCTTCGCTCGGCAAAGCTTTCTGGTTCGATCCTGATCGCGGATGGTGATGGCGTTGTAGATGTAGTTTCGGATGATCAAGAGAAAGTGCGAAATCTGCGCGGCCGTGTTGTCTCAATGATTTTTCAGGACCCAATGTCCTCACTTCACCCATACTTCAAAATTGGCAATCAACTTGCCGAGGGCTACCTCGTTCATAATCCTGGCAAAAAGGCCGAGGCCAAAGCGCGCGCGATAGAAATGCTTGATCTGGTCGGCATCCCAGAGCCTGCTAAACGCGTCAATGATTTCCCACACCAATTCTCCGGCGGTATGCGCCAACGTGTAATGATCGCAATGGCTCTAATGAACACGCCAAAGATTTTGATTGCCGATGAACCAACAACGGCACTTGATGTAACGGTTCAGGCCCAAATTTTGACTTTGATGCAAAAGATCCAAAAAGAATTCAATATGGGAATTTTGCTTATTACTCACGACCTGGGCGTAGTAGCCCAAGTAGCTGATCGAGTTTCGGTCATGTATGCCGGAAATATTGTTGAACAAGGAAGCGCTGAAGATATCTTCTACCGACCAATGGCTCCCTACACAGTCGGGCTGCTCCAATCGGTCCCCAAGATTTCTTATGGCAAGAAGGAACGTTTATTTTCCATTGGCGGCCAACCACCGTCACTAATTAATCTGCCACCGGGCTGTGCTTTCGCACCTCGGTGTACTTATAGTAAGAACGCGCCAGCTGGTTCTTGCGATGCTTCGCTGCCTAACTTAACCGGGGTAACTTCCGGACACGTTTCTAGATGTCACAGTCCAGAAGCACAGCGACCAGCGCTCTTCGCACATAATCAGGAGAGGGCCAACTAAATGTCACAAGATGCACTCTTCTCAATTAAGGATTTGACCAAGCATTTTCCGGTTAAGAAATCCGGAATATTTAACAATGAAAAAGCTACGGTCAAGGCTGTCGACGGCATTTCATTAGATATTCACGAAGGTGAAACCGTTGGAATCGTGGGCGAATCTGGCTGCGGCAAGACAACTGCTGGACGTACATTTTTGAAGCTGGTCTCACCAACTTCTGGCCAAATAATCTATAAGGGCCAAGACATC
>CAIMMQ010000095.1 GCA_903842675.1 uncultured Actinomycetes bacterium
CTCTACGTTCAAAGGTAAAGGGTTCTAATGGAGCGCTGGCGGATAAAACGGCATAACCTTTGGTTTTCATATTTTTCCTTTGTCTTGTGTCAGTTGCTGTTGTTAAATGGTAGTGGATCAGGTTCTGCTGCGCGCGATGTGCGAGATGTTACCTTGCGCATATGGTGGCGACGGCAAAGCACCTCATAAGCGGTTTCATCGTTCTTAGAGACATCCCCAACAACGACTTGTTCGCCTTCGGTAACCATCGACCCGCCAACAGTTCGAGCATTATGGGTTGCCCGTCGACCACACCAGCAGAGGGCCTCAACCTGCAAGGTTTGAACTCGGTCAGCGAGTTCAACCAACCTTGCTGAACCTGGGAAGAGGGCGGTTCTAAAATCCGTCAAAATCCCAAAAGCGTAAACATCAATACTTAAGCCATCAACGATGAGCGCTAATTGTTCAATTTGGTTTGCGGTATAAAATTGAGCTTCATCACAGATAATAAAATCAATGCGCTCACCATGAGAGAGCTTTTCGACTACGAAGCGATGAATTTCTAATTCAAGGTCGACTTCAATTGCTTTGGTTTGTAGACCCAACCTGGAAGAAATTTGGCCACGTCCAGCACGATCTTTGTTGGTAAAAATCAAACCAGTTCGACCGCGGCTTTGATGATTGTGGGCCGTTTGGAGTGCGAGAGTGGATTTACCGCTGTCCATTGTGCCGCAGTAATAAATCAGCTCTGCCACGTTTTTCCTATCCGTTTGAATGGAAACCAGTTCTAATTGGTTGGACCGATTGGATCGGTTGTATCGGCTATAACACTACTAAATAAAGTTAAACGTGTCCGAGAGGGGACTTGAACCCCTAATCCCTTGCGAGAACTAACACCTCAAGCTAGCGCGTCTGCCAATTCCGCCACCCGGACGAGGTAATTTTTCTTCTGGCGTAGGGTACCAAGCGCAGAGGGAACGGCACAATCCGACGGGTTTTGAGGCAAGATATGCACATGAGTGAAATCGATTTAAACCTTCTTGAAGAGGATTGCATCAAGATGTGTCAGGAATTGATTCGCATCCCGAGCGTTAATTTTGGCGAAGGTCGAGGTGATGAAAAGGCCGTCGCTGATTATGTTGCTGCCAAATTGGCTGAAGTAGGAATTGCTAGCGAATTAATCGTAACCGGTGAAAATCGGGTGAATGTTGTTGCAAAGATTGAGGGAAGTAATCAATCGCGTCCTGGTTTGGTATTGCACGGTCACTTGGATGTCGTACCAGTGAATGCCGCAGATTGGTCGGTAGATCCATTTGGTGGAATCATCAAAGATGGATACATCTGGGGTCGGGGCGCGGTCGACATGAAGGATATGGACGCAATGATTCTGGCGGTTGCCAGAGCATGGAAGCGCAGTGGATTTATTCCGGATAGAAATATTCTTATCGTATTCTTCGCCGATGAAGAGGCGGGCAGTGAGTACGGTTCGCGTTGGTTAGTTAAAAATCGCCCTGAGATATTTGCGGGATACAGTGAAGCGATTTCTGAGGTTGGCGGTTTTTCGGTCACGCTAGATACTGGCGATCGCCTTTATTTCGTTGAGGGTGCACAAAAAGGTATTAACTGGTTGAAGCTGACCGCTAAAGGCGCAGCCGGACATGGTTCGTTTATAAATAATGAAAACGCAATAACAAAGTTGAGCAAGGCCATCGCTCGGATCGGCTCACATGAATGGCCGCAGATAGAGACCAAAACAGGCGCTAAATTTTTTAGAAAGATCGCGGAATTAACTGGAAATGCTTATGACGCTTCGAATGTGCGTCCGTTGTTGAAGCATATCGGTGGCGCGGCTCGCATGATGGGCGCAACGATTCAGAATACTTCTAATCCAACTATGTTGGAGGCGGGGTACAAGGCGAATGTGATTCCACAAGTAGCAAGTGCGGTTGTTGATGGTCGTTTCCTTCCAGGTTACGAAGAAGATCTCCTAAAAACTATTGCTGAGATCGCTGGGCCTGATATTGAAATTGAAGTTTTAGTTCGAGATAAAGCGTTAGAAGTTGAGTTTTCCGGGCCATTAGTTGATGCGATGTGCGCGGCGATTGCGGAATTCGATCCCGAAGGAATACCAGTCCCGTATTTAATGAGTGGTGGTACGGACAACAAAGCGTTATCTGATCTGGGAATTGTTGGTTATGGTTTTAGTCCAGTAAAACTTCCACCAGAACTTGATTTCTTTGCTTTGTTTCACGGGGTAGATGAAAGAATTCCCGTTGACGGTTTGAAATTTGGAGTTAAAGTTCTTAATTCCTTCTTGCAACGCTGTTAATTTAAATAGTTAATTTATTGCGGAAACTTCATCCAGCGCTATTCGAACTTGATCAGGTAGGACTATCTCTTCAACCGTTAGAATCCCACGTAGTTGCGCTGCGGTTCGCGCTCCAACAATTGCACTTGTAACTCCGAAACCATCGCGAACCCATGAGAGTGCAACTTCGATTGGTGAGTATCCGAGTCCTTCACTCGCTACGCAAACTGCGTCAACTATTCTGCGCGAATTCTCACCGAGATAAGGTGAAACGAAGCCCGAGAAATGCGGGCTGGCACCACGTGAATCTGAAGGCGAGCCATTGCGGTATTTACCAGTAAGAACACCGCGCCCAAGAGGCGACCAAGCAAGGATTCCAATATTCATTTCTAACGCAGCAGGCATTACTTCGGACTCAATCTCGCGATTTAAAAGTGAGTACTCACTCTGTTGCGAGATGATTGGCGCTTTTCCAAAGAATGGATTTTGTAAGGTGGCTGATCTAGCCAATTGCCAGCCGCTAAAATTTGATACGCCAACATAACGAGTACGCCCAGAGGAAACAGCCTGATCGATTGCCGAAAGAGTTTCTTCAAGTGGAACTAACGGGTCCCAGGTATGAATTTGCCAAAGGTCAATGTGGTCAACGCCCAATCTGGCAAGTGATTTATCAAGATCATTTAGGAGATTGCCGCGCGAATTGTTAACAGATCTTTCACCGTTCGCGAATGAGATCCCGGCTTTGGTTGCGAGAATGATTTCATCACGATTGGCTAGCGTCCCGATAAATCCGCCCAGTACCCGTTCTGCATCGCCATCGCCATAGACCGCTGCGGTGTCGATCAGGTTTCCGCCAGATTCGAGGAATGTTTTAAGTTGATCCGCGGCTTCATGTTCGTCGGTATCTCGGCCCCAAGTCATAGTTCCGAGGGCCAATCTTGAAACGCGAAGACCAGAGTTGCCCAGCGTCCGCTTTTCCATGTCCTGACCCTAGCAAGCAGGGCACTCAATAATCGGTAACCTTGCCTTGTGCGCGTCAACAGTGAGATTTACCTAATCCGGCATGGTCACTCAACGGCCAATTTAAAGAACGTTTTGGCAGGTCGCGTTGGCTCTGTGCACCTTTCCCCGAAAGGTATCGATCAAGTTGAAAAGCTTTCTGCACGATTAAGCACGGTTGAATTTGCAAGATTCATAAGCAGCCCATTAGATCGTTGTTTAGAAACGATAGGGCCGATTGCTGTGTCTCGCTCTAAATCAATTCCCAAATCCGGAATCGAGCGGAATAAGGCATTTTTAGAGATGGATTACGGTTCATGGTCTGGCAAAAAATTAGCACTTTTATCTAGGAAGAGCCTTTGGAAATCCATTCAAGCGGCGCCAAGTACGGTGCGATTTCCAGATGGCGAAAGTTTCAATGAGATGAGCACGAGAGTAAATGAGGGATTGTTCGCGGCTGCGCAATCTGGAAAACGCATTGCCATTTGCACTCATGGTGATGTAATAAAAGTATTACTGGCAAATGCGTTGGGAATGCATTTGGATACTTTTCAGCGGATAAGTATTGATCCAGCATCAATTTCTATAATTCAAATGAGTGCTTCCGGAAGTCGCGTTCTGCTCATGAACGATACGGCTCATCTGGCTTCCAATAAAACAGGCACTTCGCAAGCTGTTTTGGGTGGCGGAAGTGGATAATCCAATTATTTATGAACATGATTTTGTTGATCGATTCATCGCCGGAACTGTAGGACCACCAGGCGAGCGGGCTTTTTTCTTGCAGGTTTCATCGCCAATAGGTACTCATACAGTCGCGGTAGAAAAATCCCAAGTAGCTGCATTAAGCGAAAAATTATTGGAGATGATCGGAGAATTGCGTCGCAGTAAACTTGCGAGTTTAGATGAATTGGGACTTCCGGCTTTAATTGATAACGCCAATCTTGAATTTCCGTTGGATGAAGAGTTCCGTGCCGGTTTGATCGGTATTTCTTGGGAGAGTACGAATCAGCGTATTGCAGTTGAGATCCAAAGTATTTCTGAGGAGACCGACGCAGATTTTAACGATCCTTCCGAATTGATGAGTATCGAAGATCAAGACCCACTCGATATATTACGATTCAATTTAAGGATTAATCAGGCGCGTGGATTTTGTGATCGCTCCAAATCGCTATTAGCCGGTGGTCGCCAACCTTGTCCCTTCTGCGGATTACCAATAAATGGCGATGGACATCTATGCCCAAGGGCGAATGGTTACCGCCGGTGAGCGTTGCTCCTGAAATTTCACAGTTAGTTGAAACGAACGAGTTAGAGGTTATTGGACGTCTTGTGGATGCATCAAACGCGACTCTTCTTGCGCGGATTACGCCAGAAATCCAAGTTATCTATAAACCAATTGCGGGTGAGCGCCCACTTTGGGATTTTCCAGAAGGTTCATTAGCCGGGCGTGAGGTAGCCGCCTTTTATATAAGCGAACTAGGAAACTTTGGTTTGGTTCCATACACGACTTTGCGTGAAGGCCCTTATGGTTTAGGAGCAGTACAAATTTGGGTTGAAACTGATGAGGAAATAGATGTTGTCGAAGTGGCGCAACAGGAGCTCCCGAATCTGAGGTCAATGGCGCTCTTTGACGCCATCATCAATAACACCGATAGAAAATTTGGTCACATTTTGTTTGTCGATCTTGAGAAGATCTATGGAGTTGATCACGGGGTTAGTTTTCACGTCGAAGATAAATTGCGTACAGTTTTATGGCAATGGAGTGGCGCGGCGCTAAACGCAAACGAGGTTGAACAGATCAAAGATCTCCTTGACCAGCTTGATGAAAAATATCTAACAACTTTAATCAGTCCGGCTGAAGTAACGGCGCTCCGGTTTCGAATAACTAGACTATTAGAAAATGGTGTTTTTCCAGAACCTTCACCGGATTGGCCAGCCGTTCCTTGGCCACCGTACTAAAATCTGATATTTCGTTATGGCTTCTGAACTATGATTAGCGCATGCGCAGCTGGCCGACGGTAGTTATTCCACCGCTTAACCATGAATTACCACCTCTGAAATTACGTCTTACCTCAGGCAAATTAGAAAATAGCTCTGCCCACTTTCGGATGTATGTATGTGGGATCACTCCATACGATGCGACTCATCTGGGGCACGCAGCTACCTACCTAACTTTCGACCTTATTAATCGCTATACCCAATTGCAAAATCGCAAGGTTTCTTTTGTGGAAAATATTACCGATATAGATGATCCACTACTTGTGAGAGCAGAGCGCGATGCAACTGATTGGCAAAGTTTGGCAACATCGCAAATCGAGCTGTATGCGGGGGATATGTCTGCTTTGCGGATTTTGCCACCTGAGTATTTTGAATCAGTAACGCAATCAATGGAGTTAATAGTTTTGGCTGTTACGAAAGTCATTGACGCAGGTTTCACTTATTCACTCGACGGGGATATTTATTTCAGGTCCAAAGATTTTCTGGATGAATTGCCAATTCCGTATGAGCAGGCTTTATCCGAATTTGCCGAACGTGGTGGGGATCCAAAGCGTCCCGGCAAAGAGGAACCACTCGATCCACTTCTTTGGCTCGCAAATAAACCAAACGAGCCAGGTTGGCCTGCACCATTTGGGTTTGGCCGGCCGGGATGGCATATTGAATGTTCAGTAATCGCACTTCGCTATCTCCTTGGCGCCGATTACCTCGAGTCAAAGATTGACCGAGAATTTTGTATCGATCTACAGGGTGGTGGCAGTGATTTAATTTTCCCTCACCATTTCATGTCAGCAATTCTCGCAAAAGTTTTAACTGGCAAACCTTTCGCCGCTGGGTATTTACATACCGGGATGGTTGGACTTGATGGTGAAAAAATGAGTAAAAGTAAGGGAAACCTGGTTTTTGTTTCCAAGTTACTTAAGTCGGGCGTTGACCCGATGGTTATTCGTTTTGCGCTGTTGCAAAATAGATATTCAAGTGATCGAATGTGGACAGATGACGTTCTGCATCAGGCAACTTTGAAAGTTGCAAAATTGCGTAGCGCACTCGCCCGAATGGAAGTAGCGCAAACTTCGACGGTGATTGATGGAGTCATATCAGCGCTCTCAGATGATTTAGATACTCCTAAGGCCCTAGAACTGCTTGATGTCTGGGCATCTAATACTGAATCGGCTAAATTTTCCGAATTAATAGGCAGTGCAGGGGAGTTGTCTAGAGCCCTGGATTCACTTCTTGGTTTAGCTCTCTAGAGTTAGTTGATTAAGGTAGCCTTCTCCTAAATGGTTAAATCTTCAACGCTTCGAACCGCGATGTCCACGCGAGTAATAATTGCAGATGGTGCAATGGGCACGATGTTGCAAGCCGAAAATCCAAGTCTGGAAGATTTTCAAGGCCATGAAGGCTGCAATGAAATACTAAACGTATCGAGACCGGATATTGTCAAAGAAGTTCACCGTAAATATTTTGCTGTTGGTGTTGACGCAGTTGAAACTAATACTTTCGGAGCAAACTGGGCGAACCTTGCAGAGTATGGAATTGAAGATCGTATTTATGAGTTAGCTTTCGCCGGTGGAAAACTGGCTAAGGAAGTAGCCGAAGAGTTTTCAACAATAGATAAGCCGCGTTGGGTTTTAGGTTCACTTGGACCCGGAACCAAACTACCGACACTTGGTCATACTGAATACGATAAATTAAAAAGCGCCTATTTCACGGCTTCGTGTGGTTTATTGGATAGCGGTGTTGATGCACTTTTGATCGAAACCACCCAAGATTTATTGCAAGCCAAGGCGGCAGTTAATGGCGCCAGAGAAGCTATCGACAAGTCAGAGCGAGATGTAGTTTTGATTGCGCAGGTAACGGTAGAAACCACCGGAACTATGCTTCTTGGTTCTGAGATTGGCGCGGCGCTAAACGCGCTTGAACCTTTGAAAATTGATTTGATCGGGCTTAATTGTGCAACCGGTCCAGCCGAAATGAGCGAACATCTTCGAACTTTAAGTAAGAATTCACAGGCTGGTATTTCGGTGATGCCCAATGCGGGCTTGCCAGTTCTTGGGGCCAATGGAGCGACTTATCCGCTCTCACCGGTGGAATTGGCGGATTATCTTGCGAACTTTGTTGAATCTTACGGCTTAACGCTCATAGGTGGTTGCTGCGGGACCACGCCGGAGCATTTGCAAGCTGTCGTGGATAAATTAGGAAACCATCCCATTGTTGCGCGAAAAATTTCACCAGAAATAGGTGCTTCTTCGCTCTATCAATTTGTACCCTTTAGGCAGGACCTGACTTATTTAGCGATTGGTGAACGGACAAACGCCAACGGCTCTAGGGCCTTTCGCGATGCCTTGCTAGCAGAAGATTGGCAAACATGCGTTGAAATTGCTCGTGATCAAATCCGTGATGGTGCACATATGTTGGACCTATCGGTTGATTATGTTGGTCGAAACGGTGTTGCAGATATGAAGGAATTGGCTTCTAGGTTCGCCACAAGTTCCACTCTTCCAATAGTTCTTGATTCAACAGAACCAGCAGTGTTACAAGCGGGCTTAGAACATTTGGGCGGACGCTGTGTCATTAACTCGGTTAATTATGAGGATGGCGATGGAGCTAATTCACGTTTCGCCCGAATTATGCCGCTAGTTGTTGAACACGGCGCCGGCGTAGTTGCTCTCACTATTGATGAAGAGGGTCAGGCAAGAACTGCGGAATGGAAGTTGCGGATTGCCAGGCGCCTAATAAATGATCTAACGCAGAAGTGGGGGATGAAGGTCGGGGATATTCTCATCGATTGTCTGACTTTCCCAATTGCAACCGGTCAGGAAGAGACGCGCAAGGATGCAATCGAAACTATAAGTGCGATAAAGGAACTAAAGTCAGAGTTCCCGGACGTTCAAACCACCTTGGGCGTGAGCAACGTGTCGTTCGGATTGAATCCCGCCGCTCGAATTGTGCTTAATTCTGTTTTTCTGGCCGAATCTGTTACTGCTGGCTTAGATTCTGCAATCGTCCATCCCTCAAAAATTACTCCTATGGCGCGAATTGAAGAGAAAATAAAGGCCGTTGCGTTAGATCTGATTTACGATCGACGTACTTTTGATGCCGAAGGAAACTGCACTTACGATCCATTGCAGGTATTTCTTGAACTTTTCGATGGGGTAGAAGCAAAATCGAACAAATTAACGCGCGCCGCTGAACTTGCCGCCCTACCATTAGCAGAACGCTTGGAGCGTCGCATCGTTGACGGGGAAAAAGTTGGCTTAGAGGCGGATTTGATGGAAGCGATGGCGACCGGGATTTCACCATTGGCCATAATCAATGATCATTTACTTTCTGGAATGAAGATCGTTGGTGAATTATTCGGAAAAGGTGAAATGCAGTTACCTTTCGTTCTGCAATCTGCCGAAGTGATGAAAACAGCTGTCGCGATTCTTGAACCTCATATGGAGAAGAGCGATGACGCGGGTAAGGGAAAGATTTTGCTGGCAACAGTAAAGGGCGATGTCCACGATATTGGCAAAAATTTGGTTGACATCATCCTTTCAAATAATGGTTACACGACGGTAAATATCGGAATTAAGCAGACGATCAATCAGATTATTGATGCGGCAACCGAATCAGAAGCCGATGTGATCGGGATGAGTGGGCTATTAGTTAAGTCCACAGTCATTATGCGAGAAAATCTGGAGGAGATCTCCAGCCGAGGGTTAGCCGAAAAATGGCCTGTGATCTTGGGTGGCGCAGCGCTGACTCGCTCCTTTGTAGAACAAGATCTCGCTGGTGAGTTCAGTGGCGAAGTTCGTTACGCGAAAGATGCTTTTGAGGGGCTGCGCCTAATGGATGCAATGATGGGTGTGAAACGTGGCGTGCCTGGCGCTTCTTTGCCGCCCCTGAAAGAACGTAAAACACCCAATACCCGATTAAACAAAGAAGCTAATTTGGATACCAGTCGTTCGGATGTGGCCATTAATAATTCGTTGCCAGTTCCACCGTTTTATGGATCTAAAGTTGTTAAGGGAATACAGCTCGCCTCTTACCTAGAGATGTTGGATGAACGTGCGCTCTTCGTTGGCCAATGGGGTTTGCAGGGTAAGCGTGGTGAATATGAAGCGATGGTAGAAAATGAGGGGCGTCCTAGACTGCGTTCGCTATTAAATGAAGTTCAATCTCAAGGTTGGTTAAACGCTGCAGTTGTTTATGGCTATTTCCCTTGTTACAGCGAAGGAAATGATTTGGTCATCTTGCATCACGAAGGACCAAATGAGGGAAGCGAGAGAGTGCGCTTTACCTTCCCAAGGCAATCGCGCGATCGACGCCTATGTTTAAGTGATTTTTTTAGAAGTAAGGAAAGTGGCGAAATTGATACCGTCGCTTTCCATATCGTAACTATGGGGCAGTCGGTCAGTGAAGCCAGTGCGAAATTGTTTGCCGACAATCATTACCGGGAATACCTAGAATTACATGGCCTATCAGTGCAGTTAACCGAAGCACTCGCCGAAGCTTGGCATGGACGTATTCGCGAAGAGCTCGGTTTCAATCAGGAAGATTCGCCAGATCTGTCCCAAATTTTGGATCAAGGCTACCGAGGATCTAGATATTCGTTTGGCTATCCTGCCTGCCCGAACTTGGAGCAACAACGTGAGTTATGCGAATTGCTCAATCCCGAGCGAATTGGCGTTGAGCTTTCCGAAGAATTCCAATTACATCCGGAGCAATCTACGTCGGCGATAATCGTGCATCACCCAGAAGCAAAGTATTTCAACGCAACGTGATTCCTGAAGCAATACTTATTGACATGGACGGAACGCTGGTTGATTCTGAACCACTCTGGTTTGCTGGTGAGGCACAACTTATGGCGCAATTTGATTTTGAATGGAAACATGAAAACCAGGCACAAGTCCTAGGTGGACCGATTGCAAAAGTTGGGCGCTACATGTCCCAATTAGCGAATGGCGCGAACACACCTGAATTTTTTTCCGAATCTTTGATAGCCAATGTGAGTGCATCTTTCGAGGAACAACTATCACTTTTGCCGGGCGCGCTCGAAATTCTGGAAGGCGCCAAATCCATGGGAATTCCGGTTGCGCTAGTTTCGGCAAGTCCACGTCAGCTAGTTGAAGCTTGTGATCGATTTTTGGGTGTTGGGTTTTTTGACGCACTCGTATCTTGTGATGATGTCACAAACACAAAGCCGGATCCAGAAAGCTATTTGAAGGCGGCGCAAATGCTAGGCGTAGCAATCTCAAATTGCCTAGTCTTGGAAGATTCACAAACTGGCGTTACGTCAGGAAAGGCCAGTGGGGCGAAAGTGATTGCTATCCCGCATCTGGTAAGCATCCAAGAGGATGATCAAGTGAAGGTTGTAAAAACGTTGGCAGGTATGCAAGTAACGGATCTTTTTAATCTCCACTAGAATTCACCAATGAGCACAGATGAAAGTAGCGCACTCTTCAAAGTTGGAGATCGCGTCCAGCTGACTGATGCTAAAGGTAAACTGCATTCAATAACCCTTCAGCCGAATCAAGAGTGGCACACTCACAATGGCTGGTTGTTGCACAATGATTTAATCGGCAAGCCTCAAGGCATTGTTGTTGAAACATCTGGCGGTTTAAAATTCCTGGCATTCAAGCCACTTCTGGCTGACTACGTATTGACTATGCCCCGAGGCGCAACGATTGTGTATCCGAAAGATGCAGCGATGATTCTTGGTTTTGCTGACATAGCGCCAGGGTCCAGAGTCTTAGAAGCCGGCGTTGGCTCGGGGGCTCTGGCAATTTCTTTGCTGAGAGCTGTTGGTCCTAGCGGGTACGTCGATTCTTTTGAAAAGCGAGAAGAGTTTGCTGATGTTGCAGTTAAAAACATCAAACACTATTTCGCAGATACTCCGATAAATTGGTCGATCACTCTCGGGGCAGTTGAAGAATTCGCGCACACCAAAACTTACGATCGCGTTGTGCTAGATATGTTGGCGCCGTGGGAGTGCATAGATATGGCGGCTAAGGTGCTTGATCCAGGTGGCGTTTTTATCGCGTATGTCGCGACCACTACGCAACTGTCACAAGTTGCAGAGGCGATAAAGAATTCTGGACAATTCACAGAACCAGAGAGCAGTGAGACGATCGTACGAGGATGGCACCATGAAGGACTTGCTGTTAGACCGCAACATCGGATGATTGGTCATACCGCGTTCTTAATTATGACTCGTCGCCTCGCAGTTGGAACCATCGCACCTTTGCGCCGTAGGCGCCCTTCTAAAGGTGCCTACGGTACAAATGAGAGTGAAAGCTGATTACTTTACGTCGATTAGATCAACAACGAAAATAAGAGTTTCATTTGGTGCAATTGGACCAGCGCCATTGGCACCGTAGCCAAGAGTAGGCGGAATAATTAAAAGTCTACGGCCGCCCGCTTTCATTCCTGGTAAACCTTGTTGCCATCCTGGAATTACGTTTGCAAGTGGAAATGTTGCTGGCTTGCCACTAGTTCCATTACTCCAAGAACTGTCAACGATTTTTCCAGTTGACCACGCTACTAGGGTGTAATTAACAGTGAGAGTTGAATTTGGCGCCACGACACTGCCAGTGCCGACGTGAAGGTCCTTACTTATTAAGGTTCCGGGAGGGTTTCCTTTGGGAGTACCAATTACTGGAGCTGAACCTAGTGAACCGGTAACCGAAACGTATTCGGCATTTGAATCTGTAATGGTTTTCTCCTTTGTACTATGAGACGTGCTATTAGATGAAGTATTAGGTAGTTTCGTTCCACCGTCAGTCGTACAGGCGCTTAGAGCGCCCGCTGCGAGTATGGCGAGCATGGAAAGTGACAAAATTGTGCCAGTTTGTGCGCGTCGTATCTTTATTCTCGCTAATTTAGCCAAGATCTTGCCTCCAAAATTAGTAATCCAATAGGTACAGGTTAGCAATATTCGGGACGTTATAGGCTATCCCTATGGCCGACAATAAGACCGAGCGATTGATTAATTTAACGCTAGCTCTTTTGGCGACAAAACGTTATCTAAAAAAATCCGAGATCTTTCGAACCGTGCAGGGCTACGACGGGACCGCTGATTCCATGGATCGGATGTTTGAGCGAGATAAGGATGATCTACGTGCCCTGGGAATTGAAATCCAGGTAGGTGACCTGGATCCTTTTTTTGAGGATGAACCAGGATACCGAATTTCTAGGAGCAGTTACAGTTTGGAAATTCCAAATTTATCGCCACGAGAAGTTGCTTATCTGTCGGTAGCTGCAAATTTTTGGAAAGATTCGGCGCTTACTCCCGCCGCTCAGTCTGGGATTCGGAAATTAAAATCATTGGGAATTCCCGCCGCCATGGATTTGGCATCAACAATCGAATACCGTTTCGAAAATCCGAAGGCAGCGTTGCTGGAAATAACCGAGGCTATAGATGAACTCCGGCAATTGGAATTTGAATATCAGGGTAGCGAGGTGACCAAGCGCAAATTGGCGCCTTATCGGGTCCTCTTATGGAATGGCTATTGGTATCTCGTTGGATTAGATCTATTGAAGAATGAAATTCGGATGTTCAAATTATCTCGAGTTATC
The DNA here is from genome assembly GCA_903842675.1 of uncultured Actinomycetes bacterium. Taxonomy (GTDB): domain Bacteria; phylum Actinomycetota; class Actinomycetes; order Nanopelagicales; family Nanopelagicaceae; genus AAA044-D11. Next base: position 12,842 of record CAIMMQ010000095.1, read on the forward strand.
GGCGAAATTAGAGCTGTCGGTAAGAAAAACGCTTTCAATATCCCCAGTGATTTCGATATAAGAAGTATTTTACCTAGCACCGCGGAAGATGCTCGCAATCTTGCTCAGGTATCTATTAAAAAAGGTGAAGCGTTAACTCTGCGCTCAAATGGAAGGCGTTTATCCGAGGGGGAGAGCACGGATCTCTATGAATTCAGGTATGACCTTCCTTCATCTTTTCTCCGAACGCTGGTTTGGTATGGAGAGAGCGTAGAAATAATTGAGCCGGTCCAACTTCGCAATGAAATTATTGCCTTAGTTAGTGGCGGAAAACCATGAGTGAAGCATCGACAACTAGGACCGCTCGCGCCTTGGATCTCGTTCCATTCTTACTGGAGAATCAAGGGATTTCGGTTGAAGAGTTGGCGGATGAATTTAGAATCACTCAAATGCAAATTCTAGAAGATTTGAATTTATTGTTCGTGTGCGGGTTGCCTGGTTACTCGCCGCTGGAACTGATTGATATGAATTTCGAGGATGGATATGTGACAGTCTCAGACCCGCAAGTTTTGGATAGACCTCGAAAACTTTCAAAACCTGAACTTACAACTTTACTTGTTTCTCTAGAAGTCATGAAAACAATGGCTAATCCAGATGTCCGTCAAGAATTAGAAGGTCTTCAAGTCAAACTACGTGCTGTTTTGGATCTCAAGCCCACGATAGATGTTGTGGTGAATGAACCAGCTGATGCGAAACTCGATGAAATTTTGCAGGCGATAGTGAGGGGTTGCGCGGTCGAGATTAATTACCTCAGCGCGCATAGTGATAAGGAATCTTGGCGCACGATCATCCCGAATAGAGTTTATGTCGAAGGTAAACACACATATATCGAAAGCTGGTGCATTACTTCTCAGGGCGAACGCGTTTTTCGACTCGATCGAATTCTTGCGATCCGCAAGAGCGATCAAGCTTTCAGCGCGGGAGTAGAGCGAAGTGATCATGAACCTAGCGATGACTATTTGCTTTTCGTTTCGGATAATGCGCGAATTTTTATTGAGGAGAATTCTGCGGTAATTGCAAATACCGAGAAAATTTCAAATGGTTATGAGGTTTTGGTAACCGCGATAGATCAAGATTGGTTAGTTCGAACAATTGCTGGTTTTGGTCCAGAAATAGCGGTTTTGAATCCACCCGCCTTGAAGGCGGCGCTTTCCGGCCATTTGGCTGCCATCAGATCGCTGTATCAGTAGCCAAGAACCACTATCCTTTAGCCCAGAACAACTACGGAATCGTCGTTAGGAATAATATGTTAAGAGGACTCGAAGGTTGGCACTTCATCATTTTGGCCTTGGTATTTGTCGTTATGTTTGGCGCTAAGAAACTTCCTGATTCAGCTCGTTCACTAGCCAAATCACTCAAGATATTCAAAAGCGAGTTAAAAGATGGCGAAGTCAAGAAAGAGAAGCCTGACTCCGGAACCAAACCAGCAGAATAGATATCTAATGAGCTCGAAATCGAGCGGTGGTATGCCATTGATGGCGCATTTTGCCGAACTTCGTAAGCGAATATTTAAGTCTGCCCTCGGCATAATCTTAGGCGCTTTTGTTGGCTGGTTTCTTTACGACACAATCATCAACCACTTAGCGGCACCGATTTGTAACCTAAAAGAAGTAGTGGCAACAGGAAAATCAAGTTGCGGAATTCTCTATATAAATGGCGTCCTCGGACCAATTGATCTGAAATTTAAGATTTCATTATTGATTGGGGTTATCTTGGCAGCGCCAATCTGGCTCTATCAAAGTTGGGCATTTATTGCTCCGGCTATGAAGGGCCGTGAAAAACGGAACTCGATATTTTTTCTTCTATTTGCAATTCCATTTTTCGCGATTGGTATTTACGTAGGTTATTTGGTTCTACCGTTAGCAGTCAAAGTACTCCTGGGTTTTACGCCCGCTTCATTAACGAATCTTGTTAAATTTGATGATTATCTAAATTTTGTGCTCCAACTTATCTTGATTTTTGGAATCGCTTTCGAGCTGCCTGTTTTCTTAGTTTCTCTTAACCTCGCTGGAGTTTTACGTGGTAAGAGCATCTTAAAACCTTGGCGCTTTGCAATCTTTGGAATAACGCTCTTTGCGGCTATTTTTACCCCAACCGGAGATCCATTCACCATGGGTCTACTCGCGATACCTTTAATAGGACTCTATTTTCTAGCTGGAGCAATTGCCATCTTGGTAGACCGTAAACGCTTCAAAAACGCTTCTAGAGGCGTAAATTGAAGAACGTAGTGCTGCTTGCCAATCCGAAATCTGGGACTGGAAAAGCAGCTAAATATTTTGAGTTAATTTCGGAGGAATTCAAAAAGAATCACGTGCAAATCGTCAGCATTCTTGCCGATAGCGCAGAGGCAACTTCAAAAAAATTGCAAGAGGTTTTATCCGGGCAAGTGGATGCGGTTATGGCTATTGGGGGAGATGGTGCGGTCCACCTGGCGATTCAGGAGCTCGCTCTTTCAAATATTCCGTTATATGTATTGCCCTGTGGCACAGGCAATGATTTTGCAAGAACTGGTGGTCCGTTAGATTTAGATGTGACTAGAGCCGTAAAGCGCATGCTCGAAACTAGTCCAGTTGAAATAGATTTAGGACGTACCGAAAGTGAGATCGGGACTCGCTGGTTTGGACAGGTATTAAGTACCGGTTTTGATTCACTTGTAAATGAACGAGCCAATCGATTTAGCTTTGTAAAAGGCCAGATTAAATACACGATCGCAACACTTTTGGAATTGCCACTTTTTCGCCCATATCGCTATGAAATGGTTACTCCAGGTGGAACCCGCAAGATTCCAGCAATGCTTATCGCCGTTGCTAACGGAGCTTCTTACGGTGGTGGCATGTTGATATGTCCGTCGGCTGATCGGCGCGATGGCCTCTTCGAAGTAATGGTTCTGCATCCGGTGAGCAAAGTGGAACTATTGAAGGTGTTCCCAAAAGTTTTCAAAGGTAAGCACGTCAGCCATCCTGCGGTGGAATTTATCAAGGTCGCAAAACTCACGCTCGAATCAAATGCGATTGCTTACGCGGATGGCGAAAAAATTGGTTCGCTTCCAATAAATATTGAAATAGTGCCCAAGGCGCTTCGGGTATGGGAAACACGATGACAACCTCGCCAGCGGAACGCTTTGCCGTCGTAAAAGCGAAGCGCGAATTTTCTAAAACACAAGATTTCATAGCTCGCTATCCATTCGATCTCGATTCCTTCCAGATACAAGGATGCCATGCGTTAGAAAGTGGTAAATCAGTACTGGTTGCCGCCCCAACTGGTGCTGGTAAAACGATTGTTGGAGAGTTCGCAGCACATCTTGCACTTGAAGCCGGCAAGAAATGCTTCTACACAACACCGATTAAGGCTCTATCAAACCAAAAGTTCCAAGATTTATCGAATATTTTTGGTGAAGATCAGGTCGGTCTTTTAACTGGTGATACCTCGATCAACTCTGAGGCAAACATAGTGATCATGACGACGGAAGTTTTGCGTAACATGATTTATTCGTCTTCAAATACCTTGGCTGATTTGAAGTATGTTGTGATGGATGAAGTGCATTACCTGGCAGATAGATTTAGAGGCGCGGTTTGGGAAGAGATTCTTATCCATTTACCCGAAAGTATTTCAATCGCTGCACTTTCAGCAACAGTTTCAAATGCCGAAGAATTCGGTGATTGGTTGCAGACTGTACGTGGCGATACGAAGGTAATCGTTAGCGAAACGCGTCCAATACCGCTGTATCAGCATGTGCTATTCGGCCCGAAATTGCTTGATCTTTTCGTGGGCAATGCCAAGATCAACCCTGAAATTCTTAAGCTCGAGAAAGATTCAATGCGCTCGGTAAAAGTCGCTCATAGGGGTGGCCCAAAAGACCGTCGAAGTTGGCAGGATAATAAATCTTTAACTCCAACTATCAAGTCACTATCTAGATCCGAGGTTATCGAGAAGTTAGATCGTGAAAATCTTTTACCCGCGATTACCTTTATTTTTTCGCGCGCAGGTTGTGATGCAGCTGTTAAGCAATGTTTAGCTGCGGGATTGCGACTTACGGATAGTGAAGAGCGATCAATCATTCGCGAAGTTATTGCGGAGAAAACCCGAAATCTGCCAGATGATGATTTAGCAATCTTAGGTTTTCACGAATGGGTGGATGCCCTGGAACGAGGAGTAGCGGCGCACCATGCCGGACTCTTGCCTGCTTTCAAAGAGACGGTCGAAGAGCTTTTTCAACAAGGGCTAGTAAAGGCGGTGTTCGCAACCGAAACTTTAGCGCTTGGAATTAATATGCCGGCAAAAACTGTTGTGTTAGAAAAATTAACTAAATGGAATGGCGAAGCCCATGTTTCGGTAACACCAGGGGAGTACACCCAATTAACTGGGCGCGCTGGACGTCGTGGCATAGATATTGAAGGTAATGCCGTAATACTCTGGAATAAGGATGTGGATTCTGCGTCAGCGGCCGGTCTGGCTTCAACTCGAACATATCCCTTGAAAAGTTCGTTTCAACCAACTTACAACATGACTATAAATCTAATCTCGCAGTTCGGGTCAACGCGCGCCAGAACCTCGCTTGAATCTTCCTTTGCACAATTTCAAGCAGATAAAGCAGTAGTTGGTTTGGCGCGGGCGATCGCTAAAAATTCCGACGCAATCATTGAACTTCAACATGAGATTAAATGTCACTTAGGAGATTTCATCGAATATTCAGATCTTCGTTTTGAGATCCGGGAATTGGAAAAATCAGCGACCTATAAGAGTAAAAAAACACGCGCTTTCGATGAAGCTAAGATCTCTGAAATCCGACGGGCGTTGCGCGCACATCCGTGCCACGGTTGTAATGACCGGGAAACTCATGCACGTATTGCCGAACGTGCTGATCGTTTGCGCCGTGAAAATGCCGGATTAACCGCTCGAGTTGCCAATAGGACACACGTTATCGCAAGACGTTTCGACCTGATTAAGATCGTTCTCGATAAATTCGGCTATATAAAAGATGATGAAATTACAGATTCTGGAAAATTGCTTGCGAAGATTTATGGTGAAACCGATCTTTTGATCGCGCAATTAATCCGAAACGGCGCTTTGAATAAACTTTCATCAACCGAGCTCGTAGCAGCACTTTCCACCTTGGTGTATGAAGCACGCAAAGAGATGACCCCAAAGATCCCGCGAGGCGCGGTTGAAGATTTCCTCCTTGATCTCACAAAAACTTGGGCAGAAATAAACGAAGAGGAAACGGCCTTAGGGCTCGAACCAATTAGAGATCCGGATCCTGGTTTCTGTATGGCTTCTTATCGTTGGGCAAGTGGTCATTCTTTGTCGGCTATTTTTAAGGGAACTGAACTCACCGTTGGCGATTTTGTTCGTTCGATGAAACAGATTATGGATTTACTGCGCCAAATCGCAATTGCATCTCCCGATTTAGCTCCCGTAGCTAAAAAAGCATTAGCTCAGATAGATCGCGGTGTAATCGCTTATGCAGGAGTTCTCGTATGACTTTGATGTTATTGGATAGTGCTTCACTTTGGTATCGCGCATATTTTGGGATGCCTGACACGCTCGTGTCACCTTCCGGTGAACCAGTTAACGCGATTCGCGGTTATCTGGATATGACTGCTCGACTCTTGTCGATTTACAAGCCGAATCGACTTGTTGCTTGCATTGAAGGAGATTGGCGGCCATCATGGCGAGTAGATCTCTTCCCAGAATACAAAGCGAATCGATTAGATGAAGAGGGAGCCGAGGAAGAACCCGACACTCTTGGCCCGCAAATACCCATTTTATTGGATCTGCTAGAGGCGTTCGGTATTCCATTAGTCGGAGTTGATGATTACGAAGCCGATGATGTCATGGCTTCATTCGCGGTACGCGAGAACGGTCCAATCAAGATTGTTACTGGGGACCGAGACTTGTTTCAATTGGTAGATGATAAACGCAAAGTTTCTGTTGTTTATTTGGCCAAGGGGATTTCAAATCATGATCATGTCGATCTGAAATGGATTTCTGATAAATACGAAATACCGGGGGATAGGTACGCCCTATTTGCAATGATTCGCGGCGATGCTTCCGATGGCTTGCCAGGAATTCGTGGAATTGGTGAAAAAGGCGCGGCAATCATCGCTAAGAATTTTGAAACTTTGCCGGAAGTGATGGCGGCCGCCAAAAAAGATGATGAACGTTTAACACCGAATTTGCGGAAAAAACTTCTTGAATCAGCAGAGTATGCAAAAATCGCACCTAAATTGGTTTTTTGTGCCTTAGATGTTCCATTACCCAAGATGGATTTATCTTTGCCTAAAAAGCCCGATAATCTTGATGAGATCTATCAATATCAAAAGGATTATGGTCTTGGAGCCAGCGTAGATCGATTGATTGCAGCCTTGGGATGGTAATTGTTGCGTGAAAATTCTAATAATTGTTCCAACATATAATGAAGCCGAGAATATTCAACCATTTCTCTCAGAATTGATTGAATTTGTTGATGCGAACTCAAGCGGTAAAGATTTTATAATTCTTAATGTCGATGATAATTCACCGGATGGTACAGGCGCGATTGTTCAAAAATTTAACGACCCGAGGATTCAACAGATTAATCGGCCAAGGAAACTTGGACTTGGACCAGCATATTTATCGGGTTTTGCCTGGGGTTTAGAACGAGATTTCGACCTATTTGTCGAGATTGATTCGGATGGTTCGCATTCCATTGAAGATTTCTCGAAATTGCTTCAAGCAAGTACACCAGGCAAACTTGTTATAGGCACCAGATGGATGCCAGGTGGGTCGGTGGTTAACTGGCCTTGGTACCGTCGAGCAATTTCATTATTGGGCACCAAATATGCCGCGCTGGCTTTAGCTTTGCCTTATCGGGACCTAACAAGTGGATACCGTGTAATTCCTCGAAACGTACTTGAAGCGATCAAACTTGAATCCGTCCTGGCTAAAGGTTATGGATTTCAAATTGAAATGGTTATGAAAACTGTTTACGCCGGATTTGAAGTTCTAGAAGTACCAATAACATTTACCGAGCGCACAAAAGGTAAGTCCAAAATGACCTTCAGCATTGCCTTAGAAGCGTTTTTGAACATTACTCAATGGGGGCTCAAGCGTATATTTCGGAAGGGATATCTCCGATAATCTACATTATGTAAAGTAACTAGTTGATCGCCAGTTCGGATATCGCCGGGCAGGAGCAAATTAGATTCCTATCCCCGTGAACACCGTCTATTCGACCCACTGTGGGCCAGTATTTGCCCGTTCTGGCTAGTTCCACGTTATTCCCGGTTGGGAATGCTGCGATCTCTCTTGAGTACTTACGATCCCAGTTCTCGCGAACCAAATCAGCACTTGTGTGAGGTGCAAAACGTAATGGTGATTCTTCGACGGTAAGCAAACCAGCTTCGATATCTGCAATTTCGGCTCTAATTGAGACCATCGCTGTTATGAAACGTTCCAGCTCACGTAAATCTTCTGATTCAGTTGGCTCAATCATCAAAGTTCCGGCTACTGGGAAACTAACTGTTGGCGCATGAAAGCCATGATCCATTAAACGCTTCGCAACATCATCAACGGTGACGCCAGTTTGTTTGGTGATCTCGCGTAAATCGATAATGCATTCGTGAGCGATATAGCCATTCTTACCCTTGTATAAGACCGGATAATGCGGATCAAGTTTGCTCGCCAAATAATTGGCAGAAAGAATCGCGATTTCGGTCGCTCTAGTTAAACCTGCGCCACCCATCATCCGAATGTAAGACCAGGAAATTGGCAAGATGCTGGCTGAACCAAATGGCGCCGAACTTACGGGTCCAGGACCTGTAGCCGGACCACAAGATGGATCATTAGGATGATTTGGCAAATATGGTCCGAGGTGAGCTTTAGCGATTACTGGACCAACTCCTGGTCCCCCGCCACCATGTGGAATACAGAAAGTTTTATGCAAATTCAAGTGCGAGACATCAGCACCAAATTTACCCGGCTTCGCTAAACCTACGAGTGCGTTGAGATTGGCACCATCGACGTAAACCTGACCGCCTGCATCATGAACCAAACCGCAGATCTCTCCGATTGCCTCTTCAAAAACGCCGTGAGTAGATGGATAGGTCACCATCAACGCGGCCAAAGTTTCGCGATGTTCTGCAATCTTTTCCTTCAAATCTGGAACGCTTACATTGCCCTCGTCATCACATGCGATTACTACAACTCGCATTCCCGCCATAACCGCACTGGCCGCATTTGTGCCGTGGGCACTTGATGGAATCAAACAAATATCTCGGTCCATTTGATTTTCTGCAACAAGATAATTCTTAATCGCAAGTAACCCAGCGAACTCGCCTTGCGATCCAGCATTGGGTTGCAAAGAAACAACATCGTATCCGGTAATTTCGATAAGCCAATCTGATAATTGCGAGATCAATTCTCGGATCCCTGCGCTCTGATCTGCAGGCGCAAACGGGTGTAGTTGCGAAAATTCTGGCCAAGTCACAGATGCCATTTCTGTCGTTGCATTCAATTTCATTGTGCACGATCCCAACGGAATCATGGTCCGATCCAGAGCAAGATCGCGATCTGAAAGCGCGCGTAAATACCGCAACATCGAAGTTTCAGAGTGATACGTATTAAAGAGTGGGTGTGTTAAAAACCCTGTTGTGCGCTTATACGAATCAGAAATATCCACAACTTTCGAAAAATCTTTACCTTGCACATTGAAAAAGTTAAGAATTGTTTGCAAATCCGACAAAACTGTCGTCTCATCCAAAGTAATTCCAATTTCGCTCTCAGATATGACTCTTACATTGAAGCCATTGGCTAAGGCAATTGCCTGAATCGATTTAGCGTCCACTCCCCTAACGACGAAAGTATCGAAAGTTTGTTTGGTCGGAATATCAAAACCCGATTGCACTAAAGTCATTTTTAGATAACTTGTGAAACTTGCAACTCTTTCAGATATTTCCTTCAAGCCCTGAGGTCCATGCCACATTGCGTAGAGTCCGGACATAACTGCTAGCAACACTTGTGCGGTGCAGATGTTTGATGTGGCTTTATCTCGACGAATATGTTGTTCGCGGGTTTGAAGTGCTAAACGTAGCGCCGGATTTCCATGCACATCTACGCTTTGACCAACAAGGCGGCCAGGCAAAGATCGCTCTAATCCATTACGAACCGCCATGAAACCGGCATGTGGTCCACCAAATCCCATTGGAACACCAAAACGTTGTGCCGAGCCAACAGCTATATCAAAACCAAGATCTCCGGCAGATTTAAAAATAGTTGATGCAAGTAAATCGGCGGCATAAATGGTAAGTGCCCCTTGCTCTTTCAGATTTTGAAGGGCTGGTTGCGCGTCGAATACTTCACCGTCACTACCAATTTGCGCAAATATTGCACCAAATATTCCAGTTGGAAAATCGCTGGTTCGAAGAGTTGGAAAATCAACTTCAGCTACCGTAATCTTTAAAGGCTTTGCGCGAGTTTGGATTACAGCCTTTATGTGTTGATGTAAATTAGCATCGATCAGAAATACCGCGGCGTCATCACCTTGCCAAATTCGCCTGGCTAAGGTCATAGCTTCTGCCGCTGCGCTGGCTTCGTCCAACATTGATGCATTGGCAATTGGCAAATCAGTTAAATCTGCTACTAGCGTCTGGAAAGCAAAAATTGCTTCAAGTCGACCTTGACTAATTTCTGGTTGATAAGGGGTGTAAGCGGTGTACCAGGCTGGATTTTCTAAAACGTTTCGCAAAATTACGGGAGGTGTAATCGTTCCGTAATACCCGCTACCGATTAGAGATTTAAGAACACGGTTTTTTCCGGCCAAAATTCGTAACTGCGCAATGGTGGCTTCCTCAGATATTGCAGTTGGCATTGATTTCGCCAATTTTTCTTCCAGCAAAATATTACTTGGTACTACTTTTGCAATGAACTCTTGCAGTGAATTTTCGGAGAGTTCTTTTAGCATGATCGAAGTTTCGGCCGCGTCTGGACCAATATGACGGTCTACAAATTCCGATCTAGCTCTAGCCATTTACTACTCCCCTAACGATCGCCCCGATCTCTCGGAAGTTTCTTTTATAGGGGAAGGATAAAGAGTTTTAGGCGCCTTTGCGCTTTCTACGCTCTGAGAGCTCATCACTATCGATCTCGGACGATGTGAGACCCGCCACCGTGGTTTCACCGGTTGTGACCCGCTCGCCTTGAAGAGTTGCGAGTGAACCTTCAACTTCGCTCCATACTTTTCCTATAGCAATTCCAAACACACCTTGACCACCTTGTAGTAAGTCCACGATCTCATCTGCGCTGGCACATTCATAAATTGATGCTCCATCAGACATTAACGTCATGCGTTCCAAATCAGAGATACCGCGGCTGCGCAAATGTTCAACGGCGGTGCGAATGTTTTGAAGGGAAACTCCGGTATCTAGTAAACGTTTGACGATCTTTAAAACCAAAATATCTCGAAAACCGTAGAGACGTTGCGATCCTGAACCGGCTGCAGATTGCACGCCTGGTTCAACCAAGCCTGTTCTGGCCCAGTAATCCAATTGCCGGTAAGTAATTCCAGCAGCCACACATGCAGTTGCACCGCGGTAACCAATTTCTTGATTCTCGGGCAAAGCTGAAGTGCTAACGTCCGATTTTTCGGTCATGTCATTTACTCACTTCTGTGGGGGAAGATCCTTGCGGATATACCAGAAGGGTAGTTTGTGCCCAGCTCGGGGGCAATAACCGACACGCTTGAACCTTAAAGTTAATCTAGAGGGTTAGGGCGGCCGGGAGGGTTAACCTAAAAAATCCTCTGGGTTGATCTGGTCCAAGAACTCCCGGAACTTCTCAACTTCATCATCGGACTGATCCGGAATCTCAATTCCCGCCGCTTCGAATAATTCTTCACTGGCCAGAATGGGGCTGTTGGTTCGCAGCGCTAAAGCGATTGCATCCGAAGGTCGGACTGAAATAGAACGCTCCCCCGATAAATTGAGAAGGGCGTAGAAAATGCCATCACGAAGTTCAGTTAGATGAATTGTAAGCAGGTCCACTTCTAGGGTTTTTAAAAGATTGACAATTAAATCATGTGTCAAGGGGCGCGGTGGTGTTAAGCCTTGTTGCGCGAAAGCAATTGCCGTCGCTTCAACTGAGCCAACCCAGATTGGGAGAAAGCGAATCCCGCCAGTTTCTTTCAGGAGAACAATTGGTTGATTCGAAGGCATCTCAACACGGACACCGACAACCTCAACAGGATGGAGGTTCAATTACTTGGCGCGGCCTAAACCTGCAGCAACCAGAGCCGCATGAAGACGGATTGATAGCGCAGCAAGTTCGCGTTGTACTTCTTCTGCGCGAGCCTGCGCATCAGATCCTTTTTGACGAAGAAGAGGTGTAATAACTTGTTCGACCAATCCTATTTCGCGATCCGCTGCAGTCTTGAAAGAACGCAGATGCCGTCCCTCGATCCCGAAAGCCGCCATTTCAGCAACTGCTCTAGCAATTGCTAGTGAATGGGCATCGAAGTAACGACCTTTAATCGTTACCAAGCCAAAAGATTCCAATTCAGCAAGCTGGGTGTCGCTCAAACCGGAGGAGGCAATGAGTTCGTCGCGAGAAAGTTTTAGTGTGCTGTCCTGTAGAAAATTACTTGGAGCAAATTCGCCATCTACCGTAGCTAGTCGAGGTGCTGCCATACCGCCAGGCGCCGAAGCGGGTTGTAATCCGCGATCAATAGCATCCAGATTTTCCTTGATAACTCGAAGCGGCAAATATTGGTCACGTTGTGCAGCAAGTACGTAACGTAGGCGCTCCAGATCAACGTTGGTGAATTTACGATAACCAGATGGCGTACGTTGCGGATCAATCAAACCTTCGGACTCAAGGAATCGGATCTTTGAGATAGTTATATCTGCAAATTCACCACGAAGCTTGGTCAAGACTTCACCGATACTTAGATACGCGCGTGCTGGAACACTCATCAATTTCCCCTATTGTTTTCTAGCATTGTTTGAGGCGCTAATCGGCTGAAAGAAAGTCAACCGGAATTTGCCTATTTGTATTTCATCGCCTTGGCTAAGGGAAGATTTAGCCGTAGAGACTGTATTTAGATATGTACCGTTCAAACTCTTCAAATCTACTATTTCAAACTGATTGCTTGAATTGCGCGATATTTCGCAATGCTTTCTTGAAACCGTAATATCGTCCAAAAAGATATCACTGAGCGCATCTCGACCAATTTTTACGCTGTCGCGATCAAGCAAGAAACGTGAACCTTTCCCAGGACCTGCGAGCGAAATTAACATCGCGCAATTCCCAGGGATTTGTTCGATTATTTCGCGCTCATTAGAGCTAAGTGAATCCATTACTTGTGAGTCAGATTTTGCATCCGGGACTGCGCGCAAATTGCTTAAATTTAACGTGCTAGTTAATTCGAAATTTCCGTTAGGGAAGTCACTAGAGGCACTCATGTACTGCCCCCTTTCGATATAAACCTTTACTTCAACTGTAGGCTGACACTATTTCACGGAAGGGTCGTGGTCAAGCGGTGAGTTGCCCATAATCTGGCGCTGACAGCAGCCCTGGCGCATCAGCTAATCCCCCAGATATTTCAATTTCGGCTATCCAGCCAGATCCATATGGATCAGAGTTGATTACTTCAGGTGTCTTATCCAGACCCGAGTTGACCGCAACGATTTTTCCAGTCAGAGGTGCATAAATTTCCGAAACGCTCTTAGTTGATTCAACTTCCCCGCATACTTTGTCCGCCGTAACGCTCTCACCAATCTTTGGGAGTTGTATGTACACGATATCTCCCAACGCGCCCTGCGCGAAGTCGGTAATTCCGATTCTAAAAATTTGGGGGTTAGCGGTAGCGGCAATCCATTCATGCTCTTTTGTATATTTCAGTTCCGCTGGAATTGAACTCATTTGATTATCTCCCCTTTAATTGCACAAACATTTGTTTGGTGAAAAGCCGTAAAAGCGCCGTAGCTGTGTAACGAAAACCTGTCAGAAGGTATAACGCTATCCCCCAGATAGCAAAACTCCAACCGAAAATTAGTAGAACTCGACCAAATCCACTGTTGCTCGAGACCAGAATCAATGGAAAGGCATAGAGAAGGGTGAAAGTTGCAGATTTGCCAAGAAAGGTGACCTTGAAAACACCGCCACCGGTACCGCGCATGACCAAGAGCATCAGGGACAACCAGACATCTCGGCCAATCAATAAAATTGGAATCCAGGTTGGTAGTGCTCCGGAGATCGCCATAGCGATTAGAACCGCGGCTATGTACGCGCGATCAATTGCTGGATCGAGAAGCTCGCCAAAAGCACTCTCCTGTTTCAAAACCCTGGCTAATTTTCCATCCAAGTAATCCGTTACGCCCCCTATAACAAGGATGGTAAAACTTAAGGCGACGTTGTGCGCGTGTAAATAACTCCACAGGAAAAATGGAATACCTAGACCGCGCAGTATTGATATGGCATTTGGGATCGTATAAATCTGCGATCCATTCTGATTCCTCATATTGCGGCTCAAATCGTTATCCACCGCAGCAAACTACTCTCGTTCCTTAACCTTCACGACTACCTCCACGGGAGTGCCCGGGAAGCCAAATTCTTCACGCAATCTACGCTCAATGAACCGTCGATAAGAGGTTTCCACGAACTCGCTGGAGAAAACTACAAATTTCGGTGGGCAAATTGCCGCCTGAGTGGCAAATCTGATCTTTGGTTGTTTTCCGCTTCGCACTGGCGGTGGGGTTGCCGCGATCAGAGCGCCCAAGAAGGAATTCAGCTTGCTGGTTGGCACTCGCTTCTCCCAACTTGAAATCGCTGTGCGCAGCGCTGGGGCTAGTCGATCTCGGTGCCAGCCGGTTTTTGCTGAAATATTCACACGCTGAGCCCAAGGATAACGCTCCAAATTCCGTTCTAACTCTTTATCTAATTGCAGTTGTCGCTCTTCATCGACCATGTCCCATTTATTCATAACAATCACCAGAGCTCGGCCAGCTTCTTCAACCATGGTGACAATTCGCAGGTCTTGTTCGGTTAACGGAACTGAGGCATCAAAAACAACTACGGCAACTTCAGCTCGTTCCAAGGCAATGGAAGTTCGAAGTGAGGCGTAATAATCTGTGCCACTATCTTGATGTGCGCGCTTACGAATTCCCGCTGTGTCGATAAATCTCCAAGTTGACCCATCAATCTCGATTAGTTCATCAACGGGATCACGAGTTGTTCCGGCAGCATCATCAACCAGAACTCTTGACTCGCCGGCCAAAATATTTAACAAACTGGATTTTCCAACATTTGGTCGACCGACAAGAGCAATTCTGCGAAACCCATCATCCGGTTTTTCGCTACCAACTTCTGGAAGTTGCTTCACTATATAGTCCAGCATGTCACCGCTGCCACGTCCATGTAGCGCTGAAACAAATTTTGGTTCCCCAAGCCCTAAATTCCATAAACCATGTGCCAGCGCCTCTTCATTTGCGCCATCAACTTTATTTGCAGCAAGTACAACCTTCTTCTTGGATTTACGAAGCAAAGTTAATAGAGACTCATCTTCATCGAGAGCACCTACTTGAGCATCGATCACAAAAAGGACAAGATCACTCTCGGCAATAGCCGCTTCAGACCCTGCAGTAATTTTCTGGGAGATACCTTCTGGTTTAACTTCCCAACCACCAGTATCAATCAAAATAAAACGTCGCCCGTTCCATTCTGCCTCGTACTTAACTCGATCTCGTGTTACACCAGGTGTATCTTCCACAATCGCTTCTCTGCGGCCAATAATTCGATTTACCAGGGTTGATTTTCCAACGTTTGGTCGACCAATTACCGCAATTTTTGGCAGACCGAGTAAATTTTTACGTTTCAACCATTCCCAAATAATTTCTACAACTTCCTTCAAACCCATCTCAGTTGAATCTAATTCAAGCGCATCCTCTGCTGGACGCAGTGGCGAGATTTTGCGAGTGCTATCGATTAGATCGCGATTATCCAATGATTTAGCCACTTTTTCCGTGGCATCACTGGCATCCATTTCGGTCGCACGGCGTAGCGCTCTAGCCTGTAAATCGGCATATAGAAAAACTTTGAGATTCGCATCAGGTGCAACAACGGTTCCGATATCACGCCCTTCAACAACTATTCCAGTGTCACATTCTTCGATAATTGTTTTCTGCATATCGACCAAATGTGCTCGCAATTCTGGAATCTGACTCAATTGAGAGACTTGATCCGTAATCCTGTTGGAGCGAATTTCAGAGGTTACGTCCACATCCCCAGCCATGATCCTTGGATCTTTTGGATCTGTTTTAAAAGAAATTGGATGTTTTTTAATAGCCGCAATAATTTCCCAGCCTTGATCAACATTTTCTTGCAATGCAATCCACGTAGCTGCTCTATAAAGAGCTCCGGTATCAAGATATTTCCAATTTGCACGAGTTGCTATTGCTTTCGCTGTACTTGATTTTCCGGAACCACTTGGACCGTCGATCGCAACTACAATTCCGGCCATAAGAGAACCTTACTAGTGATCTAGAGGGGTATTTTCTACGAACTTCTATGAACCTCTATGAACCTCTATGAAAATTGTCTGCTATTTGCGCGGGATATGCGCTAACCAACCCTGCGCGAGCAGGTGCTTTTGGAGCTTGTGAGCATCTAGATCGTTCAGAGCAAGTGTTATGAGCCCAGTCTCTTGATTTGGACTGTGTTCGATGGCTAAATCTTCGATATTGACACCAACATTGCTGCATTCTTGAAAAATAAGTGCAAGCTGACCAGGTTTATCGGAAATAACAATTGGAAGGTATGTGTAATCACGCTTTCCGCTGCCATGTTTGCCAGGAATTCGCGCCCGCCCAGAGCGACCTTGCGAAATAAATTCTTCTATAGATTCACTATCTCGCAAGATCAAAGCGCTTTTCAAGTTATTTAGTTTGGTAATTGCTTCATCTAGTTTTGGAACCAGGGCATCAGAGTTTGCAGTCAATAAAGTGGACCAAAGTTTAGGATCTGAATCGGCCAATCTTGTGAGGTCGCGCAAACCTTGGCCCGCTAGATTTAGGGCTGCGATATCTGCTTCATTTAACATCCCCGCCAATAGCGAACTCAGAATCTGCGGAAAATGCGAGACCAGTGCCACTGCAGCATCATGCTCTTGCGCCCCTAAAGTGAAAGGCGTGCTTCCTAAAATTCTTCCCAAATCGAGTACAAAATCAATAACTTCTTGATCTGTCTTCGAGGTTGGCGTAACGATCCATGGACGTGAATCAAAGATATCTGCTCGAGCAGAGCCCGGCCCGGAAACTTCACGCCCAGCCATCGGGTGCGCGGAGCAAAATCTTTTAGCAATTTCTGGAAATTTTTCTACTTCAACGTGAAGGTTAGACTTTATGCCTGCGATATCTATGAATTTTGCTTCTGGGTTACTTTCAAACACACGCTTTAGCTCTTGAAAAACTGAATCGGGCGGAGTGGCGATAAGAAATACATCTGTTTTCGCCGGGCGAACATTCGTTTGTAGCAAATCGATAGCCATTTTCTCATTCTTGGGGTCAAGATCTGAGATTGAGAGGGAAAATCCACTCTCTTTAAGCTTGAGACCTATGGACGTCCCAATCAAACCTGCGCCAATTATGTGAATATGTGGTTGTAGCGCCTTCATTTCTGCAAATCTTTACGTAACACGCTCGCTCCACGTAGATAGATATGTTTGATATCGCCACGCTCGCGTGTTGTTCTGGCGTGCAACATGACACGAACACATCGGGGCAATGAACCAACCACGGCTATCTCAGCCGCGCACATAAGGGGAACATCACCGAAACCCATCGATCTAGCCCCTGTGGCCGGAAAGTCACTAACGAGGTCTTGGGTGGCGGTGAATAAGACTGAAATCAAGTCGCCATCTTCTAAACCGTTCTGGCTCATGATCTCGCGCAGCAATTCTGTGACTGCTGATGCCATTTGCGTGGGCGTATCTTCGGCTAGTTGCGTGGCACCACGAAAGGCACGAACTTGCTTCTCCGAATTCATCATACGAGAAGGATAGCGTTTGCCGTGTTGCGAAGGATTACCATTTAACTATTTAAACCATATGCCCTTTTATTGATAAATTGATATTTATTTTATCGATAAAGAATTCTGGCCTAACCAGCCTGCCGATCAAATATCGATAAAACTGTATTTCAGAATCATTTTGTGCTCGCAAATATCTATTTATCGATAGGCATTGAAAGCAATTCAAACCATTAAAACGTTTTATCGCTATTCTTAAATACTGTTTAGCGTTTTACTGTTAAAGCAATATGCAGATTTTCAATCTCTTTGCTATTTAGTACCCGCCAGCGTCCTTCTTTGAGATCACCTATCGTTATGGGTCCAAAATCAGTTCGGATCAATCTTTGAACCTCGATCTCAAGGACTTCAAACATTCGCCGGACGATGTGGAAACGACCTTCATGGATACTGACTTCAATCCAATGATGCTTTGAATTTACCTCTCGGATCACTTTAACCTCCAGGGCTCGAGCGAGCCCATCCTCCAAGATCACACCCTTGGTCAAAAGTTCCAAATTCTCTTTGGAAACTACCCCTTCAGTTTCAACGAGGTATTTCTTGATTAACCCGAACGAAGGATGGGTAGCTTTGTGCGTTAATTCCCCATCATTTGTGAGCAGAATTAACCCCTCACTATCTTTGTCCAGGCGGCCAACATGAAATAACCGCTCATTACGCTCGCGAAAGAAATCGCCTAGATTAGCTCGATTTTCTGGGTCTGCCATTGTGGAAATTACGCCTCTTGGCTTATAAAACGCAAGGTAAGTTTTAGTTTTATTTGATCGAATTGCCTCACCATCAACCTCAACTTGAACGATTTCTGGATCAAATTTGCTGCCCAGTTCTGTTATTTGCTCGCCGTCAACACTTACACGGCCTTCACTTATAAGCTCTTCACTCCTCCGGCGGCTGGCTATACCAGCGTCGGCAAGAATCTTCTGTAGGCGAATGAGCGCCATTTTTTCCCCGTTTCAACAGCTTCAACAGCGTGGAATCGATCTAAAGAGGTACTTTAGGGTTTAACAACAAGCCAAGAGTAGGCGATAGCGCCCGCAACTGCTAATCCGGCAGAACTCAAGCCAAGCTGCCTACTCTGTAAGGGTAGCCAAAACCTCATCTAGCCCATCAACATCTGGCAGGAATGGGGCTAGGGCCGGAAGGTCTTCCACCCGATTCAAACCCAATTTCTCCAAGAAGAATGAGGTAGTTGAGTACAAAATAGCCCCAGTTTCATGCTCAATTCCGGTCTCCTCGACCAATCCCCTGGTTACCAGCGTCTTCATAACGGCCTCAACATTCACCCCTCTTATTGCCGAAACCCGAGCTCTTGAAATGGGTTGTCTATAGGCAATAACCGCCAGAGTTTCCAGTGCTGCCTGGGTTAAGCGGGCGCTTTGACCATCTAAAACAAATTTTTCGACCATGGGAGCTAAGTCAGGATGGCTATAAAAGCGCCATCCGCCGGCTACTTGGCGAAGTTCAAAACCCCGTCCCTCGCTTGAATATGAGTCGGAGAGCTTATGGAGGGTTTCAAGGACAACCTCTGTCGGAACCTCGGTAATTTGAGCCAGAACAAGTTCAGAAACCGGTTCATCAACCACCATAAGGATCGCTTCTAATGATCTTTCTAGTTCATTATTAGACATTTATATCTCCATCTGTCTCATCTGCCATCGTGACTTGCGGAATATCAAACTCATCACTCACTTCGATCAGTCCCGTGGCGCTTCCGATCCAAGTAATTTGAAGCTCCCCAAGAGCAATCACTTGCTCGAATCGGACTACTCCTTCTCGGTAGAGCTCTAATAGAGCCAAAAAGCGCGCTACGACCACCATGGTATTTGCAGCGTCCCCTATAAGGCTCCTGAAGGTCGATCTTCCGCTTCTGCGTAGTTGGTCCACAATCTTCGTAGATTCCTCTGAAACGCTCACCAGCGGGCGATGAATATGACCAATACCCACCGTAGGCACGGTTTTTGGCGCAAGAACTCGTTGGGCTATGGCGCCAAATCGATCCGGACCAACGCCAATGAGTACTTCAGGCAACAGCTGGGCAAAATGAGCCTCCAGCGCAACCACGCGGGCAAAAGTGCGCTCCTCTCTAACCAGCCGTTCGCTGAAAATCGAAGCGATCTCCTTAAAGGCCCGATACTGAAGCAATCTGGCAAAAAGCAGATCCCGAGCTTCAAGTAGGGCCAGATCGCCCTCATCTTCAACTTCACCGGATGGGAGCAAGCGGGCTGCTTTTAGGTCTAACAGGGTTGCAGCCACAACCAGAAATTCAGTAGTCCGGTCCAGATCCCAACCGCCACCACCCTCAGCGCTCTCAAGAGCGCGGATATAGGCGATGAAGTCATCGGTCACGATGCTCAGCGCTATCTCAGTTACATCCATTTTGTGGCGAGAGATCAACTGCAGGAGCAAATCAAATGGGCCATCAAAATTGCTCAGATGAACGGAGAAAGCCCCTTCAGACCCCTCTATAACCGGCGGTGTGAGCTCGGTAGTGTCGGAAATCTGATCATTCATGGTGGAAAGGTAGTCCAACTGCGCTTGCCTTGGTAATCGCACCGCCGTAGAGTCCGCCGCATGGCAAAAATCAATTCAAAGGTAACTCGATTCGACGCTAAATCGACAAATCGAGACGAAGAACTAGCCGCGACTTCAATCGTGCTTGGTCGCAAAGCGATTGATTTTCCGGAAATAACCAAACCACCTGTAGCTGGAAGCGCTCGCGTTATTTCAATTGTTAATCAAAAGGGCGGAGTTGGTAAAACAACTACAACAATCAACTTAGGTGCGGCGCTTGCAGAAGCCGGACGACGAGTGTTGTTAATAGATTTTGATTCGCAGGCCAGCATGACTACTGGACTTGGAATTAAACCACTGCAAATAAAAGAGCAGTACGGATCGATTTGGTATTTGCTCAATGATGAATCAGCAAATATCAACGAGTTCATTCTTAAATCAAATGTTCCAGGGCTAGATTTCATTAGAGGTCATAAAGATCTCGCTGCAGCTGATGCAGCATTTGTTTCGGAAATTGCCAAGGAACACAAACTGCGCAAACTCTTGGCACCAATCCTAGAAATTTACGACGATATTTTGATTGACTGCTCCCCTTCTCTGGGTACGCTAACTGTTAACGCCTTAACCGCATCACAAGGTGTTTTAATACCAATGGAATGCGAATATTTCGCAGTTCTTGGTCTTGGATTGGTTCGCGAAACAATAGAGAAAGTTAAGACCAACATAAATCCATCTCTGGAAATTTATGGAATTCTCGCGACTATGTTTGATCGTAAAACCGCTCACTCTAGGGAAGTTTTAGAATTGATTCATAATGAATTTCCAAAAGATCTACTAGATACAATAATTTCGCGGACAGTTAGGTTTTCCGAATCAACAGTCAAGGGTGAACCAATCACGACATATGCGAGCAGTTCGCTAGGGGCAGTTTCATATCGACGTTTAGCACGAGAATTAATTTACCGAGGAGGAGCAAAATGAGCCGCAGAGTTAGCCTTCCAGGGGCAGATGAATTGTTCCGACAGAGCACTACATTGAGTGCAGTTCCCTCTAGTGCACCGACTCCGATAGAGGATCAACCAACTGCGATTGTGACCTCTGCAAACAAAAAATCAGTGCGCACAACTGCTAGGCGCCGCGTCAATTCATTTGACCGGACACCAAGTGGTAGAGAACGTCACGATGAAAAAATCACGGTTTACCTATCCCCTGAAGAACTTTATGATTTAGATCAAGCCCGATTAGCGCTACGCGGTGATCTTGGGTTAGCGGTAGATCGAGGTCGCATTGTTCGCGAATCGCTCTCAATCATTATCGCTGATTTAGAAACCAAGGGTGATCAAAGCATTATCGCTCGTAGATTACGCGGCAAATAATTTAGTTTACTTAGCTCGTGGATGAGTTTCGCTATATTTTTCGCGTAACAAATCGATCGTAACGAGTGTATAAATTTGAGTGGTTGTTACAGATGAGTGCCCCAGCAGTTCTTGTACAACTCTAATATCAGCGCCACCATCCAATAAATGAGTTGCAAAAGAATGTCGTAGCGAATGGGGAGAAATTTCGCCAGCAATCCCTATTTCTTTCGCGCCCATAGAAATTAACGTCCAAGCGCTTTGTCGACTTAAACGACCACCGGAAGAATTCAAGAAAAGAGCCCCATTAGATTTTTCACGTACCCAAGTCGGCCGTGCCCTTACTAAGTAACTATCTAAAGCTTCACGGGCAAATTTCCCAATCGGTACCACCCGTTCCTTCTTTCCTTTTCCCACAATCCGCACACTTAAAGTTTCGGCAACTTGCTCAATATCTGAAACATCAAGGTTCACGATCTCCGAAACGCGGGCACCTGTTGCATAGAGCAATTCAACTAAAGCTGCATTTCTCAGTCCAGCAGCGTCCGGTTTACTAATTGCACTGATCAAGTTTGAAATTTGCGTTATTGAAAGTGCTTTAGGTAGGCGCTTTGGAATTTTCGGTGGAGCAAAATTAGCCAATTGATCGAGAACCTTATTTTCTCTCGCGTAAAATTTGGAGTAGTTACGTAGAACGACGACAACTCGAGAGATTGAGCTTTCCTCAAGCTTGTTTGTTGAATTCAAGCCTCGTAACCAAGCAATGAAATCAGTCACCATCTCTTGCGAAATATTTAATGGATTCAGTTCTTGTTCCTCGGCAAAGATCAAAAATTTTTTAAGATCGCGCCGGTAGGCCGCCAATGTGTTTTTGGCTAAACCTTTTTCAACAGCGAGATACGTTAGGAAATCGGCAAACTGCGTCTGATCAATTTCCATGTTTTTTGATAGCAGCGGCAATTAAACCTGAAAAGAGTGGATGCGCCTTTGTTGGCCTTGATAAGAATTCCGGGTGCGCTTGAGTACCCACATAGAAAGGATGTACGGAAGTAGGAAGCTCAACAAATTCGACCAAATGACCATCTGGTGACAGCCCGGAGAAAATCAAACCCGTCTCTGAAATCTGATCTCGGTATTTGTTGTTAACTTCGTAGCGATGGCGGTGGCGCTCTTGAATTTCACTTGCTCCATAAGTATTGGCAACCAAAGAATTTGCGGCTAGTACGGCTGGATAAAGTCCCAATCTCATACTTGCTCCCATATCTGCATTTCCAGCAACTATTTCTTCTTGATCGGCCATCGTTGAAATGACTGGATCATTCGTTTCTGGATCAAATTCTGCTGAATTAGCACCTGCTATGCCCGCTAAATTACGGGCTGCTTCGATCACCATGCATTGCAGTCCTAAACAAAGTCCGAGAGTTGGAATTCTATTTTCCCGGGCATAAGTTAGCGCTCCAAGTTTGCCTTCAATACCTCTAACACCAAAACCTCCTGGTACACAGATGGCATCAACATCACCAAGTACATTTTTTGCGCCCTCTAACGTTGCGCAATCATCGCTCTGCACCCATTTGATATTTACGCGTGCGTCATTAGCAAAACCACCTGCACGAAGGGCTTCTGTTACCGAGAGGTAGGCATCTGGCAGATCAATATATTTGCCAACTAGCGCAACTGATACTTGATGAGCAGGTTGATGGACTTTTCTTAGAAGTTCGTCCCATTCCCCCCAAACGATATCTCGGTAAGGTAGATCTAACCGACGAACAACATAAGCATCCAGCCCTTCGGAATACAAAACTTTCGGAATATCGTAAATCGATGGCGCATCTACGGCAGCAACTACAGCCTCAAGATCAACGTCGCACATAGATGAAATTTTGCGCTTTACCGAATCTGGAATCGGACGATCTGATCTGATCACAATTGCATCCGGTGCAATACCAATCGCGCGCAGTGCCGCCACGCTGTGTTGAGTAGGTTTGGTTTTAAGTTCTCCCGATGGTCCTATGTAGGGAACTAATGAAACGTGCAGATAAAATACGTTCTCGCGACCAACATCTTGACGAATCTGGCGGGCAGCTTCCAAGAACGGTTGAGATTCAATATCTCCTACCGTTCCCCCGATTTCGGTTATGACTAGATCGATATCAGGCGCAGCCATTGCGCGAATTCGTTCCTTAATCTCATTTGTAATATGCGGGATAACCTGGACCGTATCGCCCAAATATTCGCCGCGACGTTCTTTAGCAATCACATTTGAATAAACCTGCCCAGTCGTTACATTCGCAGACCCATGCAAATTAGTATTCAAAAAGCGTTCGTAATGGCCAATATCCAAATCTGTTTCTGCACCATCATCGGTAACAAATACTTCACCGTGCTGAAAAGGATTCATGGTTCCCGGATCGACATTTAAATAGGGGTCGAGCTTTTGCATGGTTACGCGTATTCCTCGAGAAGTTAAAAGCTTTCCCAAGCTTGATGCTGTGAGCCCCTTGCCCAGACTTGAGGCAACTCCGCCCGTAACGAATAGATGCTTAGTTACGTGTGAATTTCCATGAGAGGCGGTCATGGAAGGCTAACTTATCATCGATTTGGCGACCAAGTCCAATAACTCGGTGGCGTGTTCCTGTGCGGTCTTCGAATCTTCTTGACCCGACAACAATCTCGCGATCTCCTTAGTTCGAAGTGCGCCAGTCACGGCGATGACATCGCTTTGTGTAACCGATCCATCTTCGCTTTTTTGCACGACGAAATGTTGATTCGCCCAAACCGCCACTTGCGCTAAGTGTGTAACAACTATCACTTGAGATTGCTGCGCTAATTTAGCCAATCTTCGACCAACTTCTACCGCCGCCTTACCGCCAACTCCGGAATCAACTTCATCAAATATGTAGGTACCCACAGGCGATAATTCGGCTAAAACAACTTCTAAGGCCAACATAACGCGCGATAATTCCCCGCCACTTGCAGACTTCGTGATTGCAAGCATGGCGCCACCCTTATGCGATGTGAAAAGGAATTTAACTTCATCCAAACCAGACGCCGAGTAACTCTTTATCTCGGATTCATCTGCTCGTTCAACCGAAATTAAGATTGTTGCACTTGGCATAGACAAGCTGTGAAGTTCAGTTGTTATTAAATGGGATAGTTTCTCCGCACTTACTGCCCTTTCTTTAGAGATTTTTAGCGCTGATTTTTGCATCAAAGTAAAAGCTTTTGCTAAATCTTCTTTCAACGCCGCAACTCTCTCATCGCCGCCTGCCAAATCAAGTAATTTGGTTTTTGCTGAATCGAAAAGGACGAATAAACTTTTGAATCCTTCAATTTGAGTTTCGCCCTTGCCATACCGTTTAATGAGTGAAATTATCTCAGCACGACGATTCTGTAAGTAATCAAATCTATTGGGATCCGCTTCCAGATTGGCCAAGAACCTGCTCAGGGCCGTTGAAACTTCACTAACTTCAAATATCGCATCGTTGTAAGACTCAACCAAATCAGATAATTCTGAACCATATTTGCGCAGACCATCTAACGCCTTTCTGGCAACCTGCAAGGAATTCAAGGCACTATTCTCATCATCAACGATCGCAGTTAAAGCAAGCGACATGCTGTTATTAATCTCCTCAACCGAGCCGAGTTTGGCTATGTCATTTTCAATATCTGCCAATTCATCGGTTAGCGGGGTGACTTTTTCGAAATCTTTCACGAACGCTGTGATTCGCTCAATCTCAGAATCTCGCTTGGACATCTCCGATTCCAACTCTTTGATGCGCTTAGCAAGCGAGTTGTAAGAGTTGAATGCTTCTTGATAATCAGAGAGATCACTCGATAAGCCCGCAAAAGCATCAAGTAGATCTCGTTGTACCGAACTTTTTGCAAGTCGCGCCGAACTCGATTGTGCATGTACTTCAATGAGAAAGTTAGAAAGTGCCGCAACTTGCGTTGTAGTTGACGGAATCCCTCCCAAAGATATTTTAGATTTGCCCTCATTTGTTACAGAACGAGAAATTATTACTTCCCCAGATTCTACAATTCCACCGTTGTTTTGGATCTGTTCGGCAACTGAGCTGGTTATTCCAAACGTACCGCTCGCGGTTAATCGATCAGCGCCCTTGCGGACTAGATCCATATCTGATTTAGCACCAAGAATAAGATTTAAAGCGGTTAGAACCATTGTCTTTCCCGCGCCGGTTTCTCCGGTTAAAACTGTAAGACCTGGACCGAATTCAAGATCGGTTTCTACAATGACACCAATATTGCGAATATTGAGTTCTTTTAATGAACTACGCGCGTTCACCGCGCCAACCTTCTACGGGTAGTTTAAATTTCGCAACAAGTCGGTCAGTGAAGACACCCTCGCCAATATGCGAAAGATGAACCTGCGATGAATCGCGGGTAAGGACGACTCGGTCACCCGCTATTAAATCAAATTTGCGAATTCCATCAGAAGCAATTTCTGCAACTTCAGATTCCACATCGATCACAATTTCCGAGTCAGGTGAAACAACCATAGGGCGAGAAAATAGCGCATGAGCGGCGAGCGGTAGTAATACAAAAGCATTTACTTCCGGCCAAAGAACCGGTCCGCCGGCTGAAAACGCATATGCCGTTGAACCAGTTGGAGTCGCACAAATAACACCATCACAACCCCATCTCGAAAGTGGACGGTTGTCGATCTGTACGAAAAGTTCCACCATCTGTGTAGCACTGCGCTCGATCGTCACTTCGTTAAGCGCCCAACCTTTATGCACGCTCTTTCCAGCGCGCAAAATCTCAAAAGCTATTACGAGTCTTGGCTCTCCGTGATACTTCTTTGAAAGAACCGCTTCTACGATTTGCTTAGTAGTTGGTGTAATGATTTCGGCAAGAAAACCAACATTTCCCATGTTGATTCCAAGAATTGGTACATTTTCACCGCGAACTAATTCAGCGGCGCGCAGAATCGTGCCATCTCCCCCCAAAACGATTACTACTTCTACCTCTTTGGGATTTGTAAAGGGCAACGAATCTGGGATCAAAGAAACATCACTCGACGCCACTTCCACGCCAGACTTAAGGAATTCGGCAGCGATCTCTAGCGCTAGTTTGCGCGCTTGATCTCGTTGCGGATTTATTACTAACAGAATCCGACGTGTTGAATTACTCATTGCGGGCCACTTGCAATCGCCGAATCCAATAAATCATGTGCGAGTTCATTTGCGCCGCGCTTCAACCACAAGAAATACTCAACATTTCCAGCTGGTCCAGGTAACGAACTCGCGATAACACCATTGCAGCCTAAGCCCATGTCGTACGCCGCGTCCGCGACTTCAAGGACCGCAGCTTTACGCAGCAAAGGATCGCGAACCACGCCACCGGCGCCCAACTTTTCGCGACCAACTTCAAATTGAGGTTTAACCATCACCAGATAATCAGCACTTGTTTTCGCAACAGCATTTAATGCAGGCAGAACAAGAGTCAAAGATATAAATGACAGATCCGCGACGACTAAATCAACTTGCTCACCAACTTGTTCTTGGGTTAAGTGTCTGACA
Source organism: uncultured Actinomycetes bacterium (assembly GCA_903842675.1). GTDB lineage: Bacteria > Actinomycetota > Actinomycetes > Nanopelagicales > Nanopelagicaceae > AAA044-D11. The sequence goes on from CAIMMQ010000095.1 coordinate 39,345, forward strand.
TTAGTTCGATCAAGAATTGTTACTCGAGGATCATTTCGAAGTTCCCAAGCAAGTTGCCCGTAACCAACATCAACTGCAACTACTGCCGCTACATCGCGTTTAAGCAAAACATCGGTAAATCCGCCGGTAGATGCACCAGCATCAAGTGCCCGCTTTCCGGAAACAAGAATTTCTGGAAATGCGTCTAGAGCACCAGCCAATTTATGGCCGCCTCTTGAAACAAAATCATCACGATCGTTTTGCAAAGTTATCGAAGTTTCTGCATCAACTTGAGTGGCCGGTTTTGAAGCTGGGATTCCGGTCACTAAGACCGAACGAGACTCGATTAAATCGGCAGCGTGATCTCTGGAACGGGCTAAACCACGTCGTACCAATTCCGAATCAAGCCTAGTTTTCATAATTGAATCTAAAGCCCGTCGATTTCGGATAGTAAATGTGTTAGTTGCTGATGAATCTCTTCGAATTCTTGCGAGTGAACATCTAAATGCAAATTGGGGATATTCGAGATTCGTGTCTTGATACTTTCAATAGATGTTGGCTCTGCTGAATCCATCACTTACTCGCTCTCTTCTTGGCAAGGGTTGCTATCTTTTTTTTAGTAACTACCTTCTTTTTAACTTTATTCGCAGAACTTGAACCATCGCTCGCCCATGCCGAAACTAGTTTTTCAAGATCAGAAAGGCGCTTGTCTATATTTTCTAATTCCTTTTTGCGCACAAAACCTAATCTGAGAGCAGCGGCTTCAAATTCTGAATCAATTTTCTCTTTAAGAGCCTCGCCGCTCTCTTTCACCCAATTATTGACCGCATTCCCCACATCAGATGCTGTTTTCTCGCCATTCGAGAGCGAATCCGCAGCCTTGCGCAACGAGGAAAAGAGATCAGAAGCCATGCCCTAACCGTATCTAAAGCCTGGCTACTGTGCTCGCTTCTACCTGCCATCGGCTCGCAAGTCCGCTTGGGGCTTGCCAAAAACGCCGCCGTACCGCGCCATGGATCTCCACCCAGGTATCAACTTTTAACGAGAGGGCGGCCTTGCGGGTTTTCGAACTCCAAGCTGCTATGTCTAATGAATCAACTTCCTTTTTAACGGTTCTCGATTTGGGTGATCTGGTTGAACTAGTTGATTTAACTCGCCCAATAACAACTCGGAATTCAACTACCTTATCGCCACTTGGGAGCTCTTTTTCTATAGCCAAACTCGTCACACGACCAACTAAATAGACCTCATTGACTGGAATGAATTCTTCTATGATTTTTGCTTTTGCTGCCATGCGTTTCTCCATTCACTTGAAATTGCAAAAAAATCGATGCAATCAATTACAGAGTGATTATGGTTCAACAACATATCTATATATTTAGAAAAATTTGCGAGTGTGTAAAAAATTAATATGTGCAAAAAAAAAGAGCGCTCCCGATAAACGAGGCGCTCTTTTTATAATGATGTCCGGCGGCGATCTACTCTCCCACAAGGTCCCCCTTGCAGTACCATCGACGCTGAGAGGCTTAGCTTCCGGGTTCGGAATGGGACCGGGCGTTTCCCTCTCGCTATGGCCGCCGAAACTCTATTGAGTTATCAGTCAGTTGCATTTCCAATGTCAGCAAATTTTAAAC
>CAIMMQ010000096.1 GCA_903842675.1 uncultured Actinomycetes bacterium
GCGATGAAATCTGCGCCAGCACGTAACCCCCAACGCAAATCATCGCGGTCCTTCTCGGATAGGGCTGGAACTGAAACTGCAACACCTGGCAAGTTAATGCCTTTGTTATTGCTTACTGCCCCGGGTTCGATGCACTTGGTTACTACATCGTTTCCTTTTACTTCTACAACTTCAACGGTTACTTTGCCATCATCAATAAGAATGCGATCCCCTGGCTTGCAATCACCAGGTAACCCTTTGTAAGTGGTGCCTACGCGCTCCTTTGTACCAGGAACCTCATCGGTAGTGATTGTGAAAATATCCCCACGCGCTAATTCATGTGGGCCGTTTTCAAATCTAGCGAGTCTAATTTTTGGACCTTGTAGGTCAACCAAAATTGCAACTGCTACCCCGGCATCTGCAGCAGCTTTGCGCACAGAATCCAATCGGGCTTGGTGTTCTGGATAGCCACCATGCGAGAGGTTTAACCGCGCCATATTCATTCCAGCTGCGATTAGTTCGGCAACCTTTTCTGGTGCTTCAACGGCAGGACCCATCGTGCAAACAATTTTCGCTCTACGCATGTACTTAACCTTAATCTATTAGATTCGTTAAACCATCATTGGTCTGGCTGTTGGTTCAATTGGAGCAGGAAGTTGCGTCTCACCCACCAAGAATTCATCTACTGCTGCGGCTGCGCTTCGACCTTCAGCGATTGCCCAGACTATTAATGACTGACCACGACCAGCATCGCCAGCAACAAATACACCCTCGACGTTTGTCGCATATGAACCATCGCGCTTGATATTTCCACGATCATCAAGTTCTACTTCTAATTGAGTCAGAAGTTCAGATTTTTCTGGGCCAACAAATCCCATTGCAAGAAATACTAAATCAGCTGGAATTTCTTTTTCCGAACCAGGAACCTTTACAAATTTTCCATTTTCGAACTTGCTTTCCACAATCTGCAAGGCACGCAAATTACCTTTTTCATCCCCAAGGAATTTTTCAGTCGAAACCGAGAAGATGCGCTCCCCTGATTCTTCGTGAGCGCTGCTAACGCGATAAATCATTGGATAAGTTGGCCAAGGTTGCGAGGTCGGACGCTCCTCGGTTGGCCTCGGCATGATTTCAAGTTGGGTAATACTCGCGGCGCCTTGACGAATAGCAGTACCTAAACAATCCGCACCAGTATCACCGCCGCCAAGAATTACAACGTGCTTGCCTGCGGCATTGATTGGTGGAACCTCGGTTAATTCATTCAACCCCTGTTTATTTCCCCAAGGTAAATATTCCATCGCCTGGTGAATTCCCTTTAATTCCCGTCCTGGCACAACAAGATCGCGCCAATTGGTTGCGCCAACTGCGAGGACTATTGCATCATATTTAGATTTCAATTCGGCGCCGGTAATTTCAACTCCAACATTTACACCACTGCGAAATCTTGTTCCCTCTTGTTCCATCTGAGAAATTCTGCGATCCACAATAGATTTTTCCATTTTAAATTCTGGGATGCCATAACGAAGCAGACCACCAGGCTTGGCACCTCGTTCATAAACCGCAACGGTGTGGCCAGCGCGGGTTAATTGTTGGGCCGCAGCAAGACCAGCAGGTCCACTACCAATTACAGCGATTGTTTTTCCGGTCAAACGATCCGGTGGCAGTGGTACAACAGATCCGTTAGAAAAGGCTTCTTCAATAGTTCGAAGTTCAACTTGCTTGATAGTGACCGCATCAGCATTGATCGCGACCACACATGCAGTTTCACATGGTGCTGGGCAGAGTCGACCCGTAAATTCTGGAAAATTGTTCGTCGCATGTAGCCGATCTATTGCTTCTCGCTTCTCGCCACGCCAGATTAAATCGTTCCATTCTGGTATTAGATTTCCGAGCGGACAGCCTTGATGGCAGAACGGAATACCACAATCCATACAACGACCAGCCTGTTTTTGCAGATCAGCAAAATCCTGAGCTTCGTAAACTTCTTTCCAGTCCTTGATGCGAACATCAACTGGACGACGTTTTGGCGTCTGCCTTGAAGTTGTTAAAAATCCCTTTGGATCAGCCATTGATTGCCTCCATAATTACCTTGTCCATCGGCAAGCCTTCGCGCTCTGCACGCTCCATAGCCAACAAAACCTTTGCGAAGTCCCGCGGCATGATCATTGAGATTCTCTTCAATCCATCGGTCCAATCATCAAGTAGCGCCTTCGCAATTTTGGAACCGCTCTCGGCATAAAACTTAGAGATCAAAGCTTTAACAATCGCAGCTTGATCTTGTGGCACTGTAAGTACATCCACCATCTCGGTATTAACTAAGGAGGCATCAAGATCTAATACGAATGCTCGGCCACCAGACATGCCGGCAGCAAAATTGCGCCCTGTTCTGCCAAGAATTATCGCAACACCGCCAGTCATATATTCACAACCATGATCGCCAACGCCTTCAACAATTGCAGTAGCGCCAGAATTTCGAACGCAGAAACGCTCGCCCACTAAACCGCTAATCATGATTTCACCTGAAGTTGCGCCATAACCAATTACGTTTCCGGCAATAACATTCTGTCCAGAATCAAAGGTTGCTTTTTCATCTGGTCTAACAATTATCCGACCGCCAGAAAGTCCCTTTCCAACATAGTCATTAGCATCACCGTAAAGGCGAAGTGTTAGACCACTTGGAATAAATGCACCAAAAGAGTTCCCAGCACTTCCGTGAAGTGCGACATCAATCGTATCTTCTGGCAATCCAGCCCCACCATGTTTACGAGTTATCTCGGCACCTAGCATCGTTCCAACGGTGCGATTTACATTCTTAACTGGGAGATCAATTCGAACTGGAGTTTTTGTTGCCAGAGCATCTTTAGCTAGTTCGATTAATTTGTTGTCGAGGGCGCCAGCTAATCCATGATCTTGAATCGTAGTGTTCCGACGTGGTGCGTTGGTATCAAATACTGGAGCTTGCAGCAGCGGTGCTAAGTCCAAACCACTTGCCTTCCAATGAGTAATTGCCTTTTTGGTATCCAAATATTCAACTTGGCCGATTGCTTCTTCTAAAGTTTTGAAACCAAGTTCGGCAAGAATCTCGCGAACTTCATCTGCAATGTATTCGAAGAAGGTCTCCACGAACTCTGGCTTTCCAGAGAAGCGTTTGCGCAATTCTGGATTTTGAGTTGCAACACCAACTGGGCAAGTATCAAGATGACAAACGCGCATCATTACGCAACCGGAGACAACAAGTGGCGCAGTAGCGAAACCGAATTCTTCTCCACCAAGTAGGGCAGCTATGACTACGTCACGACCAGTTTTCATTTGTCCATCAACTTGGACAACAATTCGATCACGCAAACCATTTAGCATTAAAGTTTGTTGAGTCTCGGCCAAGCCAAGTTCCCAAGGTGCGCCAGCATGCTTTAGCGAAGTTAATGGTGATGCACCAGTACCGCCATCGTGGCCTGAAATAAGAACGACATCCGCATGCGCCTTACTTACGCCAGCCGCAACAGTTCCGACGCCAACTTCGGCAACAAGCTTCACATGGATTCGCGCCTGGTTATTAGCATTCTTTAAATCATGAATGAGCTGTGCGAGATCTTCGATCGAGTAAATATCGTGGTGAGGTGGTGGTGAAATCAAACCAACTCCGGGAGTTGAATAACGAACTTTTGCAATCCATGGGTAAACCTTGCTGCCAGGTAGTTGACCGCCTTCACCCGGCTTGGCGCCTTGCGCCATTTTGATCTGAATATCATCAGCATTAACTAAATATTCGCTGGTAACCCCAAAACGACCAGAAGCAACTTGCTTGATTGCAGAACGTTTGGAATCCCCATTTGCTTCTAGCGTGTAACGACTTGGATCCTCGCCACCTTCGCCAGTGTTTGATTTACCACCTAAACGGTTCATCGCAATGGCAAGAGTTTCGTGCGCTTCTGATGAGATTGAACCATATGACATCGCACCAGTAGCAAAGCGCTTAAGAATTGCTTCCCGAGGTTCAACTTCCTCAATCGAAATTGCAGGGCGTAAGCCAGTCTTGAATTCGAAGAGTCCGCGCAGCGTCATCAAGCGGCGAGATTGATCATCCACATGACTGGAGTAACGCTTGAAAATGTCATAACGCTTGCTTCGTGTTGCATGTTGTAACGCAAATACTGTCTCTGGATCAAATAAGTGTGGTTCACCTTCGCGGCGCCATTGGTATTCCCCGCCAATAGGTAGTCGTTTGGTGCCAGGAACTTCGCCTCCTGGAGGGTAAGCAATGTGGTGACGCTTAATGGTCTCTTCGGCAATTGTTTCGAGTGATATGCCACCAAGTTTGGAGGTAACTCCAACAAAGTATTCATCGACCACTTCGCGAGAAAGTCCGACAGCTTCAAATACTTGAGCACCGGTGTAAGAAGCAATAGTTGAGATGCCCATCTTGGACATAACTTTAAGAACGCCCTTACCTAAGGATTTAATTAAATTCGCAACCGCTTTTTCTGGTGTTATGCCTGTGATTACACCTTGACGGACTAAGTCTTCAGCAGATTCCATGGCTAGATATGGATTTACAGCCGCTGCACCAAACCCTACGAGTAGTGCAACATGGTGAACTTCTCGCACTTCGCCGGTTTCAACCACGAGTCCAACATTGATGCGAGTTTTTTCTCTAATTAAATGGTGATGCACGGCAGCGGTCAGAAGCAGCATTGGGATTGGAGCTTCTTCGGAATCGCCATCACGATCTGATAGAACAATTATGTGAGCACCTTCGGCAATTGCCTTTGACACTTGCGCGCGAATCTCTTCAATCCGTTGGCGCAGCGCTTCCCCGCCACCAAGTACTGGAAATAGTCCGCGAACAACGTGGGCGGCAAGCCCCGGATGATTTCCATCAGCATTTACGTGTATGAGTTTGGCTAATTCATCATTATCAATAACTGGAAAATCCAGCGCGATCTGACGACACGAAGCTGGTCCAGGATCCAAAAGATTATGTTCCGGTCCGAGCGCGGCCCCGAGGCTTGTTACGAGTTCTTCCCGAATCGCATCTAACGGTGGGTTTGTTACTTGCGCAAATAGCTGCGCGAAATAGTCGTAAAGCAATCGTGGCTTATTGGAAAGTGCGGCAATTGGTGAGTCGGTGCCCATTGATCCAAGGGGTTCGGCACCATTGCGAGCCATCGGCGCAACAATTAGGCGCAGTTCTTCTTCGGTATATCCGAAGGCGCGTTGTCGGCGAATCACAGAGGAATGTGGGTAAACAATATGTTCGCGCGCTGGAAGTTCTTCTAAACGAACAATTCCCGCGTGCAAGTATTCGCCATAAGGCGCAGCGTTGGCGAGCTGATCCTTGATCTCACCATCTTCGATGATGCGACCTTCTTCAATGTCGACGAGGAACATGCGCCCAGGCTGTAACCGGCCTTTACTTGCGATATTTTCTGGCGCAACATCAAGGACGCCGAACTCGCTGGCAAGTACAACTAGGCCATCTTTCGTAACCCAATATCGTGAAGGACGTAGTCCATTTCTATCTAGAACTGCTCCAATTTGTCGCCCGTCAGTAAATGTTATGCATGCTGGACCATCCCATGGCTCCATAACCGATGCATGGAATTCATAAAAATCCTTACGATTTTGCGGCATCGTTGCATGGTTTTCCCACGCTTCTGGAATCATCATTAAGACGCCGTGTGGAAGTGAGCGGCCTCCCAAATAAAGAAGTTCTAGAACTTCATCAAATGACGCCGAGTCGCTGCTCTCGTTATTAACTATTGGGAATAGCCGTTTTAGGTCTCCTGGAATCACATCAGAGGCTAAAAGTGATTCTCGTGCGCGCATCCAATTTCGATTTCCACGGACTGTATTAATTTCACCGTTATGTGCAATGTAACGGTACGGATGTGCCAATGGCCATGAAGGAAAAGTATTAGTGGAAAATCTTGAGTGAACAAGTGCAAGTGTTGATGCTGTACGTGGGTCCGAAAGATCTGGGAAAAATTCTTCAAGTTGTCCGGTAGTTAGCATGCCCTTATAGACAATTGTTCGCGAAGAGAGGGAGGGAACATAAATTGGGAATGCGTGTTCGATCCGCTTGCGCAAACAAAATGCCAGGCGGTCTAATTCGAGATCGCACTCCCCGTTCTTCCCAACAATAAATAACTGCTCAAACTTTGGCATTACTGACAAAGCAGTCTTACCCAGCCCGGTGGAATTAATTGGAACTTCGCGCCAGCCCAGAATTTCAAGGCCCTCTTCATTTGCAATTTTTTCTATAGCGCTTCGATCATCAAAAGATTTATCTATAAAAATGATTCCGGTTGCATATTTACTCGGCTCAGGAATTTTGAAATCAAGTACTGCGCGATAAAACTCATCGGGAATACAAATAAGGATTCCAGCACCATCTCCGCTATCTGGTTCAGCGCCAGTAGCACCACGATGCTCCATGTTGCGAAGTGCAGTAAGTGCTTGTGAAACTATTTCGTGAGTTGCTTTTCTATTTAAGGTCGCAACCATGGCAACACCGCAAGCATCGCGCTCATTTTGTGGGTCATAAAGACCCTGCGCGGATGGCAAAGTAGAAAAAAGTGTCACGTAGGCTCCTGATAAACGCCTCGGGACATCAATGGCCCAATGCCGAAATACTGATTCTTAAGAGCTCTTAAGGACTCCTAAGAATCGGGTAAGAATAGCGCAGACTCGTACTCTGAGCCAGAATAAATTTAGCTCTTAAATCCCGCTCATGTGTACCAGGGAACCAA
>CAIMMQ010000097.1 GCA_903842675.1 uncultured Actinomycetes bacterium
GCAATTATTTTGGCAATCATCGCGGTTTATCTGCGCCGACCACGCCACAACACCGAACCGCTGGAAGAGAGTGACTCTCTCGTAACTGTTTCGAATCTTTCCAAAGTTTATAAAGATGGTTACAAAGCAGTCGATGGCCTTTCCTTTAAAGTTAAACGCGGGCAAGTTCTGGGATTACTCGGTCCAAATGGTGCAGGTAAGACAACAACTCTTCGCATGATGATGGGACTCATCTTTCCTACTGAAGGTGAGATCGCTATTAATGGTCACCCAATTTATCCAGGTTCTCCGACGCTTGCGAACCTTGGATCTTTCGTTGAAGGATCTGGCTTCTTGCCACATCTAACCGGCCGAGAGAATCTAGAACTTTATTGGAAATCTATTGGCAGAACTGATGAACCATATTTTGAAGATGCGATTCGAATAACGGATTTAGGTAGCGCGCTAAATAAGAAAGTGCGCTCATACTCGCAAGGTATGCGCCAGCGGCTAGCAATAGCTCAGGCGATGCTTGGACTACCCGATTTATTAGTTCTGGACGAGCCAACAAATGGCCTAGATCCTCAGCAAATTAAAGCGATGCGTGAAGTTCTAAAGCGCTATGCCAAAACCGGCAAAACTGTAATTGTTTCTTCACACCTCTTGACCGAGGTTGAGCAGACTTGCACCCATGTTGTCTTAATGCACCGCGGTCAACTTATTACTTACGGAACTATGAAAAAAATTCTAACCAAGGCCGGCAAGCGAGCGGGAACGTTAGAAGAAATATTTATTGAACTTATCGGAGATGACTTAACTATTGGAAAGGAGGCGTAAATGTATCGCGCATCGAAAACTCTGCCTTATCGGCTAGAAATGTATCGTCAGATCAAACGTAAGCGCACCTTGTTCGCCTATCTATTCGTTATTTCACTTCCAGTAATTGTCGCCCTCGCAGTGAAATTTGGAACCTCTGGAAACAGCAGTGGCCCAACTCGTTTTGGTTCGGGAACCGCAGATCTAATCGGTCTGGCCACCAAAGGGGCAGCAAATTTCACAACCACAATGTTTTATTTTGCTACGCCATTTTTATTGATTGCAGTTATATCTATTTTTAACGGCGACACTGTTGCTTCAGAGGCTTCTTGGTCAACACTGCGATATTTACTTGCCGCCCCAGTTCCTCGCACTCGTTTGTTAATTCAAAAACTAAAAGTAAGTCTCTCGCTATCGGCGATCGCGATTGTCTTGCTAATAGGGACTTCTTGGTTTGTGGGCTTGATTGCATTTGGCTTGAAACCATTACAAACACCACTTGGTGCAACATTCACTAATCAAGTGGCGCTACAGCGAATTTTGATTATTGGCATCTACCTGGCACTCGTTCTGTTTTCAGTTGCCGGGCTAGCTTTCTATCTAAGTGTTTCTACTGATGTCCCACTCGGTGCAGTTGGCGGTGCTATCGGAATAATTATTCTCTCCAATATTTTAGATGCCATTTCAGGGCTTGGTTCAATCCGTAATTGGTTGCCCACCCATTACTCATTCTCTTGGTTTGATGCGTTATCTAGCTCGATTGATTGGAGTCAGATGATCAGAGGTGCGGCATATAGCGTGATTCTTAGCGCCCTCTTCGTTTCACTTGCAATCATCAAGTTCAACAAGAAAGATATAACTTCTTAAGTCCGTCAAAGAGGAGTAATCATGAGCAAAGTTTATTTATTTGTTGAAATAGAAGTTAAAGACGGCAAGCTCGATGGCTTTACCTCTGCCCTAACGAAGCACGCCGCACATATCCGAACTGAAGATGGATGCGAAACTCTTGAATTATTTGTTGATACCAAAGTCGCAAACCGCGTATGTGTCTGGGAAGTCTGGCGCGATCGTGCATCTTGGGACGTTCACATGGTGAACGATGCAAGTAAGGCTTGGCAAAAAACCGCAGCAGAATTCGTTAACAGTGAAAAAATTACCGTTATGGATGCGATCTAACTTTAAATAGCTAGTGCAGCATCCTTCGCAAGAGGTGGACGACAAACAACGCCAGTTGCGCCATCAAGTTTCCAACCTCCAGCAGAATGAGGAATTAATACAGCATCGCCCTTTTCAATCTCCATCACTGTGGCGTTTTCAAATGAAATTCGACCATTGCCATCGAGAGTTAAGAAGATTGAGAAACCGGCGGCAATCGCACTTGATTTACCAGTGAGATAGTCGGCACGGAAGTAAGGGTCTGCAACATCAGTAAAGACTGAAGCATCAGTATTAGTGAATAAACGATCGGCAAATACCAATTTATTTGCTTCATCTTTTTCGATTGGGGTATAGCGAAGGGCATCTAATACGGTGTCGAATCCGAGGCCAAGGTGCCCATCTTTAACGCCATCTACTGCGAAGTCATTCCATTCGAGAAGTGCTGATAAGTCAGTGGGTTCTTGAAGTTCTAGAACAAAGATTCCGGCGCCAATTGCATGTGGCACTCCCGCTGGAACAAAGACGGTATCGCCCGGTTTAACTTTAAATTTTTGAAGTGAGGCAAGTAGCCCAACAGAATCTCTTGCATCAACCATGGTGCGAACTTCAGGTTTTGTTAACTCTTTTGAAAATCCAAGTCCAACCTCAGCACCTTCTGGTGATTCCAAAATGATCCACGCTTCAGTTTTGCCATGATCGAGTGAGAGATGTTGTTTAGCGAACTTACGATTTGGGTGATAGTGAACCGGAAGACGTTGATCTGGATCTAGTAGTTTCATCAATAGTTCGGTGCTCGCACCGAAAGTGTTGACATGTTCGGCGCCAAGCCATTCTTCTGGATTAGCAAGAACAGCATCTCGCAAATACGTTCCATTAGAAAGTACTGAGAGTCCGATAGTTGGTTCGCCAAATCGTGTTGTCATCGAACCAATCCACTCCTCGGGGCGCATAGGACCACCTGGGCCATGACGCAGGGCACCAATTCGGTAGCCGCCTTTGTAGAAGTGATCAAATTGATTGGATGCGAGTTTCTGTGGATTTGCCATGAATATAACTTATCGCCTTATTTTGGCCGAGGCTAGCCAATACCGTCGGATAGAATTAACTTAATAAATATAACCATGGCTTGAAAGGTCGTTTATGAAAAAAGTATTAACCGCAATTGTTTTAGCAAGTGCTCTCGTAGCAAGTTCAACTGTTGCTCATGCCGCAGACGCAAAGCCAACTGTTGCCAAAAAGGTCAAGAAGGTATCTATCAAGCAAGGTGCCGCTGGCGCTGAAGGTACAGCCGGTCATGAAATGTCAGAGACATCTGGAACACAGAACGCAGAAGGAACTGGCGCTGTAAAGAAGCATGCCAAGAAGGCTGGCATGAAGAAGCATGCCAAGAAGGCTGGCACTAAGAAGGCAGCTAAGGCAACCACTAAGTAATTAACCTCTATCCTTCAACCTATGTTGCAGAACAAGGTTGAGCTAAACGGGATAAACGTAATCGCCGAGAGCGAGCGTGGCGGCAGTGTCCGAAGCCTTTTCTGGCCTTGGATGGCCGGCAATGTCTCGCTCTTAGCGCTTTCATACGGCTCATTTTTTCTTGGTTTTGGCATTTCATTCTGGCAAGCAACCTTCGCCGCAATAATCGGAACTGTCGCATCATTCTTACTAGTTGGTGTCAGTTCGCTCGCCGGAAAACGCGGCAACGCCCCAACAATGACGCTCTCTCGGGCAGCCTTCGGGGTCAAAGGAAATATTGTTCCAGGAATTCTTTCGTACTTAATTTTTGTTGGTTGGGAAACAGTTTTAGTATCACTTGCAACTCTTGCAACCCAAACAGTTCTCTCTAGAGTCGGCCACTTTGATCATAATGTTTCGAGGTTGATTGGGTTTAGCTTTGCTGCTGGATTAACTATCTTTGGCGGAGTTCTTGGCTTTCAAGTTATCATGAAGTTGCAACGTTTTCTTACAGTGGCAACCTTAATTCTTACCGCTGGCTATATCCTCTTGACGCTGCACAAAGTTAATTGGAGCGCAGTTCACGCAATCAAAACTGGCAATCTACAAGGATTCATCGGCGCACTTATATTCGGGGTAACTGGAATCGGACTTGGTTGGGTTAACTCGGCGGCTGATTACTCGCGTTACTTACCCCGCAAAACATCGAGTGCCAAGGTAATCGGTTGGACGGTGTTTGGTGCTTCAACAGTCCCAATTATTTTGGTCATCTATGGCAGCGCACTTGCTGGCAGTAGTAAAACTTTGAGTGATGCGATTGCAAGTGACCCGATTGGCGCGCTAACAGCGGCGCTTCCCACCTGGTATTTAATTCCATTCGCGATCGTTGCCGTTACTGGGCTAATTAGCGGTGCCATCCTGGATCTCTATTCATCAGGAATAACCTTGGTTTCAATCGGACTCCCCGTAAAGCGACACGTTGCCGCGGGTATTGATGGCGTCATCATGACTCTTGGAACCATTTACTTTGTTTGGATCGCAGATAGCTTCTTTGCGCCCTTCCAAGGCTTCCTAATAACCCTTGGTGTGCCAATTGCAGTCTGGTCAGCAATATTTGTAGCTGATGTAATCATGCGTAAGCGTGATTACATTGAGGCTGATCTATTCAATCCAGCAGGTAGATATGGTGCTTGGAACTTTAAATCACTTATCTTGGTAATAGTCGGAACAATTATTGGGTGGGGCTTTGTAACAAATACTTTCGCAAGTTGGCTCTTTTGGCAGGGCTACTTCCTCGGAGTAATTGGTGGAAAGAATGGCGCCTGGGCTTACTCAAACATAGGAGTTGTTATCGCGTTAGTTATTGGATTCTTTGGACACATTTTACTTTCCAAGAAATCGATTAAAGCACAGGAGAATTAAAAAAGCCCCGCACTTATGTGCGAGGCCCTTTTAGTTAACTTCTTAGATCATTGAAGTTGTGACTGCACATATAACGCCTGCGATTGCAATCCAGGTGAACCATGAAGATGCAGTTCGCATCCGCCATTTTTCAAGAGTTGGATCAACACTCGCGCGACGAGCGCGAATCACTAATCCGAGTGCAATAAATGCAGCAAGAATGTAGTGGAACATATTCGCACCGGCGATCAACACCCAAGTAGAAGCATATGAACCTTCAAATGCATGAGTATCTTTCACAATGAATGGCATATTGCTCATTTGATGGAATTGGTAGTAAGCGCCATACAAATAAGCAAGCAAAGTGATAATTGAAAAGTTCCCAATTTGCTTGATATTACGTTGGCCAAACTTATGAACGATGGCTGCCACTACAAGTGGAAGGATCGACATCCAGCCGGATGCTGCGCTGAATGTGTGGCCACCCTTAGGTATCCAACCATCGTTAACATTTAAGTTACGAAGGTAGAAGTAAGTAAAGATCATTGCGAATAGGAATGAACCATCCGCGACGATCAGAATACGTACGCCTAAGCGTTCACGACGACCGACAACTTCTGGCGCATCATGATGGACGTGGAATTTAGTGTCTGATGACATTACTTAACCGCCTTTCCATATCCATATGGATCACTTGTTACAACTGGTGGAGTATCGAAGTTCACTAGCGGAACTGGATACGGAACAGTCCATTCGAGAGTCTTTGCACCCCATGGGTTCATCGGCGCAATTACGCCGTTACGCCATGAGTGAATGACTGCCCAGAGAAGGACGATAAATCCGGTACCAATTAGGTAAGCACCAAACGTGCTTATGCGGTTTGAATTCGCATACATCTGCGCATAGTCAGAAACACGGCGAGGTTGACCCTCAGCGCCAGCTATGAACATACCTAAGTAGAGAATTTGGAAACCAATCTGAACGAACCAGAATGAGATGTAGCCAGCGCGCTCGTTGAGCATGCGACCTGTCATCTTTGGATACCAGTAAGAAAGTCCGGCAACAGCTCCGGTAAGTGCGGCGCCCATCAACGTGTAATGGAAGTGCGCAGTTACATACATAGAACCGTGGAGATAGTTATCTGCTGGAACATCTGAAAGATAAAGACCAGTGATACCACCGATCAACATATTCCAAAGGAAGGCATAGACACCAAGCATTGGAACTTTGAGCCAAGGCTTGCCGTTCCAAAGCGTTCCTAGGATTACCAAGAAGATAAGCCCGGTCGGAATTGAAATCATTTCAGTAGTAACCATGAACGGTCCATTAAGCATTGGGAGCCAGCCAGACATGTACATATGGTGGGCCCAAACCAGAACAGAGAGTCCAGCGATACCAGCAAAACCAACTACGGCTGCCGTGTAAGAGAAGAGTGGTTTACGTACGAAGACCGGAACGATCTCCATAAGTATCGCAACACCTGGAAGCAGAATTACGTAAACCTCAGGGTGTCCCATGATCCAGAAGAGGTGGGCGTATAACCAACCGCTTCCGCCAACATTGGAATCGAAGAATCCGGTAAGGAAAGTTCGATCCATCGCGGTTTGAATCATTGCAACCATGAAGGTTGGGAAAGCTGGAACAGCGAGAGCAACGGAGATAGTCGCACCAATCACGAAGATTGGGACGCGGTTCCATGTCATTCCCTTAGCGCGCATTGAAATAACAGTTGCAGTGATGTTTGCACCAGCAACAGCAGTTGAAACAGCAAAGATAATGATGGTTGCAATAAATGCATTCATACCCGGTCCAGCTTGAACGCTTAGCGGAGCATAAGCAGTCCAACCTGTAGGAATTCCACCAAGGAACCATGCGCTGCAAAGCACTGGAATCGCGGTGAAAAGAACCCACCAAGAAAGTGCATTAAGTCTTGGGAAAGCCATATCTGCGGCACCGATCATGATTGGCATGATGAAGTTACCGAATGGGCCAGTAGCAACAATGATCATTGCAACGATCATTGTGATTCCATGAAGACCAACTAGTGAGTTATAGATAGATGGCGTGATGAATTTTGCGCCCGGTTGTGCAAGTTGGGTACGAATCATCATTGCCATGCTTCCACCCACTGCAAGCATTGCAATAACGCCCCAGAGGTATTGGATACCTACGACCTTGTGGTCGGTGCAATATTTGAAGTAACGCTTGATTCCTTGGCCGTCACCAGCAAGGTAGAGCTGCTCTTCAGCAGTTAAATCCTTACCAATTAACCAGCGGAAAGGTCCGATAAATGCGCCAATGCCAACTAAGAACCCGATGCTCCACATAAACATGGTTGCAAGGAGCACTTGGTTGTTACGTTGGAAGTTAAGCGTTGCATCATCGAGCGTTGTTTGCATGCTGTAATAAGTAGCAAGTGCAAACGCAATACCGACAATGAGTCCGGTACCCATGTTAAGTCTGGTAATAAGACTCTTCTTTGGGTTTGGAATTGGTCGGTTCGAAACTTGTTGGCTGAGAGTTGTCATGCGCTGTGACCTCCTTGGGCGGTGACCCAGTTATTGAAATCGGATACCGTCATAACTTCGCCGCTGGTCTCCATATATGCATGGTAGAGACCACAAAGTTCGGCGCACTTAACATCAATGGTGCCGAGTTTTGTTGGAGTTGTTTGAGCCAACGTTGTTGCCAGATGGTTTGCATCTGCTTTCACGCCAAGTTGAACTGGCCAGAACGAGTGGTTCACATCAGCAGAAGTAATTCGGAAAATCACCGGCCGATCGATAGGAAGATTCAACATATTGGATTCAACCCCAAGTGATGGATAGTTAAAAGACCAAACCCATTGGTTTCCAGTTACTTCTACTACTAATGCGTTGGGAGCATCTTTAGTTGCTGCTTCCGCAGAAGAGTTTAATTCAATCAAACCATAAATAACTGCGGTTAAGGTTAAAAGTGAGGCGACGCCACTAAACACTGCAACACCTAGCCGATTGTTTCGAATCATTGGACCATCAGGCGGAGGTGTATCGCCCTTATGTCGATGGCGAAGTGTCTGAGTAAAGATACTCATTACAAAGCCACAGACCGGAGCTGAGATAAAAGTGAAGACAACCATCAAACGTTCAATGGCCTTCATGTCGGTACTCATGACTGTCGGCATCCACTTTGGATAGAAGTAAGCGCCAAGTACGACGAATACCGCGGTATAGAAAGCCGCCCAAGCAAGAGTCTCACGGATATCGCCGCGCTTTAAGAATTTGCTAAAGCGTTCGCCGGGAGTTGGTTCTAGATGTACATCGTTGTGATCACTCATGCGACGGTTACCTTTCCTGACATATAGCCGTAGGCACCCATAGCAGCACCGAAATTGGCATAAGTTCCATCACCGCATGGGTACTCGCAGTTAAAGACGTACTCGCCTTTGCCACCAGTTAAGAATGAGAAGACCACGGTGTGACCCTTGTTATTTGTGCCTGGATCTTTGGTTGGGATGAACTCGTCTTTATCATTCACTTCAACGTGAGGAAGTGGAACGTTTACGAAGAGCGGATCCTGTGATGATGTTGGAAGTCCGTGAAGGGTGAATGTGTGTTGAACCGCATCAGGAGCGACGGATGAAACGTCGACACCATCAATGTTGATGGTACCTCCGATGGTTCCAACCACTTTTCCAAAGTAAGGGTTATTCAGCTTATCACCGCTGTCATAAACATGCAAAGTCATAGTTACATATGTATGTGCTGGGAGAACAACGTGGTTTGATGGTCCATATTGCACATAATCTTTTTTAGTCGGCTTAGAGCCATGTTCGACAGCAGTTGCTCTGTCTGGGTAAACACCCATAGTTACCGAAGCTTTTGGATAATTCTTGCCATCAACTGTAATTGTGTCAGCTGATTTTGTTGCAACTAATTTTCCGCGCAAAGCATCTGCGCTCAAAGTATGAAGCGTAATCCCAACTGCTCCTACGACCGCGATTCCCAGTAAAGTTGAAAGGATTGCGCTCGCTGCTCTCTTTGTATTCGTCATTTCTTGCTAATCATTGACTTCTCCCCTATGTAAAAGTAAATAACACTCTGTGATAGAGGATACACCTGTAAAACTAATTAGAAAAGGACTAAAGTAGGTATGGAGTGCTGAGTGCTGGCACTCACATCCGCAAAACCGGACGGGAGTTGGTGTAAAAAGGTGAGACTCAATCCACTCTGGGATCTATCCTTTGCCTGCGTCCTAACAGTGTTAATTTGCTGGTACTTTGCTGAGAAACCATCTGAGCGTGGAATATCGAGAATTCGTCAATTCTTTTTTTATTTAGCAATGTTTCTCGCTTTTGTTGTCCTAGTTGGCCCAATTCCGCACCTGGCAGTCAAAACTTTCTCAATTCACATGGTTCAACACGTTGCGCTCATGATGTTGATTTCACCATTAATCGTTCTTGGATCACCTATCCGGATCGCCCATGACTCGAGGTTTCCGATCGTTCGACGGGTAGTGCGAGGTACCGGTCAAAACCTGGTCATTCGCCAGCTATTTCGCCCAGAGGTTGGCTTTGCAATCTTCTTGGCAACGCTAATTAGCACTCACTTCTCACCACTTGCTGATGCCGGAATGCGCAATCCAAATGTGCACGTCCTCGAACTCATCATGTTTTTAGTTGGTGGTTTTATTTACTATTACCCAGTTTTAGAGGGAAATCCCAAGCCATTCATGGTTGCCTACCCAGTTCGGGTCCTATCTCTATTTGCGATGATGCTTCCAGAAACGATGACTGGCTTCTTTTTATATTCTGGTAACAAACTGCTCCACGCAGTTCCAATGGATATGTCAAACATGAATGGGCTTAGTGATCAACACACAGGTGGCGCAATAATGTGGGCCATGGGAATGTTGATTGATGCCACGTGGATTGGATCTGCGGCATACGACTGGTTCGCCAATGAGAAAGCGTTAAGTGAAGTCGGTGAAGCCAGTGACTAAGGAAGTCGATCCAAAACGAAAATGGTTGCTGATCTTTGTACCAATTTGTTTGGTTATGGGCGTACTTGAATTATTGCGTGGACTTGCTGGAAATAGTAGAAGCTGGCTCTATGTTTTCGAGTGGCCATTCTTTGGGCTATTTATTTATTACATGTACTGGAAACTTGGCCAACCACAACCAGAATGGGACGATAGCAAAGATCCCAAACGAGAGATCGACTAACTACCAACTTTGATGAAGTGGGCGACCTTCGGCATAACCGGATGCGCTTTGAATTCCGACTACACATTTTTCATGGAAGTCTGGAATGTTTGTAGCACCAGCATAAGTAAATGAGGATCTAACTCCTGCAATTATTTGATCAAGTAAATCTTCAACGCCAGGACGCTCTGGATCGATATACATTCGTGAGGAAGAAATACCCTCTTCAAATAACGCTTTTCGGGCCCGATCAAAGGCGCCATCATTAGATGTTCGTGCTGCAACTGCGCGCGCAGATGCCATTCCGAAAGACTCTTTATATAACCGACCATTTGAATCTCGATTTAAATCACTAGGGGATTCCAGGGTTCCAGCGAACCATGAGCCAATCATTACTTGCGAGGCACCTGCGGCAAGTGCCAAAGCAACATCGCGCGGATGGCGAACACCACCGTCTGCCCAAACATGCTTGCCGTGTTTCTTAGCCTCGGCAGCACACTCAAGGACGGCAGAAAATTGTGGTCGGCCAACGCCGGTTTGCATGCGAGTTGTACACATCGCACCTGGGCCAACGCCGACTTTAATAATGTCAGCACCGGCTTCAATTAAATCTTTGGTGCCTGCTGCAGTAACAACATTGCCGGCGACAAGAGGAATTTTCGGTGAGAGCGCGCGAATAAGTTTTAAAGCTTCTATCATCTTTACTTGATGGCCATGTGCTGTATCAACAACAAGAACGTCAGCACCGGCATCGATTAGCGCTTTGGCTTTTGCTGCAACGTCGCCATTAATTCCAACTGCGCAAGCAATGCGTAACTTAGAATTGGCATCGAGAGCTGGCTGATAAAGCGTGGCGCGTAGCGCACCTGTCTTGGTAAGAATGCCAACTAATTTCCCGGATTTATCTACCACTGGTGCCAGACGGCGGCGTTCAGTATTTAAGAAATCGAAGGCAGCTCGTGGCTCAATGGAATCTGGCAAAGTAACAAGGTCTTTGCTCATTATTTGCTGAAGTTGGGTAAAGCGATCAACTCGGTCACAATCTGCTTCGGTAACAATTCCAACTGGCTTGCCATCTTCGACAACAATAAGTGCACCGTGGGCACGCTTATTTAGTAGGTCAATTGCATCTGCAACAGTCTCGGTAGGGGAAAGTGTGACTGGTGTATCAAAAAATATATGGCGTGATTTCACCCATTTGATGACATCACTAACAACTTGAATCGGAATATCTTGTGGAATAACTGCAATGCCACCACGTCTAGCGATGGTCTCTGCCATTCGGCGACCAGAAATTGCTGTCATATTTGCAACAACAATTGGAATACTTGTTCCGGTTCCATCGTGCGATGCCAGATCAACATCCATCCGGCTTGCAATTTCGGAACGACTCGGCACCATGAAAACATCGTCATAGGTGAGATCGTGGCTGGGTGTATTTAAGAAACGCACGTGGGCAAACTATACCCTGTTGATTTCACGTAGGCTAGGCGCTTGTGTTCGGGATATTGAGTTTCACAACGGAAGTCACGCTCTGGCTAGCCACGGTTATTGCATTACTCCTAACGATTTTCTTCTGGCATAAATTTTCCGCGCGCAAATTCCGCAGCATTTTTGCCAGAGTTTCTGTGCTTGTGCTTATCCAGGCTCTGGCATTTTCAGCTGTTGGTATCACGATAAATCGTGCTGGCGACTTTTATGACACTTGGGGCGATTTATTTGGGTCAAAGAATAATTTAGCAAGCATCGCATTGAGCCCCGAGAGTGTGTCGGCAATAACCGCACAAGATGTTTCCAAGGCAACGCGAACTTCGGGCGGAAGTTTAATTTTCAAAAAAGTAATCACCGGAGCAAATTCTTTAGTCTCTGATTATGTTTATGTTGTAACTTCGCCAGCAATAAGTAATAAATTATTAAGTACCAGCACTCCTAGCATTGGAACTGACTACCAAGTCACTGAACTTTTCCCAGGATATCCAGGGGTTCCAGAAACTTGGATTGGAGTCTTACAAGGTCTTGCAACGCTGGAAAAAATGGAGGCATCCGGCCAAGTTCCACCAACTATTGCGATTATCCCGGCTATTAATGTTGTTCCTGGCCTTGATACCGAATGCTTAAATATTCCTGGAACTTCAGAAGTTGAAACCTGGTTAACAACTGACATGAAAACCTTCGCCACAAAATTCTTAGGTATTGATAATCGCCCATGGTCAACTTTTGGATACTCAACCGGTGGTTGGTGTGCGGCCGAACTTTCGGTCCGCCATCAAGACCAGTACAACTTAGCCGTTTCACTTGCTGGATATTTCAGTCCAACTTTCTCCGCCGGAGTAAATAAGCGCGAGCGAAAAGTATTAACGGCCGAGTATGACATTGCAAATTCATTGGCTGGAACAAAAAATAACTTACGAATGTTAATTATTTATTCTAAGCGCGATAAGTTCTCATTCGCTTCGATGAATGACTTTGTAGCCAAAGCTGGTGCCTTGATTCCAATAAAAATTGTCGAGATCCCAAATGGCGGACACAATATAAAGGTTTGGAAACCTTTTGTGGGCACTGGTTTTCAATGGATTGCTGACCAGAAAGTTTCTACAACCCCAACGCCTTAACGGAGCTTATGTTTTCCAAATCCAGATATAAATTTCTCGGCACGCAACGCCGAATATCCCACGCGCACTAAATCTGAAGCTTTTGGATAAATAACATAACGGGTTTGCCATTCTGGTTGGAACTTTGCGTTGAACCGATAGAGCGATTCAATCTGGAACCAGTTTGATGCGAATCTAATTAAGTTTCTAGTTGTGCGGGTAATTGGTCCAGCGCTTATTTTATCTGCGCGCTCAAAGAGTGATCTAAATGCGGCAAAGTTTAAGGAGATATGAGTGATCCCATTTTCGCGGGCGTATGCAACTGTTTGCGCGATCATAAGTTCATTTAGCCCAGAGTCTGCGCCTCGTTCGCGTTGCATGCGGTCGAGTGAAATTTTAGTTTTGCCCCATGGCACAAAGTAGAGAATTCCTTTTGCCTCACCATTAATTTCCGCGACGGTTATAAATGCATCGTTATCAATTTTTTCGCCAAAGTGATCCATAGACATTGAGAAGCCACGTTCTGCCACGCCATAACGCCACTTCTTAGTCAAGCCACGTAATTGTTCTTGAACCTGTGGTGTTAAATCACCGAAACGAGA
The DNA here is from genome assembly GCA_903842675.1 of uncultured Actinomycetes bacterium. GTDB lineage: Bacteria > Actinomycetota > Actinomycetes > Nanopelagicales > Nanopelagicaceae > AAA044-D11. The sequence goes on from CAIMMQ010000097.1 coordinate 13,179, forward strand.
AGAATAAGTTGAGTAACCAGCTTTCTTAACTCGGTTAACCATGTTGCGAACATTTCCCATCGGCCGACCTTCAAGAGTGAAATCAGAAACATTAATTATTGCTTCATCCCCAATATCGACCGCGAGCATGTTGGCCTTTTCAACCCAAACTTCGCCACCTCGATCACTTGCACCCATAACAGCAGGCGTCCAAGCGTGCAACGATGAGTAAGCCAAGAACTTCTCAATTGTTTCGCCCCAAAGACTGTATTCCCCAAACGGATCCCCGCTTGCGAGCATTACGCCATTTTGAACTCGGTAAGCAATCCCAGCCTTTTTATTATCAGACCAAATAACACTCTTATCTCGACGTGTTGCAAAGTAGCCGAGCGAATCTTGATCTTCATCGCGCATGACCAAGCTCTTTACGAGCTCTAATTCTTCTTCGCTCATCTTTGGTTCAGGTTTAATGGGGCGTACAAATAACCAGAGCGGAAAAATTAAAGTAAATATTCCAAAGGCAGCAAGAGCTACGCCGACCGTGTCGGTTATGCGATCGGAAGCAAATCTAACGGGGCCGGTGATACCAACCATTCCTTCAACGACAGTTAGAAGTACATTTGCAAAGGAGGGTTTTCCTACAATCTGATCACCGTGACGAAAATAAATGACAACCAATCCAAATAGAAGCATCACTAAAATTGAGTAGATGAAGGCTCGAATCGGAGCGAATTTAGTAGTTGGATCTGAAATTGCGTAAAACTCTTTTCGAAACAAAATGAGAAGCGTTAGGAGTAAGAATGCGCCGAGTTGTTGCAATGGGTGATAATGAAATCGAAAAAGATCGGACGCCAAGTTTATAGCGAGAATAATTATTGCAAGGTTGCGTGCCCGACGCTTTTTCCGAGTTAATCCCCGAGCCAAAATTAGTAGGGCTAAGCCGGTAAAAACTGCCGTCGCAAATGCAGTTGAATTAATAAAAATAGGTAGGTATCCATCAATGCGCTTTGCCGGTAACTTAAAAGGACGGATGATATTTGCAAAAATATCAAATAAGCCAACTATGTAAGTTAGGCGACCAATAATTGTCGGAATGTTTTTCTTAAACTTCATTATCTAAAGACTCCTGTATGACCAAGTGAATAGCGGCCAGGTTGTGGATAGATTGAAAGTCCATGTGGTTCTTTTCCTACCTTTATTTTACACAAAAATTTTCCATGTTCGATATCAAATACATAAACCTCATTGTGATAACGACCAGATACCCAGAATTGTTTGCCATCAGCTGAAACACCACCCATATCTGGTGAGCCACCTCCAGGTATTTTCCATTTCGCGATCAACTTATTATCACTAAAGCGCAGAACGGAAACGCTACCTTCACCGCGGTTAGTAATTAGTAAGGTCTTGGAATCTCGAGTTACATACAGCCCGTGAGCCGCACTTCCAGTTTTGATAAAACCGAACTCTCCAAATTTATCTGCCGGCATTGTCCAAACACCATTAGACATCATGTCGGCGATATAGAAAGTGCTGCCATCTGGTGAAATTTTTACATCTTGCGGCATTGGCGTTTTGTCGTACGTTGTCGGCAATTTGGCATACTTAACAACCTTCATACTCGCGGTGTTCACAAGGATTAGTTGGCTGCTGAATTCACAAGTAGCAACAAAAAAGTTTCCATCCTTAGTCCAGTCTGCATGATTTAAGCCATCACATTGAACTGGTACCGTCTTTTTTATAGCCATGGTGTGGGGATCTCGAAAAACCATTTCTTTATCGGATTCCGCCATGACAATCGCATATTTGCCGTTAGGTGTGAAATATAGATTGTATGGATCGTGCACATAAATTGACTTACCAATACTTACCTTTAGGGGGTCGATTGGTGTTAAGTAATTACCTGCGTTGTCATTAACCCAGAGCGTCTTTAAATCCCATGACGGAACGACATGTTGTGGCCCAGCAGGAGTTTTCCAAGTTGCGACAATTTTAAATGTTTTAGGATCGATTACCGAAATAGTGTTTGATGAGTGGTTCGGGACATAAACGCGCTCTGGCATATCTTTAACAACAGGACTTAGTGCATTTGGCCGATCAGCTGCATATATGTCAGATTGATCAAGGACTGGTGGCATACCTGCAAGTGGTGTTGCTGAACTTGCGGGGGAGATTAAGCCCACGCTTATCAAAATAATTAATAGTGCAAATTTTTTCATCCAATAGGACCTAACAATTGCGTCAAGGTAACAGGAGTTAAACCTTTTGACTCTAGTTGCTTCAATAACGTTGGAAGAGCTTCTACCGTATTTTTGTGGCCAAAGTGCATACTTACGATGCTTCCATTTTTAGCGTTGCCCAGAACATTAGATATCACTGCGGCTTTACCAGGATCTTGATAATCCTTGGAATCAACTTCGTATGAGATGCAATGTTTATAACCATATTTGCTGGCGGTTTTTCTTATCAAGGCTGTTGAATATTGCGTTCCGGATGGCCGGAACCACTTGCCATGAGTCCCAGTTAATTTCTTTAGTTCGTTTGCGCAGCCAAGAATTTCTGAGTCAACCTTTGCAGCTGAAATTGTTTTCATTTGGGTATGGGTCATTGTGTGATTTCCGAGATCGTGACCGGCGCTAATAATTCTTTTGGCAATGGCAGGTTCTGATTTTAAAAATGTTCCAACGGCAAAGACTGAGATCGGCGTCTTCGTAGAATCTAAAATATCTAATATTGCATGTGCAATTGCTAGTTCACCTGCCGCATGAAAGGTCAGTGCAATATTTCCGGCGGATCTTGGGCCATGAGTGATATCCGGACTGGCCGAAGCTGCGATTGCTGCGAGAGGGCTTTCGACAAGCCCCGCTATGGCAAGGGCGCTGCCAGTTAGAAAACTACGTCTGGATATGCTCACACTGGAAGGATACTCCGCGAGGTGTGGCTCGCCAGCCCACCTTTCCTGAGAGTACTTGCTACTGTTTTAGCACGGAAGTTTCCCCCTTCTTACGGACTTATTAAGATACTCCAAAGCGAACGGGAGAAAACTTGAGCGAAGACGACGATACAAACTCAGATGACATCATTACTGAGGAAATGCTTTGGGAGCGAATTCCAGAAGTAGAAGGTATCGATCGCGCTAATACTTATTACGAATTAAGTGCACGCATTTACGCGCGCGGTCAATATGACGAAGCGCTTGCACTCGCCGAAACCGCACGAGATATTTATTCACAACTCGGCCCTATCGTTCCATCAGATGGTTTAGCCCAGGCTTATTCTGCGATTGGTTATAACTTAAACCAACTTAAGCGAATGACTGAAGCTGCTAACGCGATGAGTAAGGCAGTTGAAATTTTGCGTGAATCAAAATCGCCACTTGCAATTGATCTTGCTTGCACACTTGGTGAATGGTGGTTTGGTTCTAAAGAATATGAAAAAACAATCGAATGCATGACTGATTGCGTTCAGGAACATCTTGTTGAAGGAAACGATAGCGGCGCAGCAAATGATCTGCATTTAATCGGATGTGCTCAGCGCGAACTCGGTAATTTTGCAGAAGCTTTGGAATCATTTCGCGAAGCTCGGGCGCTCTTTAAGAAATTGAAAGAAGTGATAAACGTCGCTCGTTGCGACCAGAAGATCGCTCATTGTTTGGTTGAACTTGGCGATGGCGAAAGTGCAATTCTTTCAGCCCAGAAATCACTCGATGTTTTTATCACTGCGCATGACAACCATCGGGAAACTTATTCACTACTCGAACTTGGAAAGGCTCAGATAATTGCCGGCCAAGAAGAAGAGGGTTTGAATACGCTAGATCGAGTTTTGGAGATTGCTACCGATTCCGATAACAAGGATTTCGAATTTATTTTGGAGATCGAACGCCGGATGGCAACCGTTCTTCATAAA
>CAIMMQ010000098.1 GCA_903842675.1 uncultured Actinomycetes bacterium
CCCGGCACAAGCACGAAGGGCGCTCGGTTACTCTTAGCCAGTGAGCACATATGCATATCTAGGACCTTCAGGGACTTTTACTGAAGCGGCGCTTCGCCAAATAACAAGAGCGGATGACGTTCTAGCTCCTTATGCAAATGTAACTGCGGCACTCGATGCAGTCCGCAATGGTCAGGCTGAAAAAGCTCTCGTACCAATTGAAAATTCGGTAGAAGGAGTTGTTGCACGCACTCTCGATGAACTCGCAACAGGTACTCCGCTCGTTGTAACTGCTGAAACAGTGCTACCTGTCTCCTTCGCACTTATGGTTTTGCCAGAGCAAGTTGGGAAACCAATTCTTAAGATTGCAACACATCCACATGCCGAAGCTCAATGTCGCTCATACATAGCGCGCGAGCTTCCTGGTGCTGAGGTTATTGAAACTCCATCAACTGCAGCAGCAGCCAAAGGTTTAAGCGATGGAAATTATGACGCGGCTATTGCTGCCGAAATTGCTGCCGAAAAATACGGCTTAAAAGTTATTGCAAAAGATATTGGTGATAACAATGGCGCAGTTACCCGCTTTGTTGTTGTTGAAAAGCCAGGCTCACTTCCAGCCCCAACCGGAAACGATCGAACTTCACTTGCAGCATTTATCGGAATCGATCACGCGGGTGCGCTGCTAGAAATTCTCACCGAATTTGCCAAGCGCGATGTAAACCTGACTTTTATTCAGTCGCGTCCTACCGGTCTAGAACTTGGCCACTATCACTTCATAATCGATGCCGAAGGGCACATCGATGATCCGCGTGTGAAGCAAGCCGTTGCTGGCGTAGCCGCAATTTGCGAGGACATTAGGTTGCTTGGTTCTTATCCACGCGTAGGCAAAACGAATTAATCGGTAGGCTAAGAGTTGTGATTGATCTAAAAGTTTTGCGTGATAACCCAGATGCCGTCAAGCACTCGCAAAAAGTCCGCGGTGAAGATCCTGCGATCGTTGATCAACTATTAATTGCGGATTCGGCAAGCCGAGTTGCTATTACCGAATTTGAAACTTTACGCGCTGAACAAAACACGCTTTCCAAAGCGGTAGGTAGTGCAAAAGGTGATGAGAAGGCCGCCCTCTTGGAGAACGCGAAGGCGCTCGCAACTCAGGTAAAAGCAGCAGATGCTAAGCGCGGGGAAGCCGAAGCAAAAACCAATTCATTATTACTCCAAATTGCGAATCTCATTGATCTCAAAGCTCCAGTTGGCGGAGAAGAAGATTTTGTAGTCATTGAAGAGATTGGAACACCACGTGATTTTAAAGCGGCTGGCTTTGAGCCTAAAGATCACGTAGAACTCGGAAAAATATTAAAAGCAATTGATACCGAACGCGGTGCAAAAGTTTCTGGTTCTCGCTCTTACTATTTAACTGGTGTTGGTGCACTTCTTGAATTTGCACTTGTTAATTACGCAATCACATCCGCCGTAAAATCAGGCTTCATCCCAGTAATTCCACCGGTACTTGTAAACCCACCAGCAATGGAGGGCACTGGATTTCTTGGCCAGGCTGCTGAAAACGTTTATCACTTAGCAGCAGATGACATGTACTTAGTCGGCACAAGTGAAGTTCCACTTGCTGCGTATCACATGGATGAAATCCTCGAGAATTTACCAATTCGTTATGCCGGTTATTCAACTTGCTTCCGCCGTGAAGCTGGTACTTACGGCAAGGACACACGTGGAATTATTCGCGTACATCAATTTGATAAAGTGGAGATGTTTACTTTTATTAAACCCGAAGATGCTGCGGCCGAACACCTGCGCTTACTTGAATGGGAGAAAGATTTCCTCAAGGCGATGGAGATTCCGTTCCGCGTAATTGATGTTGCCTCTGGCGATCTTGGTGCAAGTGCTATTCGTAAGTTTGACTGTGAAGCTTGGATTCCAACCCAAGGTACTTATCGTGAAGTAACAAGTACCTCAAACTGCACTGAATTTCAGGCCCGCCGCTTGAACATTCGTTACCGCGACGAGAATGGAACTAAGCCAGTAGCAACACTTAATGGCACTCTTGTCGCAGTACCACGCATGATTGTTGCAATACTTGAGAATCATCAGAACGCAGATGGTTCAGTAAATGTGCCACAGGCACTTCGTCCATTCCTTGGAGTAGATACTTTGGTTCCTGCGTGAGTGTTGCTGGTACCCGTCCTAA
>CAIMMQ010000099.1 GCA_903842675.1 uncultured Actinomycetes bacterium
GCTCACAGTGCCAATCTTGCTCTACATTTTTCACTTCAATCCGATCCATGCCACAACTGCTGCGCTTGCTGTTGTTTTCTTAGCTGCGCTATCTGGAGTTATCCCAAAGATTCGAAAAGGTGAAGTACTGATTCGAGAAGCCTTCGCGGTTTGGGCACTCGGCTTGGTAACAAATCTAGGTGGCGCTGTTGTGGCCAAGAATCTGCCAGATACCTTTATTCTGACTGGGTTTGCGCTAATCCTGACTGCCGCCGGAATATCAATGCTTCGCGCTCCGATCAGTGATCAAATTGAGAAGCGAATTCCACTACTTACACTTCTTGGAATTTCGCTGGTGATTGGTGCGATGACCGGCATATTCGGAATTGGTGGCGGCTTCCTTGCCATTCCTGTTCTGGTTCTGGGCTTTAACACCCCACATAACAAAGCTGCTGGTACTTCGCTTTTAATAATTTCCTTGAACTGCTTTACCTCCTTTTTGGCACATCACAGCATTTGGCACGAAATCAACTGGACCACTCCTATAACAATTGGTTTTGCTGCGATTGTTGTTTCAATCTTCGCTTCACATCACAGTTCGAAGGTGCCCACAAAAATCCTTCGCAAATCCTTTGCTTTCCTGCTTTTTGCGATTGCGATATTCACAATCGTAAAGACTTGGATCTAATTTAAAACTTCACGCCGGTTATGTCGGTCAAGGCCGAGAAGACGGCAGTTGTAGTCCAGGTTGGTTCTTCTGGCTTCGCTAAATTATTCAGACCGTCTGCACTTAAAAACGACTTCAGCTTTGCAGGAATAGTTGCCTTACCAATATTTGGTGAACCCAAATCGAGCCAGCGCCAATTTAATTGATCATCAACGATTAGTACTAAGTCCGCATGGCTCATGTCATATGTAACTGGTTTTCCCGTTTGCCAATCCATGGGCATTTTGGCGCTCTCGGCTTTGGAAAATATTGATCGATTAGCTGGTGCTCCGAAGTAGGTCCAGAAAGTTTTTAGATCAGCGCTGGATCCGGAAGCAAGCGTCCAATTTGTATCTTGGTAGAGCGATTGATAGGCGGCTAACCGAGTTGGAATATCGCGCTCGGAATCAACAGAAACCTCAACAACTTTTATCTTTGAACTAGCACCAGCCTTCATAACCGCATCACCAATATCGCGCATGTTCGCCGAAGTCATTGGGCAAATTTCCTGGCAAGATGTTAAAAAGTTGGTTATTACAACGCTTTGGCCCTTAAGTGATGCCAACGTAAATTTTTTGCCTTGGGCATCAAATAGCGAGAGATTTAAAACGTTGCTTGGAATCGGTTGGTTTAGATATGAACCACCACCACGAGCCGCAATCCCTTGGCCAACCGCTGGTTTTGAATTTATTGGCGCTGATTTTACGGTGCCGCACCCAGTTAAAATTAATGCAATCAGCGAAGCGCCAGCCAGCAAGTTCAAAGTTTTACGCATTTAATTATCCTAGTGGAAGTCCGCTAATTATCCTAGTGGAAGTTCGCCCGCTAAACTCCAACAATGGAGTCCGTCCTACAAAATCAATCCGTTCAACGGATTAAGCAAGTCATGCAAGCACTTGGCGTTATGGGAGAAGTTAAAGTCCTATCCGATAGCGCACGCACGGCCGCCGAAGCTGCTGCCGCTCTTGGCGTAACCGCTGGTCAGATTGCTTCCTCGATTGTATTCAAACTCCCAAGTGGTAATCCATTATTAGTTATAACTTCTGGCGCACATAGAGTTGATGCAAATTTAGTGGCGAATAATTTAGGTGTTGAAAAGTTGCATCGTGCGGATGCTGATTTTGTAAAGAACGCTTCTGGAATCTCTATTGGAGGCGTATCACCATTTGGCTGGCTCACTCCCCCAGAAATAATTATTATTGACCAAGCGCTCGATGCTTTTGATGTTGTATGGGCTGCTGCAGGCCACGCACACGCAGTTTTTCCAACATCATTTGCAGAATTAAAGAACAAAACAGGTGCGACACCAATGGTCGTAGGTGAATAAGCGTGGCCACCAAACGTTTCTGGAGTGAAGTAACTGGAGAAGGCGAACCACTTTTACTAATTCATGGCATGGGCTCAGCAAGTACAACCTGGAAGTTGATCACTCCAAAGTTAGCGAAAAAGTTTCAAATAATTACCGTTGATCTGCCGGGCCATGGGAATACCCCATTATTAGAAAGCCAACCGATGGATCCAGTTTCACTTGGCAGCACTCTTGTTGGAATGATGGATGCTTA
>CAIMMQ010000100.1 GCA_903842675.1 uncultured Actinomycetes bacterium
GATGATGTTCCACCGAATTGTGATCCAAATAAGTAAGAACAGGCCCGTAACAAAAACAGGGAGTGAGGTCCCGAGAAGTACGAAGATCGTGCTTGCCGTATCTGGCCATCTGCCTTTAAATCTGGCGGCAATAATTCCAAGACCAACGCCGATTATTAACCAAAGAATTAACGCTCCGATAGCTAGGTTTAGCGTAATTGGCAAAGTATCAGCGAGCATCTGAGTGACGCATTTATTTTCATTGTAAGAATAACCAAGTGCTGGGGCTGGGCAATTAAATGCAACTGCCCCTGTTCCATAATTCCGTCCGGCAAAAATACCGTGAAGGAATAACCAGTATTGATCCCAAAGTGATTTGTCATAACCTAAACGATGACGGTTTGCTTCAATAACAATTTTATTGCAATGCTGACCGCAGGTAAGCGCGGCTGGATCAAATGGCAAAAGTGCAAATATCGCATACACAGCCATCGATACGATCAAAAGGGTTATGGCAGCATAAAAAAGTCGACGCGAAACAAATGTAAACACAGTCAACCTCCTGCTTGAATTCTAATTTGGCAACTATAGAGCGCTAAAAAGGATTGCTACTTGAAATGAACCTTGAAGTTGGTCACACCTTTCGGTGCAACCCGCTCCAAGGTTCAATTTCGACCTTAAATTAATTACTAATTTAAGAGGTGGTAATTAGCTTCCTGATACCCAGAGCTTTGTGAAGTCTGGGGTTGCTTGTGGCAACCAGAAGTAAGAACCGTGAACTCCGGTATTCCAAACATATTGCTCCTTGATACCAAGGGTTGGAAGTACCCAGAATTGTGCAGCAGCTTGCTTCTCTAGCGCCTTCCACTGAGCAGCTTGTGATTGACGATTTGAGTTACCAATCGCAACCTGCACTGCCTTGTGGAACGCTGGATAAATAGCTTCCTTTGTGTTCTGAGATAGGTCGAAACCGCCTTCAGGTGTGTACAGAGGTGGGATAACAGTTGATGCGTTTGGCCAATCTTGTGACCAACCTGAGGAAGACAGATCGCTCTGCTTCGCAGGGTTCATAACTGTTGGGTAATAACCAGCAGAGATTGGGTTGTAGTTGACCTTGATGCCAACGCGGGCCCATGCTGCTTGGTTGATAGGAATTGTGTCGGTAAGTGTTGCAGATTGACGAACGTCAATTGTTACACCAGATGTTGTTACGCGCTTGTACTCATCTGGGCAAGTAGTCTTTGCTTGATCCATTAGAGATTGTGCGTATGCAACGTTTCCTGATGGCTGCCAGTTTGCTGCACCTGGGCCCCAGAGGCCGTTTGGCGCGTAGTCAACTGTGTTTAGTGGGCTGTTTAGGCTCTTCACATAAGCACCGTTGTACTCAGGTCCACCGGCGTAATCCAAGAGACCCTTGGCATCACGTGCGTAGTACATCGCCTTACGAATTTCCAGACAAGGCATCTTCGCTACGTTAAATGCAATGTAACCAACGAATGCAGAATCTTCGTTGAACTTTCCGCCCTTAAATGAAGTTCCGTGGAAGAACTTGTTTAGGTTGGTTGGAAGCGGACCATCAAAGTTCATGGCGCCAACAATGCTGTCAGACAACATGATCTGATCGATAACTTCTTGATCCATACCGAAGTTAAGAACTACTTCGTTTGGATAAGGAGTACGGATTGGGTCAGAAGCCTTGTTCCACTTTGGGTTACGAACTAGCAAGAGGTGAGTCTTGTTGTTCTCTTTGATCATGTATGGACCGGTTGCTTGTGGCATTAGGTCGTACTTGTCACCAGTGTCTTTTGACTTCTGGATTGGTGAAATTACTGGATATGAAGCCAAGTAGTTGAAGTCACCAACAGATTGCTTCAAATGGAATGTGATGGTGCGGTTATCTTTTGAGCAAGTAACTGCCTTGTCATAAGCCGCAGTACCAATTGCATCAGACTTGTAAGGGCCAACATAAACTGGATTTCCCTTAACATCTGATGGGATATCCAACCAGTTGATCAAATAAGTTGGACCATCTGGCACAACATCTTGAGCGAATACACGTGATGCTCCGTATTTAACATCGGCACAGGTGATTGGCTTACCATCTTGGAAACTTGAACCTGGACGCAATGTGAATGTCCATGTCTTGGCATTGTTACTTGGGATACCAGTGTTTGTTGCTAGATCTGGTACCAAGCTGGTGCCTGTTGGGCCAGCAACGTGCTTGTATGAAACTAGAGTTCTAACAAAGAAAGCAGTTTCGAAAGAAATATCGCGACCGGTATAAATACGAGTTGGATCAAGTGCATCCAAACGTGGGTTGTGCTCGAGGAGTGTGAGGGTTCCTCCAGAAACAGGTTGAGTTGTTGCTGCACTTGCACTTAGTCCACCAGACACGAGTGCTGTTGAAACTGAAAGCGCAATTGCCGCAGTGACAGCTGCAACTTTACGAGAAGCAGTAAATCTGCTCATATTTTGATTCCTTTCAATTGCTACCGAGAAGGGGCATGAGGGATGCCCGATTAGGTGGAAGTTAACCACCTAATGGGCTCGAAAGTAAGTCTCTACTGTTCACAAAACAGGGTGATTGAATCGCACCACGCAGGGGAAATTGGGTTATAACTATTCGTTATAAAAGCTAGCGGTCATTTCTTGGGTCAAGGGCATCGCGTATCGCATCACCCGTAAGGTTGAAGGCAAGGACTACTAGGACCAAGGACCCCGCAACAATTTCAAAGAATTGCGGCATGGTTGTTACGAACCTCGTCGCATTGGATAACAAAATTCCCCAAGTTGAAGCAGGTGGTTGAATTCCAAGTCCAAGATATGAATAAACGGATTCGGCTGCCAAGTAACCCGGCAATGACAGCGAGACGAAAACAATTACCGGCGCCCAGAGATTTGGCAACAACTCTTTGAAAACAATTCGACTACTTTTTGCGCCCATTGCTTGAGCCGCTGTTACGAAATCGCGCTCGCGAAGTGAAAGGGTTTGCGCACGGATTAACCGAGCAAAGTATGGCCAGCCGAAGAACGAGAGAAAGAAAATTAAAAAGACAATGCGGGCGGTATTTCCTTTTGCGAGTCCAGTCTGTTCAATTCGGGCAACCATTGGCGTGCTTAACGCAACGATCATAAAGAAGGAAGGGAAGGAAAGAAGGAAGTCAATTGTGCGACTAATGACAGCATCAACTCGGCCGCGGTAATAGCCACTTACGATGCCTAGAACCAAACCAATAAATAGCGCAAGGAAAGTAGAAATTATTGCCACCATGAAAGAGATTCGAGATCCATAAAGAAGTTGTGCCAGCAAATCTCGGCCAGTACCTGGAATAAGTCCAAGTGGATGGTGGATACCGATTCCACCATGTGCCAACTTTGGAATTCCAGTTTCATCAAGAATATTTAAGTGAAGAGTATTTGGATCAACTCTAAGGATCCGAGTAACAATCGGAGCTAGTAGCGAAAGCAAGATGACGCCAATGCTTATTCCAGCTGAAATAACGCCGACACGATTTCGTTTAAAACGAAGCCAAGCAATCTGGCGTGGACTGCGCCCGACAATCGGTCCAGTAGACCCCGATGACGCCGCTTTTGCGGAGGATCGGGCTCGCGATTTACGTATCGTAGAGGCCATAGCGAAAGCATAACCGCCAAATCGCCATTCGCTGTCGTATACTGAAATCATTGGTTCGACCCTGGGCAGATCGCCCATCCGTAGGCTTTAACAATTGCTCTAGCGGCCCTAGTAAATCTAGTGGCCCTAGCGGCTCGAGTAACTTGAGAGGTTTGATATGTCAGTTAAATCATCCAACAAATTTATTGCTTCCGCTGGCGCCCTAATAATCGCACTAGCGCTAACAAGCTGTGGCAATTCAACTAAGGAAACCGCAGTTGGCACATTCACACCAGAGCCAACAGCAGCCCCTAAAGTCGCTGGCGCTTTCGGAAGTCCGCTAGCACTTGCAGATGGCACGACTTACACAATTACTGCACCAAGCACATTTGTCCCAGGACACTTTGCATCTGGTCAAATCCCAGGACAACTTTTTGAAGGCTTCACACTTCAAGTTACCAACGGTGGCAAATCAGATCTTGATCTAGGAACTCTTGTTGTAGAAGGAACTACTCCTTCAGGTGCCTGCGCCGATATCTTCGATGGCGATAACCATGTAAACGGTGCACCACAAACTCCACTTCCTGTTGGAAAAATGTTCAACATTGGCTGGGCACTTTCTTGTCCAGGAAAAGCGGGCGACACCATCGATATCGTTGTAAGTGTCGGCAATGCAAGCTTGATTAAGGGCAGTGGAAAACTCGTCTAACATTTTTAACTTTAAGGTCGGAAAACAACTTTCCGATCAGGGTGGCCGTGCGGGCGTAATAACAACTCCGCACGGTGAAATCCAAACTCCTGCCTTCATTCCGGTAGGGACAAAGGCAACAGTTAAATCAGTTTTGCCGGAATCAATGAAGGATTTGGGCTCGCAAGCCCTGCTTGCAAATGCTTACCACCTGTATCTACAACCTGGCCCAGAAATTGTTGACGCCGCAGGTGGCCTTGGAAAATTCATGAACTGGCCTGGCCCAACTTATACAGATAGCGGCGGCTTCCAAGTTCTCTCACTCGGCGTAGGTTTTAAAAAGGTCATCGCAATGAACGATGAAACTTTTCGTTCCGATGAAGTAATTGCCGATAAAAAGGAACGACTAGCTCACGTTGATAATGATGGCGTAACTTTTAAATCCCATATTGATGGCTCGATGCACCGCTTTACTCCAGAAATTTCGATGCAAGTTCAGCATCAACTCGGCGCAGATATTATTTTTGCTTTCGACGAGTGCACCACATTGCATAACACCAGAAAATATCAAGAGAAATCCTTAGAGCGAACACGATTATGGGCCGAGCGTTGCTTGGTTGAACATGATCGACTTACAAAAGAGCGAAGTACCAAGCCCTACCAAGCACTTTGGGGCGTACTGCAAGGTGCGCAATACGAAGACCTTCGGCGCAAAGCGGCTAAGGATCTGGGTTCCATGGAGATTAAAGGTGTCAGCTTTGATGGCTTTGGACTTGGTGGCGCGTTAGATAAGGCGAGCTTAGGAACCATCGTGGGTTGGATGACGCAAGAGTTGCCAGAAAATAAGCCACGGCATTTGCTGGGAATAGGCGAACCAGATGATCTCTTTGTCGGAGTCGAAAATGGGGCCGATACTTTTGATTGCGTAGCACCTTCAAGGCAGGCCAGAACGAGTGCGGTTTTCACCAATGTGGGTCGTGTCAATTTAACAAACGCGAAATTTAATCGAGACTTCAATCCAATTGATGAAGAATGCGACTGCTATACCTGCAAGAACTACACAGCTGCCTATCTAAATCACTTATTCCGCAGCAAGGAGATGTTGGCCTCCACCCTTGCAACCATTCACAATGAACGATTTATTGTGCGGTTAGTTGAAAAGATGCGAACCACAATAATTAGTGGTGACTTCGCCGAATACAAAAAAGATTTCTTGGGCCGCTTCTACGCAAGCTAATTCGAAATTATTACGCCACCTGGAAAGATCGTTTTGAAAGCCCCATCCAATAACCTTCAATTGCCATCTTGGGCGCAGCATCAGCGACCTCTGCGGCACCAAGTGTTATAAATATTGGCGCAAAATGCTCAACTGTTGGGTGTGCGTAAGGCAGCCCGGGTGCGAGCGCCTTGTAGTTCATCAGTTCATCGATGGCGCCACGCTCTAAGACTTCTTTGGCCCACAGATCAAATTCAATGCTCCAACCTGGCGGCGTTGCTTCAATTCTGAATTCTTTTAGATATGGGAGACCATGAGTTAAGAATCCACTACCGATAATTAAGATTCCTTCGTCGCGAAGTGGTGCCAATTTCTTACCAATTGCAAATAGTTTTTCCGGATCCTGTGTTGGTATCGACATCTGTAAAACTGGAATATCGGCATTTGGATACATCTTCATCAAAGGGATATAGGCACCATGATCCAGACCGCGTTTAGGTTGTTCTGCTACATGCTCGCCCATCAACCCTTTGATCCGGGCAGCAAGTTCTGGTGCACCAGGCGCACTGTATTGAATGTTGTAATACTTCGGCGCAAAGCCACCGAAGTCATAAATCAGTGGAACAGTTTCGGTTGCACCGATTGTCAGTGGCGCAGATTCCCAGTGCGCAGAAACAATCAAAATAGCCTTTGGCTTTGCTAACTCTTTTGACCAGCCAGCCAGCTCGCTACTCCAGATTGGGTCCTCAAGCAAAGGTGGCGCACCGTGACCTATGTATAGCGCCGGCATCTTCTGTTCCATGTTCCCATCTTATCCGCAACCACTAGCATCTAGGCATGGATGAAATCGCAAGCCTCTTAAGGCAGGCAAAAACCATTGCGGTAGTTGGTGTCTCTGACAAACCCGATCGCGCGAGTCATGGTGTTGCAAGGTACCTAATCGATACCGGGTCCTATGAAGTCTTCCTAGTCAATCCACTTCTCTCAGAGCTATTCGGCCAAAAAGTTTATGCTGCTCTCTCCGACATTCCAGTCCCAATAGACATCGTCGATGTGTTTCGTAAAACATCTGACCTACCAGAAGTATTTGCAGAGGCCGAGGCTATTGGCGCTAAAAACATTTGGCTTCAACTCGGCCTGGAAGATGAGGGGCTAGCGGCGCATGCTAGAAATATGGGAATTGGTGTTGTGATGAATCGTTGCTTAAAAGTGGATCACGCAGCCTTTATTGGCTAGTTATTCGAGCAATTCGTTCGCGTGCAACACTTTGACTTGGTGATTCTGGGCCAAGAATCAATCGGAAAATATCAAGGAAGAACCGAGCCAACTTCAACCAAACTTTAGATTTTGCTCGCAGTCCCAAGATACTTAATTCATTTGGATCGATTGTCGAGGAGATGAAGCTCTGAAAAATGAATTACTTGCTGATGCGATGCACCTTGTGTTGTGCTGCTTGTGCAAGTGGCCGAATAACAAGTGAGTCAACATTAAAGTGGCTCGGCAACATAACGCTCCAACGAATTGCTTCTGCCACATCATCGGC